>JBCCVP010000113.1:0-16867 GCA_039195135.1 Pseudomonadota bacterium | reverse complement strand
TTTTCTGATCCGGCCTCGCCGGGGCAGCTCAGAAAGCCTGAGCCGGATGGGCGTAAGAGATTGGGGCTTTGCTGACGTCACCGAAGGTGACCGCTTCCCACGCGTCGGTCTGGTCCAGTAGGGCGCGTAGCAGCGTGTTGTTAAGCGCATGGCCGGATTTGTGCCCGTAGAACGACCCGATCAGGCTGTGACCCAGCAGATAGAGGTCGCCAATGGCGTCCAGGATCTTGTGCTTAACGAACTCGTCCTCATAGCGCAGACCGTCTTCGTTCAGAATCCGGTAGTCATCCAGCACCACTGCGTTGTCCATGCTGCCGCCGAGCACCAGGTTGCGCTCCCGCAGCATCTCGATGTCGCGCATAAACCCGAAGGTTCGGGCCCGGGCAACTTCCTTCACGAATGACGTGGTGGAAAAGTCCACCTCCGCCTGATGCGAGTGGTTGCGGAACACGGGATGGTCGAAGTCGATGGAGAACCGCACCTTGAAGCCATCGTAGGGCTCAAAGCGGGCGACCTTGTCGTCCTGCTTCACCTCCACCCGTTTGCGGATGCGGATGAACTTCTTGGGCGCGCTCTGCTCCTCGATGCCAGCTGACTGGATCAGGAACACAAACGGGCCGGCGCTGCCGTCCATGATCGGCACTTCGGGCGCACTCAGATCAACAAACGCGTTGTCGATGCCCAGGCCGGCCATGGCGGAGAGCAGATGCTCAACGGTGGAGATGCGGTGTTCGCCGGTTCCCAGAGACGTGGACATGCTGGTATCACCCACGTTGTTTGGATTGGCAGGGAACTCGACGATCGGGTTCAGATCAACCCGGCGGAACACGATGCCGGAGTTGATGGGCGCCGGTCTAAGCGTCAGGTAGACCTTGCGTCCGGTATGGATACCCACGCCGGTGGCGCGAATCACGTTTTTGAGCGTTCGCTGTCTTATCATTATGGTTTTTGCCCCCCCGGGGATTTGAGGCTTTCATACAGGCGTCTTTTCAGCCGCGGCGATACTAACACACGCTGGGGCGGTAGCAAACTATTTCTTTGGGTAAAAAACAACATTTGTTGCATATTAACCACACCCTCGTGGTAAAAAAGTGACCGTGGGCGGGCGAGAAGCCAGCAAACCCGCCCACGATCGGTGGAGCCGCAATTCAGACTTCTGGCTTCCGCGCAGCGCGCTTTTGCAAAGCACCGTAGTCCGAATCTACTGACTGGCACCTGAATAAGTCGTGGAGACCCAACCCGCGAGATCCCTCATTAAGATCCCCGAAGGATCCGCGGAGGTGCCGTCAGCTCAGGTCCTAGTCGGCCTGCTTGCGCAGAAACGCCGGAATATCCAGATAGTCCAGCTGGCTCTCGTTTGCCCGGCCGTCGTCGCTGGATACCTCCGCCGACGGCGCCGGCGGTGCCTCGGGCACCTCTGCCACGTCACTGCGGGGGCTGGCGTAGTCCACACCACCGGTGGTTGCGTTACGCACGATCTGCACCGGCTGCGATTCTTCCACCGCCGCCATCTGCTCCCGGCACAGGCCCGTGGCCACCACGGTGACCCGCAGTTCGTCCTGCAGATTGGGGTCGATGACGGTGCCGACAACCACGGTGGCGTCATCGGAAGCAAATTCGCTGACGGTGCGGCCCACCTCTTCAAACTCGCGCATGGACAGATCCAGGCCCGCCGTGACGTTCACCAAAATGCCGCAGGCGCCGGACAGGTTGACGTCTTCCAGCAGCGGACTGCCGATGGCGGTTTCCGCCGCCACGATGGCCCGGTCATCACCGCGGGCAACGCCTGTGCCCATCATCGCCATGCCCATCTCGGACATGACGGTCCGCACGTCCGCAAAGTCGACGTTGATGAGGCCCGGCCGGGTGATCAGCTCCGCAATGCCCTGCACCGCGCCCAACAGCACGTCGTTGGCGGCCTTAAACCCGCTCAGCAGCGTTACCTCGCCGCCCAGAACGGTCAGCAGTTTTTCGTTCGGGATGGTGATCAGGGAGTCGACATGACGTTTCAGCTCATCGATGCCCTGGTCGGCGACGCTCATGCGCCGGGTGCCCTCAAACGGGAACGGTTTGGTGACCACCGCCACCGTCAGAATGCCCATTTCCTTGGCAAGCTGTGCCACCACCGGGGCTGCCCCGGTACCGGTGCCACCGCCCATGCCGGCGGTGATAAACACCATGTCGGCACCCTCCAGGACCTCGGTGATGCGCTCCCGGTCCTCCAGCGCCGACTGGCGCCCGATCTCGGGGTTGGCGCCGGCGCCAAGGCCTTTGGTCACGTTGGCCCCGAGCTGAATCGTGGTCTGCACGCTGCAGCTTTTCAGCGCCTGGGCGTCGGTGTTGCTGACAATGAAGTCAACGCCCTCGATATCCGCCTCCACCATCTGGCGGACAGCGTTGCCGCCCCCGCCGCCTACGCCGATCACTTTGATCACGGCACTCTGGTTGTAACTCTCCATCAGTTCAAACATGGCTTCTCTCCTCAAGTCTCCCTTGCTGGCTTGGTTGCTTTACGTGTCGCGGCTCAAAATTCACCGCGAAACCATTTCTTGATTCGCTCCCAGGGTGATTCCCCGGAAACCGTGCCGTACCCCCCGGTGGGTACGTGATCACTGCGGGCGCCGTACAGCAGCAGCCCCACGCCGGTGGCATGAATCTGGTTGCTGACCACGTCCGACAAACCGGTGACGTACTGCGGCGTGCCGATGCGCACCGGCATGTGAAATACCTCTTCGGCAAGCTCCGCGACCCCTTCCATTTTTGAGGCGCCGCCGGTCAGCACGATGCCGGCGGGTATCGCCTCGGCAAACCCGGACCGGCGTATCTCGGCGTTCACGAGGCTGAACAGCTCTTCGTAGCGCGGCTCCACCACCTCGGCGAGCGTCTGCCGGGCCAGCCGGCGGGACGGCCGTTCGCCCACGCTCGGCACCTGGATGGTCTCGTCGGCGCTGGCCAGCTGGCGCAGCGCGCAGGCGTAGCGGATTTTGATTTCCTCCGCGTGCTGGGTCGGCGTGCGCAGCGCCACCGCAATGTCGTTGGTCACCTGGTCGCCGGCCACCGGCAGCACCGCCGTGTGGCGGATGGCGCTCTGGGTGAAGATGGCCAGATCCGTGGTGCCGGCGCCGATATCGACCATGCAGGTGCCCAGATCCAGCTCATCCTCCGTCAGCACGGCGTAGCTGGACGCCAGCTGCTGCAAAATCAGGTCATCCACATGCAGGCCACAGCGGGCCACACACTTGGAGATGTTCTGGGCCGCGGTGGCGGATCCGGTCACCACGTGGACCCGTGCCTCGAGCCGCACGCCGGACATGCTGACCGGGTGGCGGATCCCCTCCTGACCGTCGATGATGTATTCCTGCGGCAGCACGTGCAGAATCCGCTGGTCCGCGGGCACGGCCACAGCGCGGGCCGCGTCCAGTACCCGCTCCACGTCGCCTTCCGTCACCTCCTGATCGCGGATGGCCACAATGCCCTCGGAGTTGAGACTGGAGATGTGGCTGCCGGCGATGCCGGCAAACACCGACCGGATTTCGCAGCCCGCCATCAGCTCTGCCTCTTCCACGGCACGCTGGATGGACTGCACGGTCGATTCGATATCCACCACGACACCGCGCTTGAGTCCCCGGGACTCGTGGCTGCCCAGGCCCACCACTTCCACTTCGCCGTCGCTGGCCACCTCGCCAACGATGGCGACAATCTTGGAAGTGCCGATATCCAGACCGACCACCAGCGACTTGTCACTTTTCTGCGCCATCAGGGAGAGGTCACCGGTGGGTTGGCCGGCAGATTCGAGCTGCCGTCCGCGGGCGGGCGATTCGGATCGGTACGCTGGGTGCTGCCCGGAAGCACCTCACCGGACATGCCGGGCGTCAGGTCGGGGCCAGCGGTTACCTGCGACAGCACCTCCTCAGGCTGCTGCCAGCGGGCGGCGAGGCCGTTTGGATAGCGCAGGTCCAGGCTCTGGAGCCGCCGGCTGTCCCCCTCCGGCAGCCGCTTCAGCGCCACCGTCAGCCGCGTCAGGCGCCGCGTAAGATCCGCACTTCCGAGGTTGACCTGAATACCGCTGGTCAAAACCGCGCTCCAGGCGCCCCGCTCGGACAGGGCCAGGCTGACCACATCCTCGCCGGTGCCGGCCAGCTGAGAGCGCAGACCTTCCAGGAAATTCACCACCTCGGGGGCGCTGCCTTGCGGCCCCTCGAGCCGCACCAGGCCGCCGATGCGCGGTGCGCCGCTGACGGAAAATACCTCCCCCATCTCACTGACGAGCTGGGACTGGTTCCACTGCGCCAGCGGCTCATGCTCCAGCACCCGAATGCTGACCGTATCCGGCCAGCGTTTGCGCACGCCGGCGCTGCGGATCCACGGCAGACCCTCCACGGTGCGCCGCACCTCGTCCAGGTCCACCGCAAAAAACCCCTGCCCCACCAGCGGCGCCGCGGCGCTGCGGATCTGTTCCGCGGAAACCCGCTCGAAGGGGCCGGCCGCTTCGATCCAGCGGATCGGCACCTGCTTCTCCGCCAGTACGCTGCGGGCGGCCAGCCCCCCGAGGGCCGTGATCAGGCAAATGGCCAGCACCACGAACAGCGCAATCACATCACGGGTCGATAGCTTCAGCATCACGCGATCACCTCATCGAAGCTGGTTTCCAAAATGCGCCAGACCAGGGTTTTGAAGTCCATGCCGGCGGCCGCCGCTGCCTTGGGCACCAGGCTGTGGCTGGTCATGCCTGGGGTGGTGTTGGCTTCCAGCAGCCGGCACTGCCCGTCTGCGCCGCGCAGAAAATCCACTCGCCCCCAGCCGCTGGCGCCGGCGGCGGCAAACGCCTTAAGCGCAGTCTCCCGAAGCTCGTGTTCGCCCTGCTCGTCAAGCCCGCAGGGAATCTCGTAGCGGGTACTGTCGGCGATGTATTTGGCGTTGTAGTCGTAGAATCCATCCGCCGGCACGATGCGTATGGCGGGCAGCGCCATCGCGTCAACAATGCTGACGGTGAGCTCATCACCTTCGATGAACGTCTCCAGCATGACGCGCCGGTTGTGCTCCCGGGCAAGCGCCAGCGCCGCCGGCAGCTCCTCCCGGCGATCAACCACGCTGACGCCAACGCTGGACCCCTGGCAGACGGGCTTCACCACCAGGGGAAAACCCAGATCGCCGGCAACCCGTTCCGCCTCATCCAGCGACTTAAGCTCCGCGCCGGGAATCACCGGCAGCCCCGCCTGGCGCCACAGCGCCTTGCTGCGGGATTTGTCCAGCGTCAGGGCCGCGCCGAGCAGCCCGGCGCCGGTAACGGGCACCTGCAGGCACTTCAGCGCCCCCTGCAGCGTGCCGTCCTCGCCCCCACGTCCGTGCAGCAGATTAAAAACGCGATCCACCTGCCCCTCGCCGATGAGGCTCAGCAGCCGGGGAATTCCATCCACCGCCTCGGCGTTGACGTCCTGCGCCAGCAGCGCGTCCAGCACGTCGCGGCCGCCGTCCAGGGAGACTTCACGCTCCGGCCCGTCGCCGCCGATCACCACCGCCACCCGGCCGAAGTCCGTTGCCCGCTCAATGCGCATCGGTATTTCCTTCAAAGCCGTGGGCGTACAGCTCCGCCGCTACCGCGCCGATATCCCCGGCTCCCAGCAGCATCACCAGATCGTTGTCGGTCACCAGACCCGGCAGCACCTCCCGGCAGTCCCGGGGATGGGCGACGAAAATCGGATCCACTTTGCCCCGGGCACGGATCGCCCGGGCCAGGGCCCGGCCGTCAGCACCGTCCAGCGGTTTTTCGCCGGCGGCATAAACCTCCGCGAGGATCAGGATGTCCACGCCGGACAGCACCCGGGCAAAGTCATCCAGCAGATCCCGGGTGCGGGTGTAGCGATGGGGCTGGAACACCGCCACCAGACGCCGATCGGGCCAGCCGTCGCGGGCCGCCTGCAGCGTCGCCTCAAGCTCCGTCGGGTGATGCCCGTAGTCGTCCATAAACAGGGGCCGCGCCGCGCCGACTTCAATGTCGCCGTGCACGTTGAAACGTCGGCCGATGCCCTGGAAACCCGCCAGCGCCCGCTGCATGGCGTCGTCGTCGATGCCCAGCTCCCAGCCGATGGCCAGCGCCGCCAGCGCGTTGCGCACGTTGTGCACGCCCGGCAGGTTGAGTGTGATCTTAAGGTCTTCGTCGCGGCCCGGCAGGCGCACGGCAAACCGCATCTTCGGGCCTTCCTGCACCACGTCGACGGCGCGAATATCCGCGTCCTCCGCGAGACCGTAGGTCACCACGGTGCGGGAAATTTCCGCTGCCAGCTTCCGGGTCGGCTCGTCGTCGATACACAGCACCGCGAGGCCGTAGAACGGCAGGTGGTGCAGAAACTGGTCAAAAGCCTTTTCCAGCCGGGCAAACTTATTGCGATAGGTTTCCAGGTGATCGTTATCGATGTTGGTGACCACCGCGATGGTGGGCTGGAGCAGCAGAAACGAACCGTCACTCTCGTCCGCCTCGGCCACCAGGAATCGGCCCGAACCCAGCCGCGCGTTGCTGCCCAGAGAATTGAGCAGCCCGCCGATCACAAACGTCGGGTCCATGCCCCCTTCCGCCAGCACCGCCGCCACCAGGGAGGTGGTGGTGGTTTTGCCGTGGGTGCCGGCCACCGCGATGCCGTCGCGAAAGCGCATCAGCTCGCCCAGCATTTCTGCCCGGGGTACCACCGGCACTCGGCGCCGCCGCGCCGCCTGAATCTCGGGGTTGCGGCCGCTGATAGCGCTGGAGCTCACCACCACCTTGGCGTCGCCGATATTGTCTGCGTGATGGCCGATATGAATCCGGGCACCGAGCTTCTCCAAACGCTCGGTCACCGAGGAGGCCTGCTGATCGGAGCCGGAAATTTCATGGCCCAGATTCAGCATCACCTCGGCGATGCCGCACATACCGGTGCCGCCGATGCCGACAAAATGCACCTGGCGAAACCGCCGCCGCGGATCCACGCCGACCCGCGCCGGGGCGGTCATGCGCCCACCTCCAGACACACGTCGGCCACCCGGCGGGTGGCGTCGGTGCGGGCCAGCGACCGCGCCCGCTGCGCCATCTCGAGCAGCCGCTCACGCTGCGATGCGAGCCCGGCCAGCTGCTCGGCCAGCGCGGCGGCGGTCAGCTCGTTTTCGGGCATCAGCACCGCAGCGCCGGCATCCGCCAGAAAACGCGCGTTGTGGGTCTGATGATCATCCACCGCGTGGGGAAACGGCACGAGTACCGACGCGACCCCCGCCGCGGCAAGCTCCGCCACCGTGAGGGCGCCGGCCCGGCAGATCACGAGATCGGCCCAGCCGTAGGCCTCCGCCATGTCGGCAATGAACGATTCCACGCGGGCGGAGTCGGCAAGGGCCGCGTAGGCCTGCCGGGTTTCCGCCTCCGCCGCCCGGCCACACTGGTGGCGGACCTTGATGTTTGGATTGGCCAGCTTTTCCAAGGCCCGCGGCACGGTCTGATTCAGCGAACGGGCACCCTGGCTGCCGCCGAGCACCAGCACGCGGCAGGACTCCCGCGCCCCGGCAAGCCGCCGCGCCGGCGCCGGCAGCGCGGCAATCGACGGCCGCACCGGGTTACCCACGTTTTCGCCGCGGGGAAAGGCCTGGGGAAAACCCGCCAGCACCCGCCGGGCGAAGCGCGCCAGCAGGCGGTTGGTCAGGCCCGGAATGGCGTTCTGCTCGTGCACGACCAGGGGCCGCCGGCTCAGCCAGGCCGCCACGCCTCCCGGCCCCGCCGCAAACCCGCCCATACTCAGCACGCTGCGGGGCCGATGGCGGCGCACAATGCGCAGCGCCGCCCACACCGCGCCGGCGAGGCGAAAGGGCGCCGCCAGAAGCGGCAGCCAGCCGCGACCGCGCAACCCGGAGACGGCAATGGTCTCCAGCGGCAGCTCGTGCTGCGGCACCAGCGTGTTTTCCATGCCGTGGGCGGAGCCCAGCCACAGCACGTCGACGTTGCGCTCACGCAGCTCCCCGGCCACCGCCAGCCCGGGGAAGATATGCCCCCCGGTTCCACCCGCCATGATCAGCACCGGCCCGCTCATGCCCGCGCCCGCCTTCGGGTCTTCGGCGCCCGGGGGCTCTTGCCGTCGGACATGGTGCGAACACCGCCGCCTTCGCTGGCCACCTCGTGGGCCACGCGCAGCAGGAGCCCGAGCATGACGCAGGACATCAGGGCGCTGGAGCCGCCGGAGCTGACCAGCGGCAGGGTCAGACCCTTGGTGGGCAGCACGCCGAAGTTGACGCCGATGCTGACCAGCGCCTGCAGGCCGATCACGAAGCTCAGCCCGTAGGCCAGATAGCCGGCAAAGTACTGGCCGTTGTGAAGTGCCTGCATCGCGATGATCAGACCTCGCACCACCAGGACGGCAAACAGCACCATCACCACCAGCACGCCGATGAGACCCAGCTCTTCGGCCAGCACCGCCAGAATAAAGTCGGTATGCGCTTCGGGAAGATAGAACAGCTTCTGCACGCTGCCGCCGAGGCCGACGCCGAGCCACTCGCCGCGGCCGACGGCGATGAGCGCCTGGGTCAGCTGAAACCCGCCGCTGTAGGGATCCGCCCAGGGATCGAGGAAGCTCACCAGCCGCTGGAGCCGGTAGGACTCGGACATGGCGACCCAGATACCCACAGGCAGCAGGAACAGGGCCAGGGCGCCGAGGTCCCGAAAGCGGGCGCCAGCCTGCCAGATAACCGCGCCGGTCATGCCGAGCAGCAGCACCGCGCCGCCAAAGTCAGGCTGCGCCAGGAGCAGGGTGGCCATCACGCAGGCAACACCCAGCGGTTTGACGCTGCCCAGGAACCGGCTGCGCAGCGCTTCGCTGTGGCGCACGGCGTAGCCGGCCAGGTAAATCGCGAGCATGATCTTGACCGCTTCCACCACCTGGAAATTCAGCAGTCCGGTGCGCACCCAGCGGGTGGCGCCGTTAACCGTCACCCCAAAGCCAGGCACAAACACCACCATCAGCGCCGGGAAGCACAGGAGCATCAGGAGCGGACTGGCCTTTTCCAGGTTGGCCAGCGGCAGCCGCAGGCAAATCAGCGCGAGCAGAGTCCCAAGCGTCAGCGCAACCACGTGCTTGAAGGCGTAGAACAGCGGGTGGATGCCCTGATTTTCGGCGATCGCGAGAGACGCCGAGGTGATCATGATGATGCCGAGGGCCGCCAGCATCAGCGCGCTGGCCAGGATCCACGGATCGAGCAGCAGCGGCGCCCGGCTCTTCTCAGCTTTGCGTCGGGCCTGTCCCATCAGCGCACCTTCAGGGTCGCCAGACCAATCAGCACGAGGATCACGGAGATGATCCAGAAGCGAACGATGACCCGCGGTTCCGGCCATCCCTTAAGCTCAAAATGGTGGTGGATCGGCGCCATGCGAAACAGCCGCCGGCCGGTGAGTTTGAAAGACGCCACCTGCAGGATCACCGACGCGGTTTCCAGCACAAAAATGCCCGCCATGATCATGAAGGCCAGCTCCTGGCGGATCACCACGGCGATCACCGCCATCGCCGCACCCATGGCCAGCGCGCCGATGTCGCCCATGAATACCTGGGCGGGATAGGTGTTGAACCACAGAAAACCCAGTCCGGCTCCCGCCAGGGCGCCGCAAAAGATGGTGAGCTCACCCGCGCCGGCCACGTAGGGGATGGACAGGTAGTCGGAAAAGACCGAGTGGCCGGTGGCGTAGGCAAAAACGCCCAGCGCCGAGGACACCAGCACCGTGGGCATGATGGCGAGACCGTCGAGACCGTCCGTCAGGTTCACCGCGTTGCTGAAGCCCACGATCATCAGATAGGCAAACAGCACAAAAGCAATGCCCAGCGGAATCGCCACGTCTTTGAAGAACGGGACGATCAGCTCGGTCGCCACCGGCTGGGCTGCGGTCTGATAAAGATAGATCGCCGCGGCCAGGCCAAAAATGGACTGCAGCAGATATTTCCAGCGGGCTGCAAGCCCCGCGGAATCCTTCAGCACCAGCTTGCGGTAGTCGTCCAGCCAGCCGACGCCGCCAAACGCAGCGGTCACCGCCAGCGTCAGCCAGACGTAGCGATTGCTCAGGTCGGCCCAGAGCAGCGTGGATGCCAGCACCGCCACCAGAATCAGCAGCCCGCCCATGGTGGGGGTGCCCGCCTTGACCAGATGCGACTGTGGTCCGTCGGATCGAATCGGCTGGCCGATCTGATAGTGGGACAGGCGGCGGATCATCCAGGGACCCACCAGCAGGGAAACCGCCAGCGCCGTCAGCGCGCTCAAGATCGTGCGAAACGTCAGGTACTGGAAAACGTTGAAGCCGGTTTCCAGCGCCTGCAGTTGTTGGGCCAGCCATAGCAGCATGTCAGGCGGCCTCCAGGGCCTGGCTGACCCGCTCCATGCGCATACCCCGGGATCCTTTCACGAGGCAGGTCACGCCTTCGTGGATTTCGGCGCCCAGGGTGGACACCAGCGCTTCCAGATCGGCAAAGTGCTCGCCGCCGGTACCAAAGCCGGCCACCGCGTGGCGGCTGTGGGGCCCCAGCGCAAACAGGCGGGAAACGCCGAGGCGATGGGCTTCGCTGCCCACCTGAAAGTGCAGCGCATCCGCGTCCACCCCCAGCTCCCGCATGTCGCCGAGCACCAGCCAGCGCTCGCCGTTCTCGTGGCTCAGCACGTGCAGGCCGGCGCTCACCGACGCCGGATTGGCGTTGTAGGTGTCTTCGATCAGCAGCCACCCGCCGGCCATCTCGCGCCGCACCAGGCGGCCGCCGACCGGCTCAAACGCCTCCAGTCCGGCCTTGATGGCGTCCAGGGTTGCACCTGCCGCCAGCGCCGCGGCGGTGGCCGCGAGGGCGTTGTATACGTTATGTACGCCGGGGACCGGCATCGCTACCGTGAGCGCCCCGGCGGGGGTGGTCAGCTCGACGCGCGATCCCTGGCCTGCCGGAGTCCACCGGGCAACAACCTCCACCGGCGCTTCCAGCCCGAAGCGCAGGCTCTCGCGCCTACCCGCCAGCTCCGCCCACAGCGGGGCAAAAGCGTCATCGGCGTTGAACACCGCAACGCCGTCCGACGCCAGCGCGGCGATCATCTCGCCTTTGGTCTGGGCCACACCCCTAAGGCTTCCCATGCGCTCCAGGTGCGCCGGGCCCGCGTTGTTGACCACGCCCACGGTGGGCCGGGCCAGCTCCGCGAGGTAAGCAATATCGCCCGGCTGACCAGCACCCATTTCGATCACCGCGAAACGATGCTCGTCGCTCAGCTCGCACAGGGTGAGGGGTAGCCCCAGCTCATTGTTGTAGTTGCCGGCGGTGGCGAGCACCGGGCCGAGGTTCCCGAGAATCCCCGCCAGCATGGTTTTGACAGTGGTCTTGCCGTTGCTCCCGGTAACGCCGATGAGCGGCAGTTTGAATTTTGCACGCCAGTCTGCCGCCAGCCTGCCGAGGGTCTGCACCGGATCGGCGCAGCGCAGCTGGGGCAGCGCCGCGTCCACCGGTCGCGCCACCAGCGCCGTGCTGGCGCCGGCCTGCGCCGCGGCGGCGACAAAATCATGTCCGTCCACGCGCTCGCCGGGCAGCGCCACAAACAGCTGCCCCGACGCCACCTGCCGGGAGTCGATGGCGACGCCCGTGAACTCGCTCGGCGCGCCGATCAGCTCCGCGTCCAGCAGGGTTGCCAGCTGCTGCGTGTCGCCGCGGATCATGCGCACGCCTCAAGCAGCTCCGCCGCCACCGCCCGGTCGTCAAACTCGACGCGGCCGGTAGCCGTTTCCTGGTAGGTCTCATGTCCCTTGCCCGCCACCAGCACCGCGTCGTTGGCCGCCGCCAGGTTAAGCGCCGCGGCGATAGCCTTCCGGCGATCGGCGATGCGCCGCACCCGGCTTACATCTTCGATGCCGGCCAGAATGTCGTCGATGATGCGCTCCGGTGCTTCGCCCCGGGGATTGTCGCTGGTGACGACCACCTGATCGGCGAGCCGCGCCGCCGCTGCGCCCATCAGCGGCCGCTTGCCGGCGTCGCGGTCGCCGCCGCAGCCAAAGACACAGATCAGCTGCCCCGCACAGTGATGGCGCAGGGCCTTGAGCGCGTTCTCCAGCGCGTCCGGCGTGTGGGCGTAGTCCACGACGACCAGCGGCCCGCCGATGCCGGGCACTTTTTCCATACGTCCGGCGGGAGCCATCAGGCCGCCCAGCAGCAACGTCAGCGCATCGGGATCGGCAAACGCCTGGGGCTCCAGCGCCTTGATCGCGGCGGCGACCGCGAGCACGTTGGCCACGTTGAATTCGCCCACCAGCGGGCTGGTCACCGGAAACGTGAGCCCCTCCGCCTCCAGGTCAAAGCGGCAACCCGCCGCGCTCAGCGTGAGCTGGCGGGCGACCACCTGGGCCGACGCAAAGCCAAAGGTAATCAGTTCGGTGTGGGCCGTATCGATCGACTGCTGCATGGTCTCAAATGCGTCATCGTCGGCGTTGAGGATGGCCGCCCGGGGGCTGAAATCGGACAACAGTCGGGCTTTTGCGGCAACGTAGGCCGCCATGGAACCGTGATAGTCCAGGTGATCGCGGCTGATGTTCGTGACCACCGCCACCTCAAAATCCAGCGCTGCCACGCGGTGCTGCGTCAGCGCGTGGGAAGACACCTCCATGGCCACGTGGGTGCATCCAAGCTCCCGCAGCCGGCGCAGTTCCCGCTGCACCGTGATCGCGTCACTCGTGGTCAGGCCAAGATCCTGCCGGGGCTGCCCCACCAGGCCACTGCCCAGCGTACCGAGGGTACCCGCCGCGTGGCCCAGCTGCTGCCAGGCCTGGCCAAGAAACTCAACGCAGGAGGATTTGCCGTTGGTTCCGGTGACACCCACCAGCGTGAGTTCGCGGGAGGGGTGGCCGTAATACTCGCCGGCCAGCCGGCTGAGTTTCGCGGACAGATCGGCAACACCCACCCCGGGCACAGGCAGGCTCGGCGCAGGCACGTCCGGCCCCTCCTCCCACAGCACCGCCGCGCAGCCGCGCTCGATCGCCTGGGCCGCGTAGCGCAGGCCGTGCGCGCGGTGACCGGCGAGCGCCACGAACAGGTCGCCGGGCGTAACCTGACGGGAATCCAGCGTCATGCCGGTCACCGTCACGTCCGGGCCTCCGGGTAGCAGGGCCGCCAGGTTCATGGCGCTTCTCCCGCCAGCTGCAGCTCCCGCGGCGCCGGCAGCAGGTCATCCGGAGGAACGTCCATCAGCCGCAGGGCCCCTTCCAAAATGGTTCGGAAGGTCGGCGCGGCGATCTGTCCGCCGTAGTATTCCTCGCTGGAGGGATCGTTGATCGATACCACCACGACCACCCGCGGATCGCTGGCCGGCGCAAAGCCGGCAAAGGTGGCCACGTAACGGTTGTTGTAGCCCTGGGCGGAGGCTTTGCGCGACGTGCCGGTCTTGCCCGCCACCCGGTAATGGGGCACGGCGGCGCGGGTGCCGGTACCACCGCCGCGCGTCACCGTCTCCATCATCATCTGGATCTGCGCCGCCACGGTGGGGTCCAGTACGGCGCGGTCAGGATTCACCGAGTCTTTGATAAACGACGGTGCGCGGATGCGGCCGCCGTTGGCAATCGCAGCATAGGCCTGGGCCAGCTGCAGCGGCGTCGTCGACAGTCCGTAGCCGTAGGAAACGGCCGCCTTTTCCACCTCTCGCCAACGATTGTGTTCCGTCAGGATGCCCGGAGACTCGCCGGGGAAACCCGATCCGGTGATTTCGCCAAAGCCGAAGCGGTTGTAGACCTCCCACAGGTGCCGGGCATCCAGGGTCAGCGCCAGGCGGCTGACGCCCACGTTGCTGGATTTGGTGATGATGCCGGTGAGATCCAGCATGCCGTAGTTCACGGCGTCGCGGATCGTGTAGGCGCCCAGGTTGTGGTATCCCGGGGCCGTTTCCACCGGTGACTGCGGATCGTACTGGCCGCTCTCAAGCGCCGCCGCAATGGCGAAGGGCTTGATCACGGACCCGGGCTCAAACACGTCGGTGATAGCCCGGTTGCGCATGTGTTCGTAGCGGCCGCTGCGGGCGTTGGGGTTGTAGGAGGGCTGGTTGACCATCGCCAGCACCTCGCCGGAGCCCACCTCCAGCACCACCGCCGACCCGGAGCGGGCGCCAAACTCCATCACCGCCGCTTTCAGCGCGCGGTAAGACAGATACTGCAGGCGCCGGTCGAGCGTGGTGATCAGATCCCGGCCTGGTACCGCCGCCCGCACCTGCTCCACGTTTTCGATGGTTTGCCCCAGTCGATCCCGGATCACCCGCTTGGCGCCGGGCGTACCCCGCAGCCAGTCGTCAAAACTCAGCTCGAGACCTTCCTGGCCCTGGTCGTCGACGTCGGTAAAACCCAGCACGTGGGCCGCAACCTCGCCGGCAGGATAAAATCGCTGATACTCCCGCTCCAGATGCACCCCCGGCAGCTTCAGCTCCGTGACCGCTTCCGCAAGGGCTGGCGCAATGCGCCGCCGCACGTAGACGAACGATTTTTCTGATCGCTGACTCAGGCGCCGGGTCAGCTCGTCCGCGTCCAGGTTGAGCACCCGCGCCAGACGGCCGACGCCGCCCGGATGATCCAGCAGATCCCGAGGCTTGCTCCAGACCGACTGCACCGGCGTGGAGATGGCCAGCGGCTCGCCGTTACGATCGACAATCATGCCGCGACTGGCGGCGATCTCCACCTGCCGCACGTGGCGCACATCACCCTGGTGCTGATAAAAATCCTGGCGCAGGATCTGCAGATCGATCGCCCGGGCGAGCAGCGCCACCAGCGCGAGGCCAAGCAAGCCCAGCAGCACGTAGAAACGGCCGGTGAGAACTTCGATGGTCTGTTTGCCGCGACGGTTCATGGCAGGATCACCACCACTTCGTCGGGGTCTCGCGGGGTGAGATCGAGCGTTTCCCGGGCCTTGGCCTCGATGCGGTGACCCTCCGCCCAGGTGGCCTGCTCCAGCTGCAGCCGGCCCCACTCCACCTCGAGCTCGTCAGCTTCCCGCTGCAGCGCCTCAAGCTCCACAAAGCGGCTGCGGCTTTCGTGTCGGGTCCAGACCACCGCAAGGGCGCTTGTAATAACCAGCAGATAAAGAAACAGGCGCTTCACAGCAGCACCTTCTCGGCTACCCGCAGCACCGCGCTGCGAGCCCGGGGGTTTTCCCGGCACTCCTCGGCGTCCGCGCGGCGGGGTTTGCCCAGCGCCCGAAGACCGGGTTTGCCGGAAGCGGCCGCCGGCGGCAGGCGGCGGTTGCCGGGAGGCTGGCCCTGGGCACGGATAAAACGCTTGACGCACCGATCTTCCAGCGAGTGAAAACTGATCACCACCAGGCGCCCGCCGGGTGCCAGCAGCTCAAACGCTGCCGCCAGCGCCCGGTCCAGTTCGCCGAGCTCATCGTTCACCTGAATGCGCAGGGCCTGAAAGGTGCGGGTCGCGGGATGCTTGTGCCGCTCCGTCAGCGGCGCCGCGGCCGCCACCAGCTCGGCCAGTTCGGTGGTGGTGGCGGGCGGTTTCGGCGCCGCTTTAATGGCCCGCGCGATGCGCCGGGCGTGGCGCTCCTCGCCGTAGTCCCGCAGCACCCGAGCGATGTCGTCAGCGGCCGCAGCGGCAAGCCAATCGGCCGCTGAGGCGCCGGTTTCGGGATCCATGCGCATGTCCAGCGGCCCGTCCTTCTGAAAGCTGAAGCCGCGGGCCGCCTCGTCCAGCTGCGGAGAGGAAACACCGATGTCCAGGAGCACGCCGCTCAGCGGCGCAAGGTCGGCGGCGGTTGACGCCATCGCGGAAAACACACCGCGCGCAAAGGAAAAGCGTGGATCCTCCGCGGCCAGCTCCGCCGCGGCGGCGGCCGCCGCCGGATCCCGGTCCAGCCCCCGGAGCCGGGCCTCATCGCTGAGACGCTCAAGGATGCAACGGCTGTGACCGCCGCGGCCGAAGGTGCCGTCCAGATAATGGCCGGCACGATCGGTCACGAGCGCATCCACCGCGGGCTCAAGCAGCACCGGGCGATGATGGTCAGCGCCGCTCATCGTTGCCTCCGGAACAGAGCGCAGGTGCCCGTCGTCCGTCCGCGGAAGCGTGAAACAGCGGTAATCCAACCGCGGTAAATGTTGCTGTCCGGTGTATTCCATAAGCAAAAAAAGCCCAATCCCGGAGCTAAAGGCTCCGGAACGGGCTTTTTCGTTGTTATTCCCTGCCGCACGTTCCCCCCCACCAGGGTCGGGCCGTCTCTTTCAGGCGGCTTTTTTATTCTCGAAGCCCGTCAGTCGTCCCTGACTGCTGGCCAACTGGCCAGAAAAAGCCGGCACATCCATGTGCCGGAGCACCGCAAACATTCGTGGCGTCCTTAAGGTCCTGCGGGCCCTTAAGGCCTTAGATCTTGAGCCGGATCATCTCCTCGGTCGGTTCACCCTGCGGGGTCTCGAAACGATCCCGGTTGAGCGCTTCCTCGTTCCAGATCTCGAATTTGGATCCCATGCCCATAAAAATGACTTTCTTCTCCAGCCCCGCCACCTGCCGGTGATGCACCGGAAGCTGGATGCGGCCGCTGGCGTCCGGCGAGATGCGCCGGGCGGCACCGACGAGACGTCGCTGCATCTGCCGGTGCTGGGGATAGAAGTTGGTCAGCCCCATCACCTCGTCGCGCACGCCTTCCCAGGTTCCCCGGGGGTAGAGCCACAGACAGCTGTTGTCGAATCCGTTGTAGGTGAGCATGAGCTCGTCACCGCATTCGCTCGCAATGGGCTCGCGAAAATCGGTCGGGATGGCCAGGCGACCCTTGGCATCCAGGCTGACGGAATACTCACCTTGAAACACGGAACAATCACTTTTTTCTACTTTTTACCACTATTTGGCACGATAGGCCCGCAGACAAGTGGTGTCAAGGCGAAT
>JBCCVP010000112.1:0-16988 GCA_039195135.1 Pseudomonadota bacterium | reverse complement strand
TCTTTTTCCGTCACGGCGTTCAGCGGGTCCACCACGGCCCGGAAGTGCTGTCGCGTCTCCTGGCTGAGGGTCCCGGGGATGGTGAGCAGCTGCGTCTGTCCGGCCTTCAGATCCGTCACCACCTGCGTGTCCAGCAGCTGATCGTTCTGGTAGATCTCAACGGTCAGGGCGCCAATCTCCAGATCGCCGCTGTTCATCACACCCACTTCCAGATCGAAACCCTGACCGGGCAGCAGATTACCCGGATTGATCCGCAGACCGCCGACGGTGCCGTCCGCCCCCAGCGGGTGAATCAGGTAAGCCAGATCCGTCGCTCCCCGGGTTGGCACGCCGGTCACTTCGAACTCGCCGGTCCCGGCCGAAGCAACCGTTTCATCTTCCAGCGTGATGGCCGTTTTCAGGTAAGCCAGCTGCAGCGATCCGTCGCCCGCGAACGCGGCGCTTAGCGGTCCTTCCACCGCGGCGTCGCGGATCAGTGGCTGCGCTTCGCCCCAGACCCCGTTTGCTGCGTCGTAGATGATCAGGCCCGGATCGGTGGTCTCACCGGCGGCCAGCGGCCACGTAATGCCGAGGTTGCCCGTGGCGTCGGCCAGCAGCTCGAGGTTGAGCAGGCCCCCATCGCCGCTGTCGGTCTGGATCACACTCAGGTCCGCCAGGTCGGTGCTGTCGCGCAGCCAGACCAGTTCACCGTTTCTGATCCAGACCAGGTGCAGCAGCCCGCTGGCGTCATAGGCCACCGCCGGCGCACTGTCCGCCAACGCATCGTCGGTCAACCGGGCCGGGGCAGACCACGTCGCCCCGTCGAAGCTGGACAGGTACAACTCGGTGCCGGTCACGTCACCGGCCAGGCCCAGGTTTTGGGCAAACACCACCACCGCTTCCGCCGCATTGCGCTGGGCAAACGCCACCGTTCGCAGCGCGGTCAACCCGCTGGCGACCACGCGCGGCGCTTCGAACAACGATCCGTTCCAGGGAGCCGCCAGCAGCGAGATCGGGTTGGCGGCGGTCCCCGCGAGCGACGCACCGCCGTGGCGCTGCCAGAGCGCCATCACGCTGTCGTCGGCGCCGGAGGCCAGCTTTACCGCGTGGTCCATTTCATTGTTGCTGGTCACCGCGACCGGGGCGGACCAGCTGGTCCCGTTCCAGGTGCTGCTGTACAGCTCCATGCTGCGGGCAAAGGCCTCAGTATATTCGGTGAGCGGATCGGTGCCCGGGAGCGTGGCCCGCTCCCACACCACCACCACATTGCCGGCGCTGTCATAGGCCAGGTCCGGGGCAAACTCCGGCGCCGTGTTGTCGGCCAGCGTTTCCGGTGGCTGCCAGCTGCTGCCGTCAAACCGCAGCGCGCGGATTTCCGTGGAGCGGCCATCGGGGTCCGCCGGGTCATCGTGCACATACACCAGCGTGCGCCCGTTGCTACCGGTGGCGAGGGAAACGCGGCTGCGGTCGAGAGTGCTGGTCACCAGCGTGGTCTCGGTGTCGGCGGCATTGACGAGCGTCTTGCGTGCCTGGGGTGCAAAGCGGGCATAGTCTTTTGCCAGGAGGTGATCCCGCGGCAGCAGGATGAGCGTTGCCGAGGTCAGCCGGAGCTTCACCGCGATGTCCGAGAAGGAACAGCCGCCCGGCAGGGCGCAGGTCACCAGCCGTTCGAAGCCCGCACCGTAGCCGTAGACCTCCAGCTCCCCCCGCAGCACCAGGTCCACACCGGCCCGATCAAAATAGGGGGCGGGGAATTTCACCTCCACAAACGGCTCGCCGCCGCCGGTGACCGACGCCATACCATTGGCAAACATCAAAGTCAGCGTCGCGCTGGTGGGCACGCCCAGGCGGCCGGTGCCGGAGGCAAACTCCAGCGCGCCCTCTGCGTCCGGCTCGAAGGTGGCCGTGATGGCGGCGCGCGCGCCGATCTTCCCGCTGATCACCAGGCCTTCGAAAACGGCCTCAAAGAAGTCTCCCACCAGCGGTAGACCAGTGAGCACGGAGGCACCGGGAATCACCTCCAGCAGCGGCTGTTCCCGGGTGACCGAACCGGTGATGTCCAAACCGAATGTTGTCGCCAGCAGGTCCAGCCCTTCCGAACATTTGAACTGCACCTGGCCTTCGCCGGTGAGCGTACCTACAATTTCAAGACTCGCGACGGCAACACCGGTCTCGCCCGAAAGGGACACGACGCCCGAGCCTGACGACTCCGCCAGCACGTTGACGCCGCCCTGGGTGTCCAGAATGCCCAGCATCTCTCCCCCGAGGTAGGGCACCAGGTTGGGCACCACGACCAGCGCGTTAAACGGCGGATCGGGGAACACAAAGGCGTACAGGTATTTGACGATGGGAGCCGCCACCTGCGAGGTAAAATCCCCATCGGCCCCGGGAATATTGGAGATCAGCCAAAGCACCCAGAGCGGCAGGTCAAAAGACGTCGTGTTCACCGCCACCGGCTCGGACACAAACGATCCCTGTTCGGCATGCACGATCAGGCTGTTGTTATCGCAGCCAAAGCCGGTCATCAGGTCGGATCCCATGTCGTAGGTGATCATGGCGCCGGTGGCCGTCCCGGATACCATCTGCTGGCTTCCGTTAAGATCGAAGGTCACCTCCCCAAAAGGGGCCGACCCGTTGCCCGCAAGCTGCGGGCCATTCCAATCAACCAGCGCGTTGATCAGATTTGAAGCGGGCGGTCCGCGCAGGAAAAAGTGATCTTCCAGCGTGAGCGTGGGCATCAGTTCCACCACCGGCCGCACGTCCGCTTCCGCGTCTGCCCGGGCCTCGTTGTTGGACTCCCGGCGTTCCGGTACCACGCTGAATGGATCCACCGTAACCAGGAGCTCATTGCCCTGGGCAAACCCGGCGCCCCGCGTCAGGGCACTGGTGGCGTCATAGACAAAATCCAGCGGCGTCGACTGACCCGGCGCCAGATCCGGCAGCGGAATATCGAGGAAAAAACTGCCGAGCGTATCCGTCACGTTGACCACCACGTTCGTGGCGGCCTGACCGCCTTCAGCAATGTTGCTCACCGTCGCCGTCACGGAGGGGATCTCATAGCGGTCGCCATTGAGCGTGAGGGTGGACATGTCCACCATCAAATCGGTGACCGTCAGATCCGGCCGGTCTTCGATGGTGATGGTGGCGCTGGTAATGGAACCCAGCTCCGCGTTGCCGGTGGGATTGCTGATCACCAGCAGAAAATCTTCCGGCCCCTCGATCGGCACGTCGGTCAAAATGGGAATGGTCACCACCTTGGGGCTGGCGTCACCGTCGGCCCAGGTCGCCGTGCCGCTGGTGAAGGTGTAGTCCAGCCCGGAGGCGGCGCCGCCGGGAATGATCTCCGTACGATAGTCGACGCTGACCTCACCGATGCTGCCCAGCACCCGAACGAGATTGATCGAGATGCTGCCCGCTGTTTCGTCCACTTCGTAGCTCGACCTTTCGATGCGGAGCTCGCCGGCACCGTCGCAGTTGCTCACACACTGAGCCTCCCACAGCCAGCTGCAGGGCTCGCTGCAGGTTCCGCCGGCAAATATCGAGTCGCCGCAGCTCTGCTCCGGCAGCAGGGAGTAGAGAAAATTGAAGTTGACGTTGCCCTGGGCCTCGTTCAGATCGAGATCGATGGGATCTCCCGTCACCAGGTCAAAACCGTTGCCCTCCAAAATCCCGCTGCCGTTCACGTTGCTGAAAAACGCCTCGCCGTTGAGCCCGCCGTCCGGCGTGTCGTCGGAGAACACAAACGCAAAACCGTCCCCGGCGGGAAAGATCTCAAACGTCTCCCGTGCGTCCGCGCTGCCGGTCACCAGATCTCCGGCGAAACACTGCAGCTCGTTGGCGCCGTCAAGCACGGCGGACCGGGCCGTCACCTGCAGATTGACCACGGTCGGCGCGCCCAGGGCATCGGTGGTCACACTGAAAGCGATCCGCTCGCCGGGACCCGGCGCCGCCCCGTCGGGCATCAGCTGCCCCTCCCAGGTGGAGGTCACGTTGGGGGCCAACTTCTGCTGGGTGTCTGCGGCATACGCGTTGACCGCGAGGCCGGCCAGGAGCAGCAAAACGATTCGTTTCATAGCGATCAATTTCCGGGGTGCTTTCTGACTATGTCTTCAAGGTCGAAGACGTTACAGATCAGCTGCCGGAGAAACCGGAAAGCGGGACGCTCAGCCTGCGGCGGGAGGTTGGACCACGCGGCGGCTGGCCAGCGTAAGCAGCGCGCGGGAATACAGCTTGTGAAACCCAAGGAGCAGGCGGAACGACAGGCCCAGGCCGCCGCCGGGCTTGTCCACCGGCAGCACCGCGGACCCAAAGCGAAGCCGGGTGGCGCCGCCCGCAGCGCCCGTCACCATGAACCAGGATCGGGTCCGGCCCTGGACGTCTTGCATCAGCAGCTGGTTGTCCGATCGATCTTCAACAGTCCAGGCGGAAAACGTATCTCGCTCCCCCCGAGCCACCGCACGGGCGTCCTCGTCCGTGGAGGGGCGGCGCAGGAAGCGAGTTAGAATGCGGCGTTCGAGCTTGAACAGCCACGTGGTGTAAAACGCCGCCACAAAGGCGGCGAGGCTGACGTCACCCGGAACCACCCGCTCAAAACAGTCGGTATAGGGGATTTGCCCCGGCGTTTGCCAGCCGGTCCCGTAACGCTGAAGCAGCGCATCGGCCGGGAGATCAGCTTTTATCGATCCCGCCGCAGCCGGGCCCAGTGGCGAAGCCGCTCGGCAATGGCCTTTTCCCGCCCCTCGCCCCGGGGTTCATAGTAGGTCTCCCGGTCCATGCCGTCGGGGAAGTAGTCCTGCCCCGAAAACCCGCTGTCCGTGTCCGGATCGTAGACGTAGTCCCGCCCGTAGCCGAGCGACTTCATCAGCGACGTGGGCGCGTTGAGAATGTGCGCCGGCGGCGGCAGCGAGCCGGTCTTTTTGGCCGCCGCCCGGGCGGCATTAAACGCCTTATAGGCCGCATTGGACTTCGGCGCGGTCGCCAGGTGGATCACCGCCTGGGCCAGCGCCAGCTCCCCCTCCGGTGACCCCAGCAGGCGATAGGTCTGGGTTGCCTCGTTGGCCAACATCAGCGCCAGCGGGTCCGCCAGGCCGATATCCTCGCTGGCCATTCGCACCAGTCGGCGGGCGATGTATAGCGGGTCTTCCCCACCGTTCAGCATGCGCGCCAGCCAGTAAAGCGCCGCGTCCGGATCCGAGCCGCGGACCGATTTGTGGAGTGCCGAGATCAGGTTGTAGTGCTCGTCCCGATTTTTGTCGTAGGCGCTCGCGCGCTTTTGCAGAAAGGCACTGACGCCGGCGGCGTCCAGCGCCTCGCTCGGCGCCAGGGCCGCGATCTCTTCGACCAGATTAAGCAGGTAGCGCCCGTCACCGTCGGCCAGCGCGCATAGGGTGGCCCGGCCGTCTTCAGTGACCGCCAGGCTTGCGCCGAGGGTTTTTTCTGCCCGGGCGATGAGGCCAGCCAGCGCCGCCTGGTCCAGCCGATGCAGCACAAAAACCTGCGCCCGGGACAGCAGCGCGCCGTTGAGTTCAAAGGACGGATTTTCCGTGGTAGCACCGATCAGCGTGATCACCCCGCTTTCCACATAGGGCAGGAAGCTGTCCTGCTGGCTGCGGTTGAAGCGGTGGATCTCGTCGACAAAAACCAGGGTGCCACGGCCGGTCTGCCGTCGCTCCTTCGCAGCTGCAAACACCTTGCGCAGGTCCGCGACGCCGGAGAACACGGCGGAAAGCTGCTCAAAGTGCAGGTCAGCGTGGGCGGAAAGCAGCCGTGCCAGGGTGGTCTTACCGACCCCGGGCGGTCCCCAGAGAATGAGCGACGGGAGCCGCCCGGCGGCCACCATCCGCCGGAGAGGCCCCTCGGGGCCGAGCAGGTGATCCTGCCCGATGACCTCGTCCAGCGACGCAGGACGCAGCCGCTCCGCCAGCGGCGGCAGCGGGGCCTCGCCTGCTTTGCTGTCGGGCGAGAAAAGATCCGCCACGTCAGTCGTCGGCTTCGGCCTCCAGATAAGTCTGCACCCGCTTGGCGAGCGCGTCCGACGTAAGGCCGGCGCCCCGAGCTGTGGCGAGCGCGTCGCTGACCTTCTGACCATCGTGCTCCACCAGATGGGTGGCCAGCCAGCCGGCCGCGCGGTTGCCGCTGCCACAGTGCACAAGCACCTTCTGACCTTCGTGGGCCGCAATCAGTTCGCTGATGCGGGCATAGGCCTGCGCATCGTTGCCGCCCCGGGACAGGGGCACGTTGTGGTAGATCAGCCCAGCCTGTTCCGCCGCAGCCGACTCGTCCCAGTCGAGCTCCGCCGGCCCGCGGGTGTTGATCACCACGGTAACGCCCGCTTCCCGCGCCGCGACGAGATCCGCCGGCGCCGGCTGGCCGGCGATGTAAACCTCGTTCCAGCGTCCGGACTCGGACAAAAAAGATTCGGGGGCTTTCGCTTCGGCCAGGGCCGCAGCTGGGAAAAGAAAAGAACACAGCGTAATCAGACGGATCATGAGTCGGCACTCCATTGGACCGGCAAATGGTAGCAAACAAAAACTGGCCCAGGATGAGTGCCGATCACGCCTCAACCCTTGATGGACTCCAGACAACCAAGCCAACCCGGGCCCTTAATCGGCAATCGTCCGCCGGGCGGACCCCCGGTGTGTAGAATCGTGAATTGCAGGACTAGCCGCCGCCGGAGAACTCGCCGCTGGAACCCGACATCGTGCAACAGATTCAGCGCTGGCAGCGCGGCGACCGGGCCGCCGGCGAAGCCCTGTGGCAATCGGTCTATCGGGAGCTGCGGGACATTGCCGGCCGGCAGTTTGCACGGGAGCGCTCAAACCATACGCTGCAGCCTACCGCGCTGGTGGGCGAGGCGCTTGAGCGACTTTACCGGCTGGACCGGATCGAATGGCAGGACCGGGCACATTTCATCGCCATGGGGGCGCGCATCATGCGTGAGATCCTGATCGATCACGCGCGCCGCCGGGGCGCCGGCAAGCGGGACTTCGGCCAGCGGGTCACGCTTACCGGCGGGGCCCTGGCGGACGGTGGAGCGCCGCTGGAGCTGCTGGACCTGGACGAGGCGCTCAGCGCGCTGGCCGAGTTTGACCCGCAGAAAGCCAAGCTGGTGGAGCTTCGTTTCTTTGGCGGCCTATCCAGCGAGGAGGCAGCTGCGGTGCTGGACGTCTCAGCGACTACCGCCAAACGTCAGTGGCAGGCGGCCCGCGCCTGGCTTTATCGACGGCTTTCCCGGGGTCCCCTTGGCGGCCAAACCGGATAAGGGCGGCGTGGACGCGAAACTGGAAGCACAGGCGCTTGCGCTGCTGGAAGCAGCGCTCGAGGCTGATCCGTCCGACCTCGCGCAGTGGCTCGCGCAGCAGCCCGACCTGAACGCGCAGTTGCGCCAGGCGGTCACGGAGCTGCTGGCGGCCCACACGCAGGCGGACGGGTTTCTCAGGTCCCCTCCAATCCTCTCCGCGCCTGACCGGGTCGGTCCCTACCGCATCATCAGGCCGCTGTCGGAAGGCGGGATGGGAACGGTTTTTCTGGCGCGCCGCGACGACGGTGTTTTCGACCAGGACGTTGCGGTGAAGCTCATCCGGGTGGACCAGATCACGCGCTCCACGCAGCTGCGGCAGTCGCTGATCCAGCGGTTTGAGTCGGAACGCCAGATTCTGGCCCGGCTCAACCACCCCAACATCGCCCGCATCATCGACGGGGGCACCAGCGAGGACGGTCAGCCCTATCTCGTGATGGAACTGGTGCACGGCGAAGCGCTCACCGTCGCCCTTCGCGATGCCTCCCCGGCGCGGGTGCTTCAGGTCATGATCGCCGTCTGTGACGCGGTGCAGGAGGCGCACCGGAATCTGATCGTGCATCGCGACCTCAAGCCCGAGAACATTCTGCTGGACCGCTCGGGCCAGCCCCGCCTGCTCGATTTTGGGATCGCCAAAATCCTGGCGAGCGGCGCGGGGGACTCAGATCCCACGGTGACGGGATTGGGGGCCATGACTCCCGCCTACGCGAGTCCGGAGCAGATCCGGTTGGAACCCGTGACCACCGCCAGCGACGTTTATTCCCTTGGTGTACTTCTGTACGAACTGCTGAGCGGGCAGCGCCCTTATCAGCTCCGCGGCGTAAGCCCGGCTGACGCGCAGCGGCTGATCTGCGAGACGGAACCGCCCCCGCCCAGCGAGATCAGCCGACCGGCCCGGCCCGGTCGCGCCCGGCTGCTGCGTGGAGATCTGGACAACATTGTGCTCAAAGCCATGCACAAGGATCCCCGGCGGCGCTACCGAACGGCGGCGGAGCTGGCGGACGACCTTAACCGCTATGTCGCCGCGCGCCCCGTTGCGGCCCGGCGCCGAAGCTGGTGGTATCTGACGAGCAAATTCCTGCGGCGAAATCAGGTGGCGACCGCGCTCGGAGCCATCGCCCTCGCCACCGCCGTGACGGCGGGCACCAATCACTGGCGGCAGGCGGAGCAGGTCCGCGCCGCCGCCGAGGCCCAGGCGCAGATGAACAGCTACCTGATCGGCGTGCTGGCCAATTCGGACCCCTTTACCGCCGGCCGCGATACTACGCTGGCCGAAGCGCTCACCGCCGCGGAGGAAACGCTGGCGGAGCACTTCACCGGCAAGCCGCTGCTTGAAGCGCAGGTTCGCCACACCCTCGGCTATGCGGCCCTGGGCCGCAATGACCTGGCTACCGCCGAGCGCAACCTCAAGCGGGCATCCGAGCTCTTAAGCTCCCTGCCACCGGGCCATCCAGATGCGGCGCGCACACGTAACGCTCTCGCGTGGCTCAGTGTCCAGCGCGGCCGAGTGGACGAGGCGGCCGGGCGCTACCGCGACGCCATTCAGGAGATGGAACAGGCCGGCACGACCAACGAGCCCATCTTCGTCACGATTCTGTCCGACTTCGGTCTACTCAACCTTGAGCAGTTGGGAGACCTGGAAGCCGCCGGCGAGCTACTGACCCGGGCCCAGACGCTGGCTCAGACCCTGGCCCAGACCGGCCAGACCGAGCCACGGGAGCTGATCACCCTGACCAACAACCTGGGCCGGGTGGCGGAATTGAAGGGCGACGACGAGCGCGCCCTTGGGCACTACGATGAGGCCATCACCCTCGCTCGGGAGGCACTTCCGGCGCAACACCCCAACCTTGCCGTGTACATCAACAACCGGGGCGTTGTGCTGGCCCGGCAGAAACGGTTCCCCGAAGCCCTGGCACTTCTTGCAGAGTCCCTCGCCATGCGCCAGGCAAGCTTTGGCGGCGCCGACCACCCAAAAATCTGGAACGCCCTGCTCAATCTGGGAACGATCAGCGCCCGGGCGGGTGATGCGCAGGCGGGGCTGAAAAGAACACTCCAGGCGCTGGCCATGGCCGAACGGCTGTATCCCGAGCCGCACGCAAACCTTGGCATCTCGCTGGTGCGCGCGGCGCAGCGGCAGCTGGAGATGGGCGATGCGGCGGCGGCGGCAGACCTTGCGGCCCGGGGCCGGGCGGTCTTCGCAAGCGTCGAAGGCAACCACGATTTCTGGATCGGCGAGCTGGATACCCTGAAAAACAGCCACCCCCGCTAGCCGGCCGGGGTAGCAAGCACCAGAAAAGACAACACAAGATTCACTGGATATTCGCTTTTCTCCGGCTATGCTGTGCGCCGTCACTGGTCATCAACCGTCCCATGCCCGGCATTCAGGAACTGCTGCAGCTGCTACAAACGCACCCGGCGATCGCCGCCGCGGCCTACGTTGCGCTCTACGCTGGCGTGATGCTGCTGGGTCTGCCCGGCGGTCTCGCCATGCTGCTGGTGGGCGGTTATGCGTTTGGCAACGCGACGGCCACGGTGCTTGCTCTGACCGGCGCGGCCCTTGCCGCTGCCGCCACCTATCCGGTGGCCCGGGGTCCCCTGGGGCGATTCATCGTCAATCGGGGCGGCGAGCAGACCCTCGCCCGCATGGCCACCTTTGTCCGTCGCCAGGGTATTCCGGGGCTGCTCCTGGTGCGCATGATTCCCCTGTTCCCCTTCGCTCTGCTCAACGTCTGTCTGTCGCTGATTCAGGTGCCGTTTTTGCGCTATCTGATCACCACGGTGGCAGGGACGGTGCCGATTGCCGTGCTGGTAACCCGGGTTGGCAGTGAGACGCAGTCGCTGGTGGCGCTGGAAGGATCGGTCGGACCCGGGCTGCTGCTGCAGCCGCGGCTGCTGATGCCGCTGGGCGGTCTGCTGGGGGTGGTGATTGCCGGACTGCTAATCAAAAAGCGAATGGATCGGAAGGCCGACTGGGACGCCGCCAAGCGTTCGGTCGGAAACTGAGCACATCCCGCCGCACCCGCGCCTGGTGCTGAAAGAAGAAGCCGCCCCGCTTCAGTCCACTGTTTTCGAGTGCCAATCCTAAAACCGTGGGAGAGTATTCCTGCGGGGCGGCTTCGCCGACTCGCCGCTGTCGCCGCTGGGCAACAACGTCATCCCAAAATTCCGTAGCTGGAAAACAGTGGTTAGTGGAGCACAGCAGGCGGGCCCGGCGCCTGTGCCATCGGACCCGTCTGGGCAACATTTGTCGAAGGCCATCGCGGCACCTCGGGAAAAGCAGGTGCCCGGGATGTAAACGCCCGGGAGTTCATCAAGCGCAGCGGCGTTCGCTACGCGCGCAGGTCGGCCTCAGGCCGGGTGCGGGTGCGGCTCCGGAATGATGGTTTCGCTGTCGCCGCTATTGAGCAGTCGCAAACTGCGCACGGTCTCCGGCTGCACCGCTTCATCCAGCAGCTCCAGCGTCCAGTCCTCATCGGCAAAGCGAATCAGGTCCCCATGACCTACCGGGACCGGTTCCATAAACCGGACGCCGTTGACGTAGGTTCCGTTCGTGCTGCCCTGATCGGTGAGAAACAGACAGTCCGGCACGGTGGTCGCCTTTAGCTGCGCGTGAAAGCGTGATGCTTTGACCGAGTCCAGTTGCAGGTGACAGGTAACGTCCCGGCCAACCAGAAACGGCATTTGTTCAACGGTGATTCGAGCAACCTCCTCCCCGGCCCGAATTAAACACCAGCGTTGCTTATCCCCTTGTTCCATGGGCTATTAAGGTGTTTGAAGTTTCGATGCCCTATGAAACTCGAAGCCAGCCATCGAGACAAGCGATGTTGCAGATTCGTGACAGACGTTTACACAGAATTTGTCGGAGCCGGCCGGCACAAAACCGGGCAGCCCTCAAGCGCGTCAGCGGAAGCAGGGAACCGGCTTGTGGCCCACGTCATTCAGCGAAGCCACCACCGCCTGCCAGGGCGCCTCATCGCCGCCCCGGCGATAGTCCAGCCAGTACACCACCGCCTCTTCCTGGCGCCGGGTGATCTGCGCTTCGAATCCGAGGCTCTGCACGGCGCGCTGCCGGCGCATCGCGTTGCTCTGGTCCCGAAACAGGCCGAGGGAAACCGTGTTTTCCCGATCCCCGCCGGTCACCACGTAATAGTCATTCAGGCCCGCCTCGGACAGCGACCGGGCCTGGCTGATGGCCTCTTCCCGGGTGGCCACCGCGGGCAGATAAACCCAGAATCCACGATCCACGCTGCGCTGTTCCTGGCGCTGCCGGCTGGCCGCAACAAACGGGCTCATAGCCTGGGCCGCGCGGCGCAGGTCCGACTGGGTTTGAAACGGACCGAGGGCAAAACACTCGCTGGTGATGTTGCCGCCGAGGTTGCCGTCCACCACTAGCATCTCCGCCTCCCGCTCACGGATCAGCTTGAGCTCCGCCACGCCGCTGGGAATCGGCGGCGCCGGTGCAACGGAGGCGGGTCGCGGCGCGCGGGCGGCGAAGGCGTAATAGGCGAGATTGGCCAGCAGCAGGACAAAGAACACGCCCCGCAGCATCCACAGCCAGGTGCGGTTAGCGATCGCCAAGATCTGCATCCTCAGCCCAGCTGCGCAGCCCTCGCAGCACCAGGTCCGGCTGCCAGCTGGCCCCGGGCCACAGCGCCCGAAGCCGTTCGCCGTCACCGCCGCAGATAAACGCCTGGGCGTCTTCCGGCGCCAGGCGCCGGACTTCTTGCAGCAACCCTCTCATGCAGGCATCGATCCCACCAGCCACACAACCGGCCGTATCCTGACCAAAACTGTTCTCAGGTTCAACGGCGGTTGGCCGGACGGCGGCGGTGCCGTCGCTGAGCGCGCGATACATAAGGGCCCGGCCCGGCGCAATCCATCCGCCGAGGTGCTGCCCCGCCGCGTTCACCACGTCTGCGGTGATGGCCGAACCCGCGTCCACCACCACGAGAGCCCCATCGTGCTGCGCGGCGGCGCCGACCAGCGCGATCCAACGGTCCGCGCCCATCTGTTGATGGTCCGGGTAGCTGTTGCGCAGGCGCCCCCGGCGGGGCTCGGACCGGGCGACCTCCAGCGGGCGCTGCCAGCGCGCCGTCACCCATTGGTCCAGCTGCGCCAGCCGTTCCGCACCCGCGACGCTTACGCAAGCCACCCGGTCCGGCCGCGGCAGCTCCGCCCAGGCTTGATCCAGGGTGTCGGCCAGGGTGTCCGGCGTCACCGTCTCCGCGCGCATCGCGCTCGTGCCGGTCGCGTCCCTGCGCTGCCATTTGAGCCGCGCGTTGCCCCAGTCGATCAGCAGCATCACGCCAGTCGCAGAGAAACGTCGCCGCTGGCAATTGTCAGACGCTTGCCCGACTGCTCAAGCAGAAGAGCACCGGAATCGTCGATGCCGGCGCAGACGCCGGCGAGCTCCTCCTGATTCTGCAGCACCCGCACCGGTCGACCCCGGAGCACGTCCAGCTCGCGCCAGGCGGCCAGCTGCGGCGCCGGGCCCCGGGCCGCCCGCTCGTCCGCGGCCCGCATAAGCTGGTGGAGCACCCGGGCGCAGAGGGAGTTGCGATCCGGCGGAGCGCCGCCCGTGATCTCGTGAAGGTCGATCCAGGGTTGGGACAGATCCACCGAACCGCTCAAATGCCAGTTGATGCCAACGCCGGCGACCCACTGGCAGTCGCCACCCACTTCGCCGTCCGCCTCTACCAGCAGCCCGCCCAGCTTGCGGTCCTCAAACCACAGATCGTTTGGCCACTTCAGCCCCACCCCGGCAACGCCGAGGTCGGCCAGGGCCCGACAGCAGGCCACGCCGGCCACCAGGCTCATCGCCGCCACCCGGGCCAGACCGCCGGGCTGGCGCTGCCCCAGGGACAGATAAATCCCCTGCCCCAGCGCCGACCGCCAGCGGCGGCCCAGGCGTCCCCGGCCACCGCTCTGGTGATCGGCAATCACTGCTGAAAAACCTGGCGCAGCGGGCAGTTCTTTACCGATCAGCGAGCTGTTGGTGGATTCACAGCTCAGGTACACCGCCAGCGTCACCGGGGGGCTGCCCAGGTTGTTCAGCAGGGCCTCGATCCGACTATTGTCCGTGAGCTGCAGCGGATCGCTCAGCCAGTAGCCGCGGCCGGCCTGCTGCGACACGCCGACACCGAGCGCCGCCAGCCGGCGGATCACCTTCCAGACGCCGGCCCGGCTCATGCCCAGGGCGGCGCCGAGCGCTTCTCCGGAGTGCACCTGGCCGTCCGCCAGCTGGCGGATCAGGCGGGCCCGGCTGTCATCCTGCGCCACCTGATCGGGAGCCGTCATCGGCGTTTGCCAAACAGGCGCGCCGCCTCAAAGCGCGGCTCCGTTCCCTGGCGCAGGCGGTGGATGTTGCTGTGGTGGGCCGCGATCACCAGCAGCCCCGCCGAGAGCGCAAACACCTTGCCGCCGATCCCTGGAAGTACGACCGCGCAGACCATCGCCGCGGCCACCGCAAGGATGGTGGACAAACCGACGATGCCGGTGCTGACCAGGCAGGCAAGCCACGCCACCACCAGCGCCGCCAGCGCCACCGGCTGCAGCACCGCGAGCGCACCCACGTAGGTGCCGGCACCCTTGCCACCGCGGAAACCAAAAAAGATCGGAAAGATATGTCCGGCCACCGCCGCCAACGCGCAGCCGGCGCCAAGCCAGACCGGCGCGACGCTGGTCGCCGGGGCCAGCGCCGGCCAGAGCAGCGGCAGCAAGGCCCCGGCGGCGCCCTTGCCCACGTCGATCAGCACCACCGGCAGCGCAAACCCGATGCCCCGCGCCCGCAGCGCGTTGGTGCCGCCGGCGTTGCCGCTGCCGGTGCGGCGCACGTCGACGCCGAAGAAGCGCCCCAGGAGCAGCGAGCCGGACAGCGAACCCAGCAGGTAGCCGGCCAGGAGCAACGTGGCCAGCGTCAGGGTTTCATTCATCTTTCAGCAACCGGGCAAGCTCCTGCGGCGGCACGTAGTCCTGCATGCCGACGATCAGGCAGCCCGGCCCGGCGTGGGCCCCGAGGGCCGCGCCTGCCGCCACCTGCCAGACCTGGTCAACCTCAGGCTGCTGTTTAAGGTGCCGAGTGAGAATATCGGCTTCCGGCGCCGCGTCGCAGTGGGCGACCACGAGCCGGTAGCGGGCCTGCTTCGACCGCAGCCGGCGGCTGACCCAGGCGGCAAACCGCTGCACCGCGGCGCGGCGGCTGAACAGGGCGCCCGCCGGCGCAACGGTGCCCTGTTTGGTGGTGGCGATGATGGGTGTGATGCGCAGCACATCCGTGACGGATTTGACGGCCGGCGAGATGCGACCGCCGCGCACCGCAAACTTAAGGTCCCGCACCACCGCCACGGACCGGGTGCGCTCTTTCATGTGCTCCAGCAGCTGCACCACCTGCTCGGCGCTCATGCCGGCGGCGGCCGCCTCCGCGGCGTAGATCGCCAGCAGCCCCTGGGACGTGCTCACATGCCGCGAATCCCACACCCTGACGCGTCCGTCTTCCAGCCGCCGGGCCGCCGCCTCCGCCGCCTGCAGCGTGCCGCTGAGCGCACCGGACACGCTGATGCACAACGTTTCCTGAAAGTGGGAACACAGGAATTCGAACTGGCGGCGATAGTCGCTGGGGGGCGGCTGGGAGGTGGTGGGATGACTGCCCGCCTCCTGGATCTTGAGGTAGAAGTCTTCCACGCTCAGCGAGACCTTGTCGATGTACTGGTAGTTGTCCACCGTCACCCGCAGCGGCACCACGTGCAGCGGATACAGATCGTGCAGCTCGTCCGGGATGTCCGCGCCTGAGTCGACGGCAATCGCCAGCCGCCGCTCCTGCGAGACCGACTCCACCTGGGTTTGCATGTCATCGGCTTTCTGCGCACTCACCTCACCGAACCGTTCGCAGGTACGAAACACTTCCGGCGGATCGTTGGTGTGGATATGCACACGCATCTTGGTACGGGTGCCCGCCACCACCAGCGACGAAGCGTCCAGCTCGGAGAGCGACTCGCGCAGCCGGCGACGATCCAGCCCGTCGCTGGACACGAGGCACTCGGTGCAGAAGCGGTGCACCACGTCGCCCTGCTCCACAGCGACGGCGGATGGTGTTTCCGAATCGTCCAGCCGCAGGGCCGTCGGAAGCACTGACGTGATTTCACCGGTGTCTGCAAACTCCTGCATGCCCTCCAGGAGATCCACAAATCCCTGCGCACCCGCGTCTACCACGCCGGCGGCCTTGAGCACGTCCAGCTGGTTTGGCGTATTGGCCAGCGAAGCCCGGGCTTTGAGCAGCGCCGCGCGAAGCACCTCCCGCAGATCCGAGAGTCCTTCCGCCAGCCCGGCGTGCACCGCCGCCGCGTGATCCTGAACGACCGTCAGCATGGTGCCTGGCTGGGGTTTGGCAATCGCTTCCTGGGCGCTGCGGGCGGCGCCCGCGACCGCCTCGGCAAACTGCCGTGAATCGAGCTGCGCATGCCCCACCACCGCCTCGGCGAAGCCCTGCCAGTATTGCGCCATGATCGCTCCGGAATTACCCCGGGCGCCGTCCAGCGCGTGGTCCGCCACCTGTTCCATAAACTGGCCAAGGTGACGCTGCACGCTACGCGTGGCGCCGGTCAGCACCGAGTGCAGCGTCAGCGCCAGATTGGTGCCGGTGTCGCTGTCGGCGACGGGAAATACGTTGATTCGGTTGATGTGGTCGCGGCGGGCAATCACCCGGTTGATGCCCGTTACCAGGGCGCCGCGGAACCAGGCGCCGTCAACCGTTTCAACAGCGGGCGCGGCGGCGGCGGTCGTGTCAGCAGTGGTCATGCGGCCATTTTATGCCGCCCGCGGCGAACTTCGCCAAGTTTTGGCGCCGGTGCCGCTGGCGCGGAACCTCGGCTCGGGGCGAAAAAACGTAGACGCCTGTTTTTGCGAACAATTTTAATCGTGGCACGGAAATTGATTGTTATTTTCCACGCAACGTAATTGAACAGGAAAGCCAGTCCATGTTTCGACGTTCTTCAGGCAAGCGGCTCGCGATAGAACTCGGGATTGCCGTGATCGTGGCCTGGGCCTCGCTGCAGCTGGGTGAAGTTTACGCCCAGGAACGCACCGCAGCCTGCGCTCAAGGACTTCCGGCACTTTCGGAAATGTCCCTCGCCGGCGATGCTGGAGAAGGACTGTGCATCGACCACGGGGAAAGTAATGACGCAACACGCTGACGGTTTCGAAAAAGTGCGGGAAGTGCTGCAGAGCGGTCCCCGCTCCGGCTGGGTTTTTGGCGTTTGCAGCGCGATCGCCCGACGCACCGGCTGGGAGCTGTGGATCGTCCGCCTGGTCACCCTCGGCTGCGCCCTGGTCATGACGCTGCTCACCTTCGCCGCCTACTTCGTGCTGGCCATGCTGATGAATGAGACCCGCCCCGGAGCCCAAAGCAAAATGCGTCGCTGGGCCAGCCAGGCCGACCGGGTATTCGACGGCCTTGTTCGGGGCCTCAAGAGCGCTTTTGCCGACGGTGAAAGCCCGGCAAAAGCCGAGCGCGGCGGCCACCGGGACTTCGCCTAGCGCCTGATCCGGGTAACCCGAGCGCGTCTGCGCTGCGCCAGCTAGTTGTGTAAACCCACCAGGTTGTTCGCGATTGCCGGTGCGCGGCTAATCGGCGGCCGATAGCCGAGGCTTGCATGGGGTCGGTGCCAGTTGTACTGATGCAGCCAGACGGGCAACAGCTGGCGACGCTGCGTGGAGG
>JBCCVP010000111.1:0-17277 GCA_039195135.1 Pseudomonadota bacterium | reverse complement strand
CCCTTACGGTGAGCACCTGTCGGAGTGGCTTTATGACGCGGGGTTAGAGGTGAGCGTGGTAACGCCGAGGCAGATCAAGGCGTTTGCCGAGAGCGGCTTGAGCCGAACGAAGACGGACAAGAAGGATGCGACGCTGATCGCCCAGTTTTGTGAGATCCAGGACCCGATGCGATGGGAGCCATTGCCGCTGAAGCACCGGCAGTTAAGGGATTGGAGCCGCCGGCTGGACTCACTGATCGACATGATGGTGCAGGAGCGTAACCGCCTGGAAGGCGCTCGAGACGGGCTTCGGGTGCAGATTGAACAGCACCTTGAGGAGCTGTCGGAGAAGCTTGAGCAGACCAAGGAAGAGATCCGCAAACTGATTGATGACGATCCGGATCTGAAGGCCGACGCCAAGCTGCTGGAGACGATCCCTGGGGTCGGTGAGGCGACGATCAAGACGATCCTGGCGGAGCTGGGGGATGTGCGCCGGTTCCACAGTGCCAAGGCGCTGGCGGCCTACGTGGGTGTCGCACCGCGGGTTCGGGAATCGGGCCAGTGGAAGGGTCACACCTCGATGTGCAAAACCGGCCGAAGTCAGCTGCGAAAGGCGTTCTTCCTGCCGGCGATGACGGCCGGCCGGTACAACCCGCTGATCAAGCCGATGACGGAGCGCATGCTCAGTAAGGGCAAATCCAAGATGGCGATCAACGGCGCCCGGATGAGAAAGCTCATTCACATTATCTACGGCGTCCTGAAGCACAGGACGCCGTTTGATCCGAATTTCCAGCCCGCTAGGACTTGATCTTCAAGACGGTATCTGACCCGAAGCCTCTGCTCCTGCTCTTCAGCCGGCGGGGGCGGGCAGGGGGCCGGCGGCCTCGAGCTTTTGTTTGTCCAGGCGGTAAAACCACAGCACGGCCATGCTGAGGATGATCATCAGCGCCGGCAGGTAGGCCATACCGAGCAGGATGCCGAACAACGCGGTGCCGGTCTGCAGTTCATCCGCTCCCAGCGTTTTGTCGTAGCCGGCGAAGGCAAGAATCCAGCCGACGAGGAAGGGGGCCAGGGCTGCGGAGAGCTTTTCCACAAAGCTGTACATGGCCGCGTAGACACCCTCCCGCCGCATGCCGGTCACCCGCGCGTCGTACTCGATAGTGTCGGTGAGCATCGACATGGCAAACATCACGTTACCGGCGATGCAGACGCCAGACACGGCGGCTCGCACCAGATAGCCGGGAAGGAAGTCGGCCATATCCGGCGCGGGCTCCACGAGTATCCAGCTCAGGTTGTAAAGGGCAGTGAGCGAAGCGGTAAGAAAATATCCGCCGCGCTTGCCAATGCGTGCCGCCAGCTTGGTGAGCGGCGCGATGGCGAGAAACGTACAGATCGTATTGACCAGCGCAAAGAGCAGCAGGTAGCGAAGATCCATACCCACGTACTGCTTGAGGTAGAACAGAGTGACTGAGGCGACGCTCATAATGCCGATGAGCTGCAGCGCCTTTACCGCGATCAGCACCACAAAATGGCGGTTGGAAAACAGCAGCCGGGCCTGGCTCAGGAAGTTGTGCTTGGAATGCACCCGCTCGCGGGTCCGGGCACTGCCGGTGCCCCACCAGCAGGTGATCAGCGACGCGAAAATCAGCGCTGCCAGCCCGATCGACACAATGCTGTAGGACTCCCGGGTCTGGCCGAGCAGCTGCAGTACAAAAGGTGCGCCGCCGGCGGCCACCGATGAGCCGACGGATACAAACACCACGCGATAACCGTGCAGCGAGGTGCGCTCTTCGTAGCCGTCGGTCATCTCTGCCGACATGGCCATGTAGGGCACGTTAAATACGGTATAGCCGATGGTGTAGAGCACCAGGCAGCCGAAGGCGTAGGCCGCGGTCAGCGTCTGGCCTTCAAACTCCGGAATGGAGAACAGCAGCCCAAAAGACACGGCGGAAAGAAACGAACCCACAAACATAAAAGGTCGCCGCCGGCCCGATTTGAACTTTGAGCGGTCGCTGATCATCCCGACGATCGGATCGCTGATGGCGTCGATGATCTTGGACAGGAAAACCAGCGTGCCGGCCAGGGCCGGATCCAGTTTGAGAACGCTCACCAGGTAAATCAGGATCAGGATCGACGCGGCATTCATCAGCATCGCCACACCCATGGCGCCGCTGCCCCAAAACAGCTTCAGGCGTCGCGGTAGCCGGTCTATAAGTTCGGTCATCGGGCAATCCTCGTGATCATCACATCAGCGTCGAGCAAAAAAAACCCGGCGGACAAGGCCGCCGGGCGGGTTGGGCGCAAACTTTTAGAATCGGTAGCTGGCGCTGATGCCGGCGGTGCGGCGCTCACCGTAGATCGTGCCATAGCCGTTGCCAAAGGGCAGCAGCACAACAAACGCGTTGGACGTATAGCGCTCATCGGTGAGGTTTCGGGCCCACAGCCGCACGTCCCAGTTGTCGAAGGTGAGGCCGGCGCTCGCGTTAACAATGGTGCGGCTCTCGATCTGCGACAGATTCATGGACTCCGCTTCCTGCTCCGACTGGTAGGCGATGTCAGCGCGGGCGAAAAAGCCGGCGTTCCAGGCCGCGATCTCGCTGTTCCACTCACCGCCCAGCGAGATCTGCACCGGCGCCTGCCGCTCCACATCGTTACCGCTGATATCCCCGTTCGACGGGCACAGCACGTCGTCGCAGGAGGACGGGTTGGGGAAGAAGGATGGGCCCACCCGGGCAAACCGGTTGTCGATTGTGCCGTCGTCGTAGGTGGCGTCCACCAGGGAAATGGCGGTGTTCATACTGAAGTTTTCGGTGAAGCGGTAAGCCGCGTCAAACTCCACGCCGTACATCGTGGCGTCCCCGAGGTTGAGCGTAATGTTGACCGCGTTCGGGTTCACCGCGCCGGAGTCCGCCGCGTTCAGCTGAATGTCTTCCCACTGGATGTAGAAAACCGCCGCGTTCAGCACCAGGTCGCCGTCCAGCAGCGTGTTTTTGCTGCCCAGCTCAAAGGTCCAGTTTTCCTCCTCGTCGAAAACGCGGTCGGATTCGCGCACGGCGGTGGGGTTAAAGCCGCCGGACTTGAGGCCGTTGGCGATGGAGCCGTAAAGCAGTCGGTTGTCGTCCAGCTGATACTCCAGCGAGATGCGAGGAATGAAGTTCTTGAAGCTGTCCTGGAACACTGCCCCGGTGGCGTTGTTGATCTGGGTCTTTTCTTCGTCCGCATAGCGGGCTTCCACCGACAGCAGCCAGTCGTCGTTGAAGCGGTAGGAGAAGTCACCAAAGATGGCGGTGACGTCGGTCTCGGTGCCGACGTCGCTGATGACCGGTGCCTGCACCAGCGGTGTGGTGGTCAGCGCTGGAACCGCCGGAATCGCAAAAGCGGTCTGGTCGTCGCCTTCTGAGAAAAACGCACCTACGGTCCAGGTGAGGGCACCGCCGTTGTCACTGCGCAGGCGAAGCTCGTGGGAATCGTAGTCGATGCCGCCGAGCGGCGTGTTCTGGAATCCACACAGGCCGGGACCAAACGGGCCGGTGCCGCACTCGACGTTGTTGGCGTCGGACAGCGAGGCGATGTCCACGTCGCCGTCGATGTTGCCAAAGATGTACGACAGGGACAGGGCGTCGCTGATCTCGTAGTCAAAACCCACGCGGAAGATGTCGATCTCCGCCTGGCGGCCGTAGGCGCGCGGGTCGACCGCAATGTCTTCCGGCGGCGAGGGGAGCGTGCCGCAGAACAGCCGCGGGCCGCCAAAAATGTTGCTGTTGCCGCAGTTGGTGGCGCCCTGGTTCTCGAAGATGTTGATGTTGCCGCGGTTTTCGTCGTGCAGATCGAAGTAGTAGTAGCTCACATCGAACGAGAGATTGTCCGTGGGGGTGAAATCCAGCTTGGCCGACCAGGAGCGGTTGTCCCAGCCGCCGACGTTGTCCTGCGTTCCCCGGTTGCCAAGGTCGATCCCTGCCAGCGGATGGAGGTTGTTCCAGCTGCCGTCAAATTCCGAATCGTTGAAGCTCACCCGGCCCCGGAGCCTGTCTTCAATCAGCGTTCCCGATGCGGAGAACCCGTAGTCCATGCGCTCGTCGGTGCCGAACTGGGCGGTGATCTCCGCTTCAAATTCGTCCGTCACGTCTTTGGGAATGTAGTTGATGGCGCCCATGAAGGCGTTCCGGCCGTAGCGCGCGCTCTGCGGGCCTTTCACAACTTCGATGCGATCGAGATTGGTCACGCCGGAGTTGATGGCCCAGGCCCGGGGCACGTAGAGACCATCAAAAAACGTGGCCACATTCTGCTCGATCGCCGTCAGTCGGGTCTGGGATGCACTCCTGATGACCGGTGTGCCGAAGCCACCGCCAAAATCTTCAAAGTTAAAGCCGGAGGTAAACCGCGCCACGTCGTCGAGACCGTTGATGCCGCGCTTCTGAAAGTCCGCCGCGGTGAAAGCGCTGACCGCCAGGGGGATGTCCTGCACGGACTCCTCCCGCTGTCGTGCCGTCACGACAATCTCTTCAAGCGTCTGGGCAGACACGGTGTTGAACCCGCCGACGGCGATGGCGGAGGCGATGGCGCAGGTAAGCAGCTTTCGGTTGGACATGTTTCGATACCCCGGCTAGTCAGCGATTAGGTGACTCAGGTGAAACTCCTGATCAGGCCCTGAATTTTTATCACTTTTGATCGGAAGATCTTATTGCTATTGGCTATACCTGCTATCTCCAAATTGTTGTTGAGGTGACCCTATGATCGTGGTTTGTTATGACCTGACACCTTATACCTTTCGATAGGAACGTGAATTATGGAATTTGATCTGCGTCAGAGAGGCCGCTCCAGCATTGATTTTGCCGCAGAACTGGCCGGTTTCGCCGGACAGCTCTACGGCCAGGTGGCCGCCCGCACCGGCGATGTGGACCTGCCAGAGGCGCTGGACGCGCAGCTTGAGGTGATGGATGCGCGGCTGGCGGACGACCTGCAGGCTCGCTACGGCGGGTCGCTGATGGAGTGGTCCTCCACCCAGCATGGCCAGATTACCTTTGACGCCTTTGAAGAAATTCAGGCGGAGCTCGAGCCGGAGTTTGAGCGGCTGCGCCAGGGCCCGACGCAGATTGAGATCCGAGAGGGTTTCCAGCCGCCGGACTACTGGGTGGACGTTGACTTTCATCGCACCACCGGCGGCTGGGTGCGGGAGCACCAGGGGTTTGTGCACGGTGAGCTGATCCATCCGCGCTACGTGGCCAGAAATTTCCCCGGCATGATTTTTCGCCAGCGAGTGGATGTGCTGAGCGAGCTGCCCGAGGGGTCTTACCAGCGGATCCTTGAGATGGGCACTTCGTCGGGCCACTTCACCGCCGCGCTGGCGGAAGTATTCCCGGAGGCCGCTATCACCGGTGTCGAGCCTTCTCTGCCGATGCTGGAGCAGGCGCAGCGCATGGCCAACGAGCGCGACCTGAACTGGCGCCTGATCCAGGCCAACGCCGAAGACACCGGCCTTGAGGACGGCAGCTTCGACCTGGTTGCGTCTTATATCGTGCTTCACGAAGTGCCCGCGGAGGCCGCCCGCGACATCTTCGCCGAGGCGCTGCGGGTGCTCAAGCCGGGCGGCATGATGCTGATGAGCGACGTGCGCCCGTTCCGCGATATGACTCGCATGGAGCAATGGCGTGCCGTTTCCATGGCCCGCCGCGGCGGCGAGCCCTACTGGGTGGAAGCCGCCTCCCTGGACCTTGCCGCGCTGGCCACGGAACTGGGTTTTGAGGAGGCCAGGTCCTATGGCCTGGGGGATGGCAAGTACCCCTGGGTGACGCTCGCCCGGAAGCCGAAGCAATGAGCAGCCCGGATCCATCCGAGGTCAACTTTCAGGTGATTCTCAACCTGATGCGGGAGGTCTGGGTGCTGCAGGATCGTCAGCGGGTGCTGGAGCACCTGCTGGCCGAATCCGGCATTAGTGCGGAAACGGTAGACACCTATCAGCCGGATGAAGCCCTCAAGTCAAAGCTGGACGCCGAGCGAAAGGCTTTTGTCGCCAAGGTGCTCGCGCCCACCAAAGAAGCCTGAGCTATGGCGATACTGAGCCCCAGCGAAGCCGCTTTCGGCTTTGAGATACCCGTGGCCATCATCGGTGGCGGCAGCTGCGGTTTGTCTGCGGCGCTCGCGGTGCAGCACGGTGGATCTGACGCGCTGGTGCTCGAACGGGACACAACGCCGCTCGGTACCACCGCCATGTCGACCGGCCTGATACCCGGAGCCGGCAGCCAACTGCAGCAGGCGGCCGGCGTGGAAGACAGCCCGGAGCTGTTTACCGCCGACATTATGAAAAAAACCCGTGGCGAGACGGACGAGGCGATAGCGCTGGCCCTGGCAAAGGCGTCCGCCGCCACCATCGACTGGCTCTGTGATGCCGGCGTGCCTCTGTCGCTGGTCGACTCGTTTCTCTACCCCGGCCACAGCGTGCACCGCATGCACGGCAGCCCCAACCGCACCGGATCGGAGCTGATGGGGGCGCTCGAGCAGGCGGCGGAAGCGGCCGGCGCCAGCATCCTGACCCAGGCGCGGGTCACCGATCTGTTTGCCGACGACGGTGGCCGGGTGGTGGGCCTGCGCTGTGAGCGGCCCGACGGCAGCGCGGAGGACGTAGGCTGTCAGGCCCTGATTCTCGCCTGCTGCGGTTTTGCCGGGGACCCGGACAAGGTAGCGGAGTTTGCGCCGGAGATTGCTGACGGGGTGTTTTTTGGTCACCCCGGGAACAAAGGCGACGCGGTGGAGTGGGGCCAGGCGCTGGGTGCGGCGGTGGCCGATATGGGTGCGTATCAGGGTCACGGCGGCCTTGCGGACGGGCACGGCATTCCCATTCTCTGGCCCGTCATCATGGAGGGTGGCTTCCAGGTTAACCGGGCCGGCCAGCGGTTCTCTGACGAGTCCCGCGGTTACTCCGAGCAGGCGGTCGACGTGCTGCGGCAGCCGGGCCACGTGGCCTTCACCATTTTTGATAGTCGGCTTGATGCGCTGATGCAGGAGTTTGACGACTACCGTGACGCGCTGCAGGCCCGGGCGATTCGTCAGGGCGAAACGGCGGCGGAGCTGGCGGAAGCGCTGGGCGTTGATCCGGCGGGGCTTGCGCGCACCCTTGATGAGGTAGCGGCGCTGACGGAAAACGGAGAGGCTGACGCTTTTGGCCGCCGCTTTGCGTCCCGTCCGGTGCTGACGCCGCCGTATTTTGGCGTGCGGGTCACCGGCGCACTGTTTCATACGCAGGGAGGCCTGGTGGTGAACGAGGATGCGCGGGTAATGACGACGGAAGGTCAGCCGCTGCCGAACCTGTTTGCCGGCGGCGGCGCCGCCCGGGGCATCTCAGGTCCTTCCTGCTGGGGCTACATGGCCGGCAACGGCCTGCTCACCGCCACCACCTTCGGCCGCCTGGCCGGCGAAGCCGCGGCCCGCCAAACTACGGACTGAATTTCCCGCGACACGCCCGGGTCAGACCCTCTCGGGGTCTGACCCCCGAAAGTGGCACGAAACGTGGTCGAGCGATGAAGTTTAGATTCCGACGGATGTCTTTCGAGCGATTCGCGATCAAAATCCGTCGGAATCCTGACCTAAACGCTTGCCCGATATCGCGGCACCTTCGCGGGTCAGACCCTCTCGGGGTCTGACCCAGATTCTTCGTCTGTCCGATATCGCGGCACTTTCGCGGCGCGACGCCCAGGACTCAGGGGCTGGGCTGGGGCACCAGCTCCGCGCCGGTGGCTTCGGCTAGCTTCCGCAGCAGGCGGTTGGGCAGTTCGGCGTTGTCCCACGGATCTTCTTTCGGCGGCGCGGTACCCACCCGCAGAATCACCAGGTCGTGGCGCGGAATCACGTAGACGACCTGGTTACTGTTGCCGTCGAAAAGGTACAGGTCCTTATCCAGATACGGCTCCCCATGGCGGGTCCGGCCCAGTTGAAAATCGGGGTTAGCCGCGCCGCGCAGCTCGATATACGGCCCGGCGATGTAGGCGCCCATGCCGGTGTGCGCGTTGTACTGCGTGGCGGTGGTCATGGCCTCGACAAAGCCGTCGGGCAGCAGCTGCTCTCCTTCCCAAACGCCATCTGCGTTCAGCAGCAGCGCCAGCCGCAGAAAGGTCTCCGCCGGCAGCAGAGAACAGCAGCCGGAGTGGGTGGTGCCCCCGATCCGGTTGGCCCAGGTCTCCCCGCCGGCAGCGCCCAGCGGTTGGAGCACGGCCTCCGTCAGCCAGTCCTCATAGCGCCGGCCCGTGGCCCGTTCGATGATCACCGCGACCAGTTCGCCGTTGGCATTGGAGTAGTCGTAGCGGGTGCCTGGCTCGGTCACGAGCGGATACTCGTTAATGATGACCTCCACGTGGTAGGGGTGGAGATAGGCCCGGTTCATCACGTCGTCCGGTTCAAACGAGTTGCCCTGCGGTGCCAGTCCGGAACGCATCTGCAGCACGTGGCGCAGCGTGATGCCGGCTCTGTCCGTGTCCCGCCACTCGTGGATGTACTCAGTTAGCGGCACATCCAGCCCGGGAAGATAACCTTCCTTAATGGCGCGGCCCACGCCGATGACCGAGAGAGGCTTGGACAGAGATCGGGAGGTGACGAGCTGATCCGGCCCGCCGCCGTGAAAAAATTCTTCAAACACCACCGCGCCGCGATGCCAGACCATCATCGCCAGCGAGTTGCTCTTTTCGCCAAGCTCCGAGACGTAGGCCCGGGTATCAGCGTCAAGCCAGTCGCTTTCGCCCCGCGGCAGGGGCGTTGGCTCCGCCGCGCCGCGCAGCGGCACCAGCGGGTCATAGCCGGCAAGGCCTCGTCCGGCGCGCGCCTCCCGCAGCAGCTGGGCAAAGCGCTCCTGATATACGGCGTCCGTCGCCGGCAGGTTGTACTCGGCGCGCCGCTGCTCAGCTTCGGCTTTCATCAGGCCGCGCAGCAGCGTGTTGACGATCACCGAATCGTCGTAGGTGAGATCCACCTGGCCGACGCGCGCCACCACCAGATCCGCGGACGGCACTACGTAAACCCGCTGGCCGCCAAATCCATCGAAGTAGACCACGTCGGGCGCCAGGTAGGGCTCGGCGTGGGGCACCGTCAGGGCGGTGGACGGTCCGTAGCGTCGCTGCGGCGCCCAGTTCGCGCCGCGCCACACGTTGAGCCCGTAGGCGGCGTTCAGCGCTGACGGCGCCGTTAACGCGCTGATGCTCGCCTCCGACAGCACCTGCTGGTCGCCAACGCGGCCTTTGTGGATGAGCATTACGCCGATCTTCAGCCAGTCCGTCAGGCTGGCATCAAGCCCCGCGAAGTAGCGCGGGCTGCCGCCTTCAACCTCCAGCCACAGCGCAGCATCGTTGGCGCCCAGCGGTCCCCACAGCCGCTGCGACAGATAGTCGGCGTAGCGCATATTCCGCTCTCCCAGCGCGTTCTCAAGCGCAATGCCCACAATCTGAGCGTTGACGTTGTTGTAGTTGAACTGCTTGCCGGCCGGGCCTTCGAAGGGAAAACTCAGAGCGGTGTCGGAAATTTTTGAGGACAGCGCCAGGTTGGTGGCGAGCGGCGATCCTGAGCCCATGGCGTAGTGGGGCAGGCCACTGCTCTGGGTGAGCAGCTGCCGCAGCGTGATGTCTCCCCGGGGATCGCCGCGCCACTGCGGAATGTAGCGACCGCACCGATCGTCGAGGCTGCTGATGATGCCGTCCTCAACCGCTGCCAGCACCGCGAGCGCCAGCACACTTTTGTGCATGGAAAAGCCGGTAAACGGCGTGGCCGCGGTAGCGTCCCCCTCGAACATCGACGCTACCAGCTTGCCCTGGTGCCAGACCATCAGGCCCAGGCCGGCATGCTCATTGGAGTAGGCGGCCGCGGCCGCCAGCGCATCGGGTGCCGGAAACTCGCCTGAGGTCATCGCCTCGCCGGCGGCACCGGCCACGCGCTCCGTGGGTTCGCGCCAGGCCAGGTCCGTCACGCCGGGCCGCTGGGCCATGGCCGCCAGATTCCGTGCCAGGGCCGGATCTTGTACTGCTGGTGCTGCGGTGGCTGCCGGCGTTTCGGCCTGGGTTGCGTCCTGGGTTTCGGGGGCGCAGCCGGCAAGCAGCGCTGCGGAGATCAGCAGACCGATCGTGCTGACGGAATGTCGTTTCATAGGGGCGTCCTCAGCGCCGCGTCAGGCGCGCCGTTTCGTTGTTGTAGGTGGCCAGGGGCTGCGAGCAAACCGCGCCCGAGGGAGCATAGGTGTTCAGAAATTCCCGCGTGGTGACCAGGGCGAGATCAAACTGGGCCCGGGCGGGCGCTGCGTCCCGGTCCAGGCGACCCATCAGGCGGCCAAAGTAGTGGTCCACCTCGTTGCCGACCCACAGCCACTGGTCTCCGGGTTTAGCGGCGGTATGGCCGGCCGTATGGTCGCGCCAGTCGTCCAGGAACCCGGGCAGCACGTCGGTGGTTCCCGTGAGTAGCAGCTGTGGTCGCGCAATTTCATCCCAGGATTGCTCGTCGATAAAACCGGGCAGCACGCCGGGCGGTGAATAGGCCAGGATCGCGTCCGCCCACTGATCCGCTGGCACCAGCGTCTCGCCGGTGGCCCGGGCGCCGCCCATTACCTGCGCCCCAAAGCCGCCGTAGGAATGACCGGCGGCAATGCGCCGATCGCTGATGTTTGCGCCCTGCCGAAGCAGATTTGTCAGCGGGGTTGCGGGCGCCAGCAGAAGGGCGACGTCTTCTTTGCGCGTTCCCCAGACCTGATCCAGCGGCGGCGGTGCGTCGCGTTGGATGAGTTCGGAATCGATGTGCAGCGGGGCCGCCACCACGTAGCCTCCCGCGGCGATGTGATTGAGCAGCTCCGCATAGCGTTCCGGTGCGGCGAAGGCACCGTGGGAAAACACCACCAGCGGGTAGGTGCCGGCGGCGGCCGGCTGCCATACCGTCACCTCGCTGGCGCGGTCTTCCGCCATGGGCACCTTCAGCGTGAACGAGGTGACGGGCAGTTCCGAAACGCAGGCATTGCGGGTGGCGCAGCCGGCCAGACACAGCGCTGCGAGCAGCCCGATCAGCGGAGTGCGCATTCGCCTCACTCCGGGGAACCGGGCTGACCGGCGGCGTCGTCAAGCACCTCCCGATAGCGCTGACCATGGTCCTGCTCGGCAATCTCCTGCGCCCGTTTCCGCGCGACAAAATACAGCCGTTCGAACAGATCCTGGCGAGCCGCTTCCCGGGCGTTCAGCGTTTCTTCGTCGGGCTGGTAGCGCTCCACGTCCGCCTGAGAGGGGGCTTTCCCGTCCGCGCTCAGCCGCTCGTAGGTATCCAGCCGGTCCCGCAGCACGCTGAGCTCGCTGGCCAGAACGAGGATCATGGACATGGCCTCGTCCAGCCCCGGGTCCTCAAAGAACTGCGGCCGGGCCCCGCGCGGATAGCGCCGCATGTCGCTCATGACGGGTCTCCACCCTTGACGCCGATCAGCACCTCCCAGCCGCCGCCGGGGGCATACTCGCCGGCTTTGAAATCTCGGTCCGCAACCTCCTCAGCAGATTCATCGGAGTAGCCCTCCGCCTGCGCGGCGGCAAACTCGAGCACCGCCATGGGGGCCGTGTCGAAGCGTACCTGGTCGCGAACAAAGCCTGCGTCCACCGCGAGCTGGATCTGGTCCATGTCGCGCATGGCCCCCCAGAAGGGCTCGTTGTTGTAATGCGTTTCGTTGTCGAGGATAAACTCCGAGAAAAGATCTGAGTGGTCAAACGGCGGCAGGTCGGCATGGATCATCACGCCGCCGGGCTTCAGCAGTCGGAAACACTCGCGGAACACCGCCGGCATGGCTTTGGCGGAGGTTTCGTGCAGGAGGATGTGGCTGACGATCAGGTCGAAGCTGCCGTCAGCAAACGACGTCTGGCTGGCGTCTTCCTGCATGAAGCCCACGTTCAGGCCCATCGCGCCGGCCCGGGCGTGAGCGTAGCGCAGCTGGGGTGCCGCCACGTCGATGCCGGTCACCTCAGCGTCCGCAAACTGCTCCTTGTAGGGCAGCGTGGAGTGGCCCACGGTGCACCCCATATCGAGAATGGCCTTGGGCGCAAAGTCGGGCATGTTGCGGCGGATGTAGTTGCAGACGGAGCGACCCATGTCGTCGTTGGTCGGTCCCATGTAGCCCATGGCGTAGAGATACACGCCGCGGTCGTAGAGGGCGCCGGTACTCACGTCGTCGTCGGACGTGGCGTCGGCGTAGCCGCCGGGCATGCAGTGAATGTCGATACCGGTAACGTAGCGGGGTGCAGGTTTGGCCGGATCCACCGCCAGCGGCGATGCGTTTTTGGCTGACAGTTCCTGGGCGCGCTGATTGAGCTCGGGCTGCTGGCGCTGGATGGCGGTGAGCACCGACTCCCAGAGCAGCTCCTGCGCCACCCGGTTGGCGCTGGCGTAGGTCTGGAAGTAGGCGTCGGGTATCATCATGCGCCGCGTTTCCCGGCGGTCTTTTGGCACGGCGCCGTGTTCGCCTTCGTAGCGCACCAGCCGTTTCTGATAGACCGGCGCCAGCCCCGGGAGCAGCCCTTGCTGCACGTACCCTTTCAGACTTTTGGCAAACTCCTGGCGGGAGCGTTCGTCGTGGGTGGCGGAAGGCAGCAGATCGTGGGGCTGCTGCTGAAACGTATTGAGCATGGGAGACCTCCGGTTAGCCTGCCTATTTCAGACAATTGGAGGCGCCATTACCAGCGGAGGACCGACATAGCAGCTATAGCAAAATGATATCCCCCGGGACATGCCGGTTCGGGCAGCTCAGGTCTTGCCTGGGATTACCTCGGCGGCCTCGTCGGAAAGGTCGCCCAGAGAGTTCATGAGCGGTGCCAAATCAGGCTCAGGCAGGTTTTTTGGCAGGCCTTCCCCCGCGTTCGGCGAGCCGGCGGGGTCTGGCTCTGCAGCCAGATCCGCGGGGCTTTCGGGGAACGTGATGGCAGCGACGTTTTCGTCGAGTTGCTGGAGTGACTCCTCGACGGCGTTCAGGTCGTCCCGCTCCGGGATGTGGAGCGCCGCAATCAGCGCCCGGAGTTCCGCCAGGGATCGTTCCATGGAGGTCAGGTCGACGGGTTCTGGCTCGGGCAGATCGGCCAGGGCGGTGCGCACTTTTGGCTCAATGGCGGAGTCCACCTCGTCCAGCCGGTCAAACATTCGCGTCCAGAGGTCTTCTTCTTCCTCCCGGGCGGTAAGCAACGCGTGATAGCTTTCGCTGACGTCGATAAACTGGCGCCGGCACCACCAGTAGCCGAGGCTTGCGCCCAGCCCGATGGCGCAGAGCACCAGCACCGCCGAGGGTGCGAGCACCCGGGCTTCGATATGTGGTGCAAGGTAAAACCCGCCAAGCAGCAGCAGGGCGGCCAGGCCGCAGATCGGTAGCCACGCACCGCGCCACCAAGGATGTCTTGCATGGGTCTGACGCATCCAGTCCCGGGTTCGAACTGCGGTTGGCATCGGGCGCGAACTGCTCACGGCTGCGGTCGGATCAGCCGGTCTCCTGGATCAGGTGTACGTCCCGCTGCGGGAACGGAATGCTGCAACCGGCGTTCTCCACCGCCGATTTCAGCGCCGGGCGCAGGTCAAAAAACACCGCCCAGTAGTCGTCGGTATTGACGAAGGCCCGCACCAGAAAATCCACCGAGCTGGCGCCGAGATCGACTACCTCAACGACGTGGTCGCGGTCTTTCAGGACGCGCTCATCGCGGCTGAGCACAGCCTGCATTGCCGTGCGTGCCTCCGCCAGGTTGTCGCTGTAGCCAACGCCGATAGCCACCTCCACCGCCCGGGTCTCCGATCGGGTGTGGTTGATGATCGTGTCGTTGGCCAGCGAGCCATTGGGGATCACGATCACGCGCTCGTCAAAGGTTTTGAGCGTGGTGACAAAGATGCCGATGTCTTCCACCACACCTTCATAACCCTGCGCCTCAACGTACTCGCCCACCTTGATCGGCCGAAACAGCAGCAGCATGACGCCGCCGGCAAAGTTGGACAGGCTGCCCTGCAGCGCCAGACCGATGGCCAGGCCGGCCGCGCCAAGCACCGCAATAAAGGACGTGGTCTCGATGCCGATGATGCTGGCGACGCTGATGATGAGCACTACCTTGAGTAGGATGTCTGTGGCGCTGCCAAGGAAACGCGCCAGCGTCTCGTCCGGCACCTGCTTTTCGGAGATGCGCGAGACCGTTCGCACCACACGCTTGATGATCCACAGGCCAATCAGCAGCACCAGGATCGCGAGCAATACGCGGCCGCCGTAAAGCGCCACGTGGCTCTGGATCGATTCAAAAAAGGACGTCAGTTGTTCGGGCATGGCTCTGGGCTCCTGTCACGGCTAAGCGAAACTTAGCCCTGGTTGGATTTGCTGATCCAACGCCGTTCGCGATTGTTCACAGTTGTCCCAGCGGTGTTCTGAGGCCGGATTGAAATACCAGTGAGAGGTTTTGTCCGCCCTCACAACCAGATTGCTGCCGGCATGAGCCGGAAACCTGACAGCGAGGACTGACAATGAAATCTCTGAAAAAACTGGCTTTGGCCAGCCTTACGCTCACCGCACTGGCCAGCGGCACCGCGCTGGCCGCGGACGAAAAACGCGTCTGGATTCTGCCCACGGCCCCCGGGCCTGAGCCGGCGGAAATGGAATCGGTTGAAGTAGGCGCCCACGCCGTGTTCGGCACCGGCGACCCCGCGGACGGCGCCACCATTTTGGTTCGCGACCTGGTGAACCGGAACGTGACGGCGCAGATTGCTTCGAGCGCCCTTGAGCCCAACGTGGCCTATTCCATCTGGTGGGTGGTGTTCAACTATCCCGAATTCTGCAGTGCCCCTTACGAATGCACTGGCGGCGATCTGGAGGTTAACGGCGGCGATCCGGACGTGAAAGCGTCGGTATTCTGGGCTGGCGGCATCCTGGCCGACGGGTCCGGCACAGGCACCACGTTCCTGAACCTGCAGCCCGGCGCCACCACCCGCGAACTGTTTGCCATGTCCGAACCTTATGGTCTGGAAAACGTGGACGAGGCGGAGCTTCACCTGGTGCTGCGTTCCCACGGACCTTCCGGCGTAGCCGGTACGCTGGCTGATCAGCTGCGCACCGCGAATCTGGCGTGTCCGGAGGATGGGTGCTCGAATCGATTTTTCTCGATCCATCGGGCAAGGTAGCTCTTATGCGTGGTTCGGTGCTGCCGCGCCACGCACTTCTTCTCTGGCGCTGTGACAATCGGAATTTCCGCTGAATTGATTCAGCCGGGTATGATCGATTGGCGGTATAGGTGCGCAGCAGCCAGCTTCTGCTGAGAAAACAACCAACCAAATACGCGACAACGAGGGGTACGCAACATGTCCAATGATTTTGAAAACAGAACGTGGAGGCTTTCCTACGTGAGGCCCGTGCTGAACAATCCTTGGGGGCCAGGCTATACGATCGATCCAGGGCTTACCCACGTAGCGACTGCTTCTCCCTACGCAACGTTCCGTCCCGTGCGGTCTAACACAACGCTGAAGTTCCATTTCACTGGGGAAGACGTGACGATTGAGTTCATGGAGGCTTCTGACTACATCAAGACCATATGGCGAAATGTCGAGGGCGCTTACTACGAGCCCGCGTTCAATGCTATTCGCGGAAACGTTTTCGATCTCGCCTCCGATGGCTCGCCGAACGAGGCTATTGGCCTGCATTTTGTTTTCAATTACGCAGGCCGTGCCGGCGCCAAGCGCCAGCTGGCGTTTAAAACGCTGGATCTTAGCGCCGAATCAGACTCGACGCTGGTGGTAACGTCAGAATCGACTAACGGCGGTTCAGGCTCATGGAAAGCTGACGAAGATTAGTCGACGCCGCCGGAGCATCATTGATCAACTATTTATTGCCTGATCGGCAGACGGCGGGTGACCGCAACCCAATCGAAAGGGGCAGCCGGCTTTCGGGATTCCGCTCAGTAACCGGCTGCCTCTTTCTGGCTTTTCTCACCCCCGGGTGGCCCCAGGTTCCGGCCGTCTCGGAACCGATTGGCGAACTCGTCGCGGGAATTGAGCGAAACGTTGAAATTGCCCCAAACCAGCGCTACGGGCTGAATATGGTCCTAGCGAGTCGGCCTAGCGTTATTACGGTCAGTCCCGGATACCTCGGCCTCAAGCTCACAATTCGCGCTTCGAATGGCGAAGAGCTGCTCGCGGTCGACAACCCCTTCCAGCAAACGGGCGAATATGCCCATTTTGACCCGCCCTACGCTGGGGCTTTCGTGGCTGAAATCTCTACCTCAAGCCACGGCCCCTCCACCGATGAAGTGACCATTGCGCTAGCGCAGCCAACTTTGCTGCCGGTCCAGTATCAAGCGAGTCAACAGCTGACAATCGCCGGTAAGTTGGGGATCGGCGTCGATGTTTCAAAGGCTGGTAAGCCTCTGGACGAGCTCACCGTGGCCTACCGGCAGGTGGGGGATCTTTGGCAGATTGCCGGCGATAGCTATCAGCATGGGCGAGCCGCAATGGTCCACGGATGGCTGGCAGCCTGGGATCTTGAGAACGGGTCCGCTGAGGCAAGCTATGAGCTTGCCATTGAGCTCTTGGCGCAAACCAATCCAATGACTCCCTGGGCTTACATTGGCCTTGGCGCGGCGCAATTTCAGTTGGATAACTCGATTGCTGCCCGGCGTTCTTTTGAGGAAGCGGGGAGATTGACCAAAGGCCGAGACCTGCGCGCAAACTCAGCGGCGACAAATTTCCTCGGGCTGCTGGAGCAATCCGCTGGTCGCCCCCAAGAGGCGGCGCACTGGTACCGGGAGGTCCTCGCAATACTGGAGCAGTCCGACTACCCGTCTCAGGAAGCCGTTACGCTTGGCAACTTGGGCGGGACCTATTTCCAGATGGGCCAGTTTCAGAAGGCTCTGCCGTATTTCCTGAGAGCGTTGACTCTGCATGAGTCAGCCGGAGACCGGGAAGAGCAGGCCACAATGCTTGGAAACATAGCCAGCCTCTTTCGAGAGCAGGGTTCGCTGCAAAAATCGCTGACGTACAACCTGCAAACCCTTGATGTCTACCGATCCCTTAGCAACGAGTTGGGTGTTTCGCTTGTGCAGCACCGGCTAGGCCTGCTTTATCAGCGAATGGGTGACTACCGCAGAGCCCAGCGATTCCTTAGCCAGGCATACGCGTCTCGAAAGGCGCAGGGCAGCCTTCGGCGATCAGCAAGCTCCCTCCGAGCGCTTGGCGCGCTTCACAACGAACGCGGTCAAACACAAAAGGCTCAAGCCGTGCTTCGCGAGGCCATCGATATCTATCGGGAACTCGACAACAACTCAGGCCTCGCTAGAAGTCAGGCGGAGCTGGCTGAGT
>JBCCVP010000110.1:0-17280 GCA_039195135.1 Pseudomonadota bacterium | reverse complement strand
CAGACCTTCAGCCGCTCTGTGACAAACTGAGCGGTTAATGGAATTCCACACTCAACGGTGATGCAGTGGTGCCACTGCTCGAAAGTTTCCGGGACAACGTCGTAATTCATTCTGAGCGGATCTCAAGTTGGGGTTGAAGGGGAGCGGGGTTGAGCCGTTGCCGGTATCGACCAGTCGCCTACATCAAGCGTCAGCAGCAGGCGTTTTCCTTCCGGCACCTGCGGTGAACGATGCACCAGGCCAGCGTTGGCGTTGCCTGCCCAGCGCTCACCCTTGAGCAGCGCCACATCGCCGCAGTTCAGCCGCTGGATGTCGCTTTCGCTGCGGTAAAGGCCCGCGGCCAGGTCCGACTGGGCGCTGCTCCGGGGGCCAAGCTTTGAGCGATCAACCGCCGCGTGCGGCAGCCATTCGGTGGCCGCGCCGTGATAGGTGGTCAACAGGCGGCAATGCAGCATGTCCACGTGAAACCGCGGGCACATCGCTCGATCCAGCGTGGCCAGCCGCAGCCGGATGTCGCCCAGCTCGAGAAGGCTGCAAAAGTGATACACAAGGTCGGCAATGTTGTGAACAAACGCGGTCGGCGCAGCGCGTCCCAGCGCGCTGCGGAGTCTTCCCAGCGCGTCGTCGGGTGATACCGCCAGAAGCGTTTCGAACTGCGGGTTGGATGCCAGGAAGGTTGCGACGGCGGCCCTCAGCTCGTCGTCCAGTTTCCGCTGCCAGATGGCGATGTTGATATCTCGCCGAAAGATGTCCGCCAGTACCGCCGGCGTGGTGCCGCGGGACGGGAATCGCTCCGGCGCAGCAACCGAGGAGACAACATCGGACACCTGATCGCTGGTTGCAGCATTCATTGCGGCTGTTTCCAGGGCGGGAAAGGGTCCTCAAAGGTTTCCCAGTAGGCTTTACCCCGGAGCAGTTCGTCATCCGACAGCAGGCAGTCATCAAGCGCCTGCGTAATCTCCGCTTTGTTCAGTCCCTGGCCGATAAAAACCAGTTCCTGACGCATATCCCCGAACGGCTCCACCCACTGCTTCCTGATGGCTGCCAGATACTCCTCGTCGGTAGGCCAGCTCGACTTGGGCAACGCCTTCCAGAACAAGCCGGCGAGCCCGTAGTGCGCGATGCCGCCAGCCTGACTCCACTGTCCCGCGTATTGCGGGCGGGTAGCGAGCCAGAAAAACCCTTTTGAGCGCAGGAGGTTGCCGTAGCGCTGCGTCCCATGAAGAAACTGATAAAACTTCTTGGGATGAAACGGTCGACGCGCTTCGTAGCTGAAGCTGCTGATGCCGTATTCTTCGGTTTCCGGCACGTGCTCGCCGCGCATTTCCTTCAGCCAGCCCGGCGCCTGCTGGGCTCGCTCAAAATCGAACAGCCCCGTGTTCAGCACCTCATCCAAATCTACCTCACCCTGCTGGATAGGGACGATGCGGGCGTGGGTATTCAGAGATTTCAGAATCGCGACCAGCCGCTCCACGTCACTCTTTTCCACCAGATCGATTTTGCTGATCAGGATGACGTCGGCAAACTCCACCTGGTCGATCAGGAGGTCGGCAACGCTGCGGTGATCGTCTTCGCCGAGGGACTCGCCTTTTTCCTGCAGCGAATGGGCTTCGTCAAAATCCCGGAGAAAGTTCACCGCGTCGACCACCGTGACCATGGTGTCCAGATCGGCAACCTGCGAGAGGGAAACACCGTTTTCGTCGGCAAACGTAAAGGTCTCGGCCACCGGCAGCGGTTCGGAAATGCCCGTGGACTCGATCAGCAGATAATCGAAGCGCCCGTCCTCCGCCAGCTTGGTGACTTCCTCCAGCAGGTCTTCGCGCAGGGTGCAGCAGATGCAGCCATTGCTCATCTCCACCAGCTTTTCTTCGCTGCGGTTCAGGGAGACTTCCTGCTGGACGATCGACGAATCGATATTGATTTCGCTCATATCGTTCACGATCACGGCGACTTTTTTGCCCTGGCGGTTGTTCAGCACGTGGCTGAGGACCGTCGTCTTCCCTGCTCCCAGGAAACCGGACAGGACAGTCACCGGAAGCCCGGTGGTGCTTGGCATAGCGGCGCAGTTCCAAGAGAGGAAAACGTTATGTTATATCATTTCATCTCGTTTGACCCCTTGCTGCGCCGCCGACCGGCCCAAGGTGCTGGGCATCCGCTCAAACCTGTGCAAGGATCACGTCGCCCACACCAAACCAGGAAATCTCCTCTATGCAGCTCTTTGGGAACCGAGACCGATTCGGCGCGTGGATCGGGTCAATTACACTTTGCTGGCTTGCGGCCGCCCCCGCCCTTGCCGATAACCACGTACCCATTGTTCAGCCCGGCGCGCCGGGAGAAGCCGGCCGGCAGCTCAGCGCCGAAGAGGCGGTGGACATCACAAGCACCAGTCACTCGCCGGACGATACGCAGTTCATGCAGGACATGATTCCGCACCACAACCAGGCGGTACAGATGTCTGCGCTGGTGCCGGACCGAACCAATCTGCCCGAACTTCTGGATCTCGCAGGACGCATCGACGCCTCGCAGCAGGGCGAGATTGAGTTTATGCAGCAGTGGCTCCGCGATCGCGGCGAAACGGTTCCGGATCCCGCAGCGCACCATGCCATGCACACCGACCACCGGATGGCCGGCATGGCAAGCCCGGAGCAGATGGCGGAGCTGGCCACCCTGACGGGCACAGAGTTTGATCGCCTGTTTCTCCAGCTCATGATCCCCCATCACGAGGGGGCCATCACCATGGTGGACGACCTCCTGGAGCAGCCCGGGGCGGCCTATGATCCGATCCTGTTCGAATTCACCTCCGACATCGTCAACGACCAGACGGCGGAGATAGAGCGCATGAATGCGCTGCTGGCTTCGCTCTCCACCGATCCGCGGGCATCCCTCGCGGCCGGCTTTTCTGATGCCGAAGAAGCCATCCTGAACATGAAGCTGGTTGCGGCGCTGCGCAGGCCAGCGGGCTTTTTTGACCCCTCCAATCCTCTGGAGGCTCCAGCAAAGAAACCTGAATCTGAGGAAGACAAAGAGGAGGCAAACGGCGAGGAGAAAGAAGAAAAGCTCAAGCCAAAGGTCCCGAAAAATCGGGAGACGCGGACGCCCATGCTGAGCTTTTCCAACACCGACATGGCGTTTGCCGGCAACGTGCTGGTGGCCGGAAACTACCACGGTTTCAACGTTTACCAGCTCAAGGAAAACGGCATGCCGGAGCTTAAGGCCTCGGTCGTTTGCCCCGGTGGCCAGGGCGATGTCTCGATCGTCGGCGATCTTCTGATCATGTCGGTGCAGGAAACCCGCAGCCGCATCGACTGCGGCCTTGAGGGCGTGCAGGAAGACGTCAGCAAGGAACGATTTCGCGGAATCCGGATTTTTGATATCAGCGACCTCACCAGCCCAAAGCAGGTTGGTCTGGTGCAGACCTGCCGAGGATCTCACACCCACTCGGTGGTCAGCGGTCCGGGGGAAGACGGCAAGATCATTGTTTACAACTCCGGCACCTCCAGCATTCGTGAGCAGGACGAGATGGCTTCCTGTTTTGACGAAAAGCCCGGCGATGAGCGAACCGCCCTGTTCCGCGTAGACGTGATTGAGATACCGGTGGACGACCCGGCCAGCGCGCGCATCGTCGACTCGCCGGCGGTGTTCGCCGACGCGGAAACCGGCGTGGTCTCGGGCCTCTGGCGTGGCGGTGACCACGGCGACGACACGCAGGAAACCAGCCAGACCGATCACTGCCATGACATTACCGTGTTCCCGGACGCAGGCATCGCTGCCGGAGCGTGCTCCGGCAACGGCATCATTTTTGACATCAGCGACCCGCGCAAACCCACGCGCATCGACGAGGTGGTGGACAAGGGTTTTGCCTACTGGCACTCCGCCACCTTCAACAATGACGGCACCAAGGTGCTGTTTACCGACGAGTGGGGCGGCGGCTCTTATCCCCGCTGCCGGTCCTACGACCCGCTGGACTGGGGCGCGGACGCTATCTACGACATTGTGGACGGCAAGCTCGAATTTAGAAGCTACTTCAAGATGCCTGCGCCCCAGCTGGACGTGGAAAACTGCGTGGCCCACAACGGTTCCATCATTCCGGTGCCCGGGCGCGACATTTTTGTCCAGGCCTGGTACCAGGGCGGCTTTTCTATCATCGACTTCACCGACTCAAAGCAGCCGGTGGAAATTGCATACTTCGATCGGGGCCCCACCGACGAAAATGCGCTGGTCGTCGGGGGCTACTGGTCGGTGTACTGGTACAACGGCATGATCTACGGCACGGAGATCCTGCGGGGGCTGGATGTGTTTGACCTGGTGCCCAGCGAATACCTCACGGCGAATGAGATTGCGGCAGCGAAGCTGGCCAACCAGGGCGATGTGTTCAACCCGCAGCAGCAGTTTCGGGTGACCTGGCCGGCGGAACCGGCCGTAGCGCAGTCTTACATGGACCAGCTCCTGCGGGAGGAAGCCTTAACGCCGGAGCTCGCAGATGAGCTGACGGCGCTCCTGCAGCAGGTGGGGCCGACGCTGGCCGGCGACGGTCGCAACAGGAAACTGGCGAACACCCTGCGTCGGTTTGCCCGCTCCCTGCCCGCGCCGGAAAGTGGTAGCAACTCGACAGCGCGCCACACCTCCCTGGTCGAAACGCTCAAGGCGATTGCCGACCGCCTCGCCTAGGCGGCTACCAGTGGTAGGTGACGGACGTACGAATCGACCGGGGCTCAAGGGGTCGGAAGTGGACATCTTCCACCCCCTCCGCCGGCTCCCCCGGGAGCCGGGACGGGAAAAAGTAGGCGATATCAAAGTCGTTAGAGTCGAGCAGATTGAACACGTCCAGCCTAAGGCTCACATTGCCGAAGCGGTACCCGCCGCCGACGTTAACCAGCAGTGACGACGGAGACCGGACGGAGTTGTCCTCGACCAGCGGCGCTTCCCCCAGATACCGGGCTCGCGCTGCGATGAACAGCCCGTTGTCCCAGGCCCCGTTCAGGCCCAGAGAGGCACTGGACTCGATGGCTCCGGGCACTTCCCGACCGGCACCTTCATCCTGCTCAAACTGTGAGTCGGTATAGGTGTAGGAAAAATTGACGGCAAGCCAGTCGGTGGCCTGCAGAAACGTCGTCAGCTCCAGGCCGCGGCGCTCGGACGCGCCGTTGACCTCGGTCCCGCCGGCGTCGCCGACAAACAACAGTTCCGAGTCGAGATCCAGGGCAAACGCGGTCAGCGTGGCATTAAACCGCTCCCCGCGCTCAACCCGCAGGCCCAGTTCCGCACCGTTCGACGGCACGAGCGCGTCGACCGGATCAGCGGCTTCCCCGCTGGCCGGATCGACGGAAATGGTGTTGCCGCGAACGTCGTTGGAGTGAAATCCGCGGCCCCAGTTGGCATACAGCTCAGCGGATTCACCCAGCCGGTAGGCCAGATTCAGCTTCGGACTGACCAGCGTGTCGCTCCCGGAACCGCTGTTGGCCTGACGCTGGGCATCCACTTCCCAGTCGAAATAGTCCACGCGGGCGCCGATCGAGGCGCGCAGGTTGGCCAGCGGCCGAAACTCCACCTCGCCGTAGGCGCTGGCGGACAGCTGCTCCACCGCGTCGGACCGGACCGTGCCGATGCGCGACCGCTCCACGGTCCGGAACAGGCCCACCTCAGCGATGTCGTCGTAGCGCAGGTCTCCGCCCCAGTTCAGCGCAACCGGGCCGGTGCCGGTGCGGTCATGGCGCAAACCGTAGATGCGCCGTCGGTCGATCTGTTCAAACTGATCCCCGTTTTCGGGATCGTCCAGGCCGTAGGTGAAGTTGGAGAATAGGGAAAAATCGTAGTCGATCACGTAGGCCGACGCGTCCCAGTTGCTGCCGGCCAGCTCGCCGGTCAGGCCAAAGCGGTCGGTATGCCCACCCAGAAACGGATCGATGAACCCAAGCCGGTCCACCAGGCCGGACTCCACGGCCCGCTGGGGCAGCTGGTCGGACGAGGTCCATTCGCTCAGGTAGCCAAGCAAAGAAATTTTGCTGCTCATCGATCCCAGCGCGCCGGCGTAGTTGGCGTAGAAGCGGGTCTGGGACAGGTCCTCGTCCAGTTCGAAGGGCCCGCCATAGGCGGTCTGATCAAAGGCGTAGGTGACGGTGCCGTTGCCGGCAACGGCGCTGCCGGCGACCACGCCCCGGTAGAAATCAAACTCCCCAACGGTCAGATTGACGATCGACTCGTCCAGCCGGTCATACAGGTCAAAGGCCACGCTGCCGGCGGAAGAAAAGTCCCCGGCCTGCACGCCGTAGGGCCCCTTGCGATAGCTGGTTCGCTCGACAAGCTCGGGAATGATGAAGTTGAGGTCGAGATATCCCTGACCGTGACCGTGGGTGCGCATATTGATCGGCGCCCCGTCCACAAAAGCCGAAAAGTCGGTGCCGTGATCCAGATTGAAGCCGCGCAGAAAGTACTGGTTGGCCTTGCCGGTGCCCGAGTGCTGGGTAGCGACCATGCCCGGCACCGCCTCAGCCAGCTCGCCGATCCGGAGCATGGGGGGCAGGCGGATATCGTCAAACGCCACGCTGCCCTCGGAGGCCTGATCCGCGGTGCCAATCACCTCCTCGGAGCGACCGTAGACCACCAGCTCCTCCACCAGCTCGGTGCTGCCATCGTGACTCAGGAACGGCTGCAGGCCCATGGATACGGCGAGATAGCAAGCGGTGACGGTCTGACACATGATGGATGCCTCCTGGCGCTAGCTCAAACAGCGCAGCCCATCGTCAGTGACTTTGCGCTCAGGTTGTCAAAGTTATACTACGGCGGCCGCCCGGGTTTGGATGCGCCAGCCCCGCGCCACAGTGAAAATCATGAAGCCGACGCACCGACGGTCTCCTCCGGCGGAACGCTGCGTCCGTGGTCTTCGCGCTTTTTCAGGGCGCTCGCCTGAATGTTATAACATATCATTTTGCTTGAACCGTGAATGTGCCGGAAGCATGGTTAATCCAGGTTTGTGGCCGAGCGGGACACACCGCTGAATGGAGTATGCCGTGAAAAACGTGACCCATAGACTTCGGTTTTTTCCCGGGACGGCGCTTGTCGTTCTGCTCGCGGCTGCCGGATCGGCCGCAGCGCACCAGCAGTGGCTGGCGCCTAGCCTCCATATCCAGTCCGGCGACAGTGGCTGGATCAGCTTCGATCACACCTTCGGTGACGTGCGCTTTCGACCCGCCTCCGGCCCGGGCAGCTACTACAGCTGGTGGTTTGTCGGGCCCGACGGCCTCCGGCGCAACGTGCCCCACCTGTTTCTGGGTAAAACCCGGACGGTTGGCGAATTTGAGCTTACCGAGCCGGGAACGTACCGACTTGAGGCGGTGGAAGATCTGATGCCCTGGACAAGAATCAAGATCGACGGTGAAGAAACCTGGCAGCCCGGGGACCGGTCCGACTTTGCCGGCGCGGAGATTGTCCGCTCCCGGGTCTATTTCAACAAATCGGTGTCCTACGTGACGCTCGAAAAAACGAGCGACAAAGCCGTCGAAGCGACCGGCGATCCCCTGGAGATCGTATTTACGGATCATCCAAACAACCTACGCGCCGGCGAAACGGTTCAGATACGGGTGCTTGCCTCCGGCAAACCGCTGGCGGAGCAAAAAGTTGACGTTTTTTCCGAGCAAAGCGAAGGCCATGATGCGTCGACCTCGTGCACCACGGGCGCTAGCGGCAGCTGCGACCTTACGGCGCTGCCCCGCGGCCGCTACCTGCTCGCCACCAGCGTTCAGGGCGACAGCCCGGATAATGCCGCCACCGATAGTTTCAGCCACAGCTACTCCGTGGTGATCGAGGTGCGCGCCTCCGAAGCCGGCGACTGACTGCGCAAATTCTCGGGTGGCCTGGCGTGGGTTGGTTTTCATCCACCGCTGGGGGATCATACGGGCGCAGCGCGCCGGCCCGGGAGGCGCTAGCGCGCTGAGTTTCAGCAATCTGTCTTTTTCTCCATGGGTTATCAATCATGCTGCGCAAACTGAAAGTCTTCCCGTTCCTTCTCGCCCCGGCCCTGCTGCTCGGCGCCTGCACCTCAGAACCCGAGGGCGGCGACGCGCCAACCGAGGCACAGCAAGAACCGGCTCAGGAGACCGAACAGGCGCTCATTACCCGGGCCCTGGAAATCCACGATCGCGTTCTCACGGTAGATACCCATGCTGATACGCCGCTGCGCATGATTGAGCCCGGCTTCGACATGGCGGAGCGCCATGACCCGTACGAAACCGGCTCCAAGGTCGACTATCCCCGAATGAAAGAAGGGGGACTGGATGCCATCTTCTTTGCCGCCTTTGTCGCGCAGGACATTCGGGACGACGACGGCAACAGTCGAGCCAAGGCGCTGACGCTGCAGATGATCGAAGCAGTGAGAACTTCTACCGCCGATAATGCCGACGTCGTGGGCCTGGCGCTCACTCCGCAGGACGCCTACGAGCTTGAGAAAGCCGGCAAGCGTGCCATCTACCTGGGCATCGAAAATGGCTATCCGGTTGGCGACGACCTCTCCAACGTCGAGCTCTATTACGACCAGGGCGTGCGCTATATCACCCTGGTGCATTCAACCAACAACGATCTGGCCGACTCCGCCACCGACACCAATGGCCCCGAGCATGGCGGCATCAGTGACTTCGGTGAAGAAGTGGTGGCGGAGATGAACCGCCTGGGCATGCTGGTGGATGTCTCCCACGGCAGCGCCGAGGTCTTTTATGACGCCATTGCCGTTTCCAAGGCGCCGATCATTGCGAGCCACTCAAACGCCCGGGCGTTGGTCGACCATGAGCGCAACATGACCGACGAGATGCTGAAACTCATGGCGGAAAACGGGGGCGTGGTGCAGCTCACCATGCTGTCGGACTATCTGCGCACGGCGCCCGACAACCCCGAACGGGACGCCGCCCTGGCCGAAATCCGAGCCAATATGAAACCGCCGTCGGAAATGACGGCCGACGAACGCGCGGCTCTGCGGCAGGCTTTTAACAAGGTTAACGAAGACTTCCCGAATCCTTCCGCCACCGTGCAGGACGTGGCCGACCACATCGATCACATCGTGAAGGTCGCCGGTATCGACCACGTGGGCATCGGCTGTGATTTTGACGGCGGCGGCGGCATCGATGGGATCTTCGATGCCAGCGAAGTGATGAATATCACGATCGAACTGGTTCGCCGGGGCTACACGGAAGAGCAGATCGAAAAAATCTGGGGCGGCAACTTTATGCGGGTTTTTCGGGACGTGCGGGCGGTGGCCCAGGACCTGCAGGCGGGCGGTTCCGCCTGACCGATGGCGCGTCCCGCGGCCCTGCGGCGCGTTGTTCTGCTGGTGCTTCTGGGGCTGTCCAGCAGCGCCGCGGCACATCCGCTGAGGCTGTCGCTGAGCGAAATTGAATATTCAGAAGATCAGCAGCTGCTCACCATCAGCCTGCGGCTGTTTTTGATGGACGTGCGCGAAGCGCTGGTTTTTGATCCGGAGAGCACGGAGCTCAAGTTCTGCCAGTCTGACGAGGCACCGCATGCGGAGCGGCTGTTACTGGAGTACCTGAACCGGTTTTTCCACGTCAAGGCCAACGGCGAGACAGTCAAGCTTCAGATCAAGAGCAAGAAGCTGGCGGGGGAAGGGATCAATACGGCGCTGGGCATACTTTTCGAGTATCGGCAGAATTCGCCGCTCAAGTCGCTGGAAATCAAGAACGCGGTCTTCACCGATCTTTTTTTTGATCAGAGCAACATTGTCTACGTCCACGTCAACGGTAAGTCCCGGAGCCTGATGCTCAACAAAGACACGCCGGTGCATGAGCTGACTTTCTGACGATGCACCCTTTCCCGTTCTATCTGCAGCTGGGGTTCGAGCATATCTCAGACCTGGCTGGCCTCGACCATATCCTGTTTCTTGTGGCGCTCTGCGCGGTTTACCGGATTGAGCAGTGGAAAAACCTGGCGATCCTGGTCACCGCGTTCACCGTTGGCCACAGCGTTACGCTTGCCCTGGCGTCCTTTGAGCTACTGACGATCTCATCTGAGGTCATCGAGTTTTTGATCCCTACAACCATTCTGCTGACCGCTCTGCACAACGTGATCAGCCGCCGGTCCGTGGAGTCGGACGTGGGCATGGGGTGGGCTTACGCCATGGCGCTGTTTTTCGGCCTGATTCACGGCATGGGGTTTTCCAACTATTTTCGCGCCCTGCTGATGGACGATTCGTCCATCGCCCTGCCGCTGCTGGGTTTCAATCTTGGCATCGAGCTGGGGCAGCTGCTGATCGTCGCGGTGATCATGGGCGTTTCGTCGATGTTTGTCCGAGGCCTGCGCGTCAAACACCGGGACTGGAACGTGTTCGTATCCGGCGCCGCGGCCGGCATTGCCCTGATGCTGATGTACGAAAACCGATTCTGGTGAACCGCTCTCGCGAGCTGGCTAGCCCTTGGCAAAGCGGCCATTCCGTAGGAAAAAGACAACCTGTTCAATCACCCCCGGGGCTCGCATCATAAAAGTGTGCGAGTGGGGGACCTCGATAAAGTCGGCCATGCCCACCACCTTGGTATTCTCCACGTGCACCTTGCCGTCATCCGGATTGGGCAAGCTTAAGGACAGGATGGGATTGACCGAGCGCGTTCCGGCAATGACGCCCAAAGAAAACGTGACCGGCCCAAGCTGGCCCGGCACGCTGGCCGCATCGGTACCCAGCTGCATGCCGGCGGGACCGTTCATCAGCTTAAAACCGGGCACGCCGCGCCAGTTGTCCACCACGTGGCTGCCCTGATTCGGCGGGCCAAGCATGACAACATGACCCAGCTTGTCGATGGAGCGATTCTTTAAGTAGTAGCGAACCAGGATGCCGCCGAGCGAGTGCGTCACCAGGTGGATTTTTGCCGGCTGCTGCCCATCACAGGCTTCCAGGCCTCGCTGCACCGCCGGCAGGGCCAGCTTTTCCACTGGTGCGCTGCGCGAGTCGTAGCCGATGTTCGCAACGGCATAGCCATGACCTCGGAGGATCTTTTCCATCCGGTTCATGGACCGGCTGGATCTGGCGAGGCCGTGCAGCAGAATTACGCATTCGGCCTCGTCCTTACGCGCAGGGCCGCTGGTGTCCGGGTTCGCCAGGCCCGCCATCAGAATCAACGATGCAAACACGACCGCTCCTGCATCAGGCGCTTCTGGCCAGGTGCGCCAGGGCGATCGCCTGGGTGTCGATACCTCGAGACCAGATCATCTGTTTCCAATCATCAGCGTCCTGATAAAACGCGTCCCGCGCCTGCTGCTTGATCCTGACCCCCAGCTCCGAGTTGAGATCGCCGTGGGCGTGGAGCCAGTTGTCGGCACGCAGCGCCAGCAAGACGTCCGGCAGCGGCAGCGTGCCGTACTCCAAAACAATCGGCGTCACCTGGGCGTGGGACAGCTGCGCCACCCAGGCCTCCATATTGGTCCCGTTGAGGGGAGCCGAGGAAGAGCTGCCATCATCGATGGATGTGACGTCCCCCCACCACTCGTTGGACCGATCCCAGTCCGCCATGCCGGGCTTGCCAACCCCGATGCGTTCGCCGTAGCCCCGAGGCCCGAGACCCGTGTGATAGTCGACCATGGCAATGTGCCGGGCGGACGCCAGGAACCGGACCATGATCTTGTCACAGGTGCGGCGGGACCAGCTTGGCTCCTTACCACCGTAGAAGATGCCCTCGGGATCCACATACTGGCCGGCGGAGATTGCGCCCTGCATCACCTTCGGCGGCAATGCCTCGACCAGACGATTGATTTCCTCCGTGGTGTCCCGCGCGATCTGCTCAGACCATTGCGAGGGGCAAATCAGATCGCGGTATTTCGCGTAGCCCTCATTCACCGGAAGCGGCTGGTCAAAATCGACATAGTTGCGGTTGATGTCCACATTCTCTTCAGTGGTGCGGCGCAGCCACGCAAAACCAAACGGATTGACCGCGTGGATCTGCAGCAGCGCGGTATCCTTCGGCAGACGTCGGGCCCGGCCCGTTCGAAACCAGCCAACCTGCACGCCGGAGCCGCAGAACCCCTCCGCGCCGTGGGTACCTGACAGGGTCACCAGCACCCGACTGGCATCCTGCGGGCCAAGCCACGCTACGTCCGTCGAAAGTTGCTCCCCCTCCGGACCCATGGCCGGATTTTGATAGCTGTCCAGCGTTGCGCCGGCGTCTTTCGCCGCCGCGCGGAACTGCTCCCGCGCTTCCGCGTAGGTATTTGAGAAGTAGGTTGAAACAGACATGGCCAGTCCTTTGGTGAGTCACCGCCTTTTGGCGACAGCGCCCAGGGCCAGGAAGCGCCGGCAGCTTTGGGTCGCGACAAATTGCGCAGAGGATAACTGATATGCCGGTCGCTGAGGATTGTCAGCGGTAATGGGTAGTGACAAGATGCCGGCCAGCTTGCAGCCAGTTTTTCCAACTCACCAATAATCGCGAAAGCGAGGGGCCCCATGCACAAAACGCACTTCTACTCAGACGAACGTACCTTCTGGCACAGCACCGGCGTCCAGGCTCTGTTTATGCCAGTTGGCGACTGGGTCGAACCGCCGGCGGGCAGCTACGGCGCCGACACGCCCGGGTCGAAACGTCGCATCCTCAACCTGCTCCGGGCGTCCGGGCTGAATGACGTGGTGAGCATCAGATCCGCGACACCGGCCGAGCGGGAGGACCTCCTTCGCATTCACCCCGAGAAATACCTCGATGAGTTTAAAGCCTTAAGCGACGAAAGCGGCGGGGAGCTCGGCACCTTCGCCCCGTTTTCAAAGGGCGGCTACGAAATTGCCTGCCTGTCCACGGGCCTTGCCATCGCCGCCCTCGAGGCGGTCGTCACCGGCGAAGCGGACAACGCCTACGCCCTTTGCCGCCCCGCCGGCCATCACTGCCTGGCGGAAGAGCCCATGGGCTTCTGCCTGTTCGCCAATATCCCCATTGCGATTGCGGCGATGCAGGCGCGCCACGGCGTGGAACGCGTGGCTGTTGTGGACTGGGACGTGCACCACGGCAATGGGACGCAGGCCATTTTCTATGATCGCGCCGACGTGCTCACCATTTCGCTGCATCAGGACAAGTGCTTTCCTCCTGGCTACAGCGGCTTTGAGGATCGGGGCGTCGGCGCCGGCGAAGGCTGCAACCTGAATATTCCACTGCCGGCGGGCAGTGGCCACGCCTGCTACCTCTACGCGATGGAACAGCTGGTCCTGCCGGCGCTGGCGGCGCATAAGCCCGATCTGATCGTGGTTGCCAGTGGCCTGGACGCCAACCCGGTGGATCCGCTGGCGCGGCAGCTGGTGCACAGCGAGAGCTTCCGGGAAATGACCCGCCTCATGATGGAATCAGCCAGCCAGCTGTGCGGAGGCAAACTGGCCATGGTGCACGAAGGAGGCTACGCCGAGTCCTATGTCCCCTTCTGCGGCCAGGCCATTGTGGAGACGCTCAGCGGCACCGAGCCACGGGTGGAAGATGCAAACCGGGAATTTTTTGAAGCCCAGCAGCCCTGCGATCGGGCGGTTGCTTTTCAGAAAGGCTGGGTGGACGACATCGTCCAGCAGATCAGCGGCTGAGCCACGGCTGGCGAGCAGTGGACAAGCGAATTCCCGTCACGGTACTGACCGGGTTTCTGGGCGCCGGCAAGACCACTCTGTTGAATCGATTTATGAACCGGTCCGAGGCGTCTCGCGCGCTGGTGATCATCAACGAGTTTGGTTCGATTGGGGTGGATCACAACCTAGTGGTGTTCTCCGATGACGAAAACAGCGTGGTGGCCCTGTCCAGCGGCTGCCTGTGCTGCACCATTCGAGGTGATCTCACTAAAACGCTGAGCGAAGCGCCCTGGCGCTACGCACGCAACGGCGAACGCTGGTTTGACGAGGTGATCATCGAGACCACCGGTCTGGCGGACCCGGTGCCGATCATTCAGACCCTGTTCGCAGAAAAGGCCGTGGCCCGACAGTATCGGCTTGAGCAGGTCATTACCGTGGTTGACAGCGTCAACGGACTGCAAACGCTCGACGAGCAGCCGGAAGCGGCCAAGCAGATTGCGGTGGCGGACACGATCGTGGTGAGCAAAGCGGACCTTGTCGACCGGCCCCGGCTGGAGGCGGTGCAGTCGCGCCTCAGACTACTCAATCCCGCCGCCGAGATCAGCGTTCACAATCCCTCGCAGGTTGATCCGGACGAGGTGTGGGGCAGCGCCACCTTCAATCCAGACCTAAAGGGCGAAGCCGTTCAGGAATGGCTGGGGATCGAGGCCCATTCAAGCGCCGATGCCGCGCCGCATCATCACGACCACGACCACGACCATGATCACGACCACGGTCATGATCAGAACCGGCACGGCGACCGCATCCGCTCAATTTCCTTGAGTTTTGACGAGCCAAAGTCGGCCAAGCTTTTCGACGCGTGGTTTGATCACCTGATCCGTCTGCGCGGCAGCGACCTGCTTCGGGTGAAAGGCATCCTGAACGTTTCCGAGCTCGACGTGCCGATGGTGATCCACGGCGTGCAGCACATCTGGCACCCGCCGGAAATCCTGCCGGCCTGGCCCGACGACGATCACCGGTCTCGCGTCGTATTCATTGTGCGCGATCTGGAGCAAAGCGACCTGTTGGAAGCGCTGACATTCATCGCGGACCATATGGGGAAGGGGCAGATGATCGGGTTGACCCCAGAGGAGCAACTCTCCGTGACCTCAGCAAAATGAAGGGCCGACCCAATGTGAGGCATTCCCTCTTTTTCTGCGCAGGTTTGCTGGTGCTGGCGGGGTGCAGCCTGAGAAGCGGATCGGTTGCTGGAGAAGGTGAAGACAGTGCCCTACCCCAATCCGTCACCATCATGACGTTCAACGTTGAAAACCTTTTCGATACCCGCCACGACCCAGGCAAGGACGACTACACCTACTTGCCTCGAATAACCAAGGAAACGGAAGAACATATTGCCCGGTGCAAAGAGATCGCAGTGGAGCGGTGGCGCCGGGACTGCCTGGAGCTCGACTGGAATGAAGACGCCCTGAATTTCAAGCTGAGCCAGCTTGGCAAGACCATCATTCAGGTGAACAACGGTCGCGGGCCCGACATCATCGCGCTTCAGGAGGTGGAAAACCTCGCGATCCTTACGCGCCTCTGGCGGCAACACCTCAAAGACTCGGGTTACGCCAGCCCTATTTTGCTGGAGGGTCAGGACCTGCGCGGCATTGACGTGGCCTTCCTGTCGCGCCTGCCGCTGGTCGGAGACCCGGTGTTGCACCCCTATGAGGCGCCCGATTTTCCGGACCGTATCGATGACACCCGCGGCGTGCTCGAGGCGACGTTCCAGTTACCTGACGGCGGCCTGCTAACGGGGTTCGCCGTGCACTTTCCGGCGCCATTTCACCCAATCGAAATGCGGGAGCTGGCGTACGACCATCTCAACGATCTCAGGTCTCGCGTGCCGGCTGATCATGTTGTTTTTGCCGCCGGCGACTTCAACACGCCGGCACGGGAAATGACCAGCACGTCCATTCTGGATGACCGGGTTCGGCACCTGTGGACCATCGCTCACGAGGTGGATTGTGCGGGGTGCCTGGGTACCAACTACTGGGCGCGAGGCCAGAGCTGGTCATTTCTCGACATGATTTTGTTTTCCGCCGCGGACACGGCAACCTCAAGCTGGCGCATCCGCAAAGGCGGCGTGTTCATCGCCAGCGCGTTCAGCGATCAGCTCAATGATGATGGCACGGTGAAACGATTCGATCTCGAGGCTCGGAAGGGTGTGTCGGACCATTTGCCGCTGGTCATGACGCTGGAGTATGCAAAGCCCGGAAACTAGTCCCGCCTGAGCATTACTCCTCGTAGAGTTCGACCACCACCTCAATCTCGGTCGCAAACCCGATCGGCAGGGACTGCATGCCGACCGCCGAGCGGGCGTGTTTTCCCTTCTCACCAAACACCTCGACGATAAAGTCCGAAAAGCCGTTGATGACGGCGGAGTGCTGGGTGAAATCTTCCGTGGCGTTCACCATACCGAGCACTTTCACAAATCGTTTGATCCGATCCAGATCCCCCAGCTCATGCTTGAGGCTCGACAGCAGGGCGATGCCGGACAGGCGGGCCGCGGCCGCGCCTTCCTCAATACTCAGATCATCCCCGAGCCGGCCAATCACGTAGCTCCCGTCGGCTTTTTTGGGGCCATGACCGGCGGTGAAGGCCAGATTGCCGGTCTGCACCACGTAGACAAACTGATTGGAGGGTTCGCTGTAGGGGTACAGCTCAATTCCCATTTCCTTAAGCTTGGCTTCGACGTCCGCCAACGCTGCAAACGGAAACCACAGACTGGCGACAAAAATAAAAACTGATCGCATTTTCATAGCGTTTACCCGGCTCCCCCAACGTCGTAGTAGGTTGGCGATGCCGGCCCCACCGGCAGGCCAAGAACGAACGTCCACAGAAAGAAGAACGACGACCAGAACACCAGGAAGGCTACCGAGTACGGCAGCATCATGGCAATCAATGTGCCGACCCCCGCCTTGGGCTGGTACCTGGCTACAAAAGCCATGATCAAACCGAAATAGCTCATCATGGGCGTGATGATGTTGGTGCTGGAATCACCGATCCGATAGGCCGACTGGATCACCTCCGGGGCATAGCCGAGCAGCATCAGCATGGGCACAAAGATCGGCGCGGTCACCGCCCACTGCGCGGACGCCGAACCCAGCATCAGGTTGATAAACGCGCATACCAGGATAAACAGGAAAAATAGCAGCGGTCCTGTCAGTCCGATGCCCTGCAGGAAGTTTGCGCCGGCGACCGCGGTGATCGCTCCGAGGTTAGTCCAGCCGAAGAATTTGACGAACTGCGCGGCAAAGAAAACGAGCGCGATGTACAGGCCCAGGGTACTCATGGCGTGGGCCATGGCGTTGATCACGTCCCGATCAGATCTGATCGTGCCGACGGTGCCGCCGTAGACGATGCCCACCATCATGAAGTAGACAAAGATAATCGCCACGATGCCTTTCAGAAAAGGCGATCCGGCCACCGCGCCGGTTTCCTGATTGCGCAGAATCCCGCTCTCCGGAACCACCATCAAGGCGATGACGCCAGCGAAGATGAGGGTCGCCCAGAGCGTTCGCCACATGCCCTTTTTCTCCAGCGCTGTGAGCGCATCCATGCGATGCGAGTCCTCATCGTCCATCCCCTCCGGCGTGCCTTCATACTTGCCCAGGGAAGGTTCAACAATGAAGAGGCTGATAAAGCTGCCGATGGCGGTGATCAGGAACGTGCTGGCGATCATGAAGTACCAGTTGGCGCTTACATCCACCTCGTAGCTT
>JBCCVP010000109.1:0-17309 GCA_039195135.1 Pseudomonadota bacterium | reverse complement strand
GTGACAAGCGCCCGGGCCAGCAGACAGCGGCGCTGTTGGCCGGTGGACAGGGCGCCGTAGGGACGGTCGGCCAGTCCGGCCATACCCACCTGGTCGAGCCGGGCGCTGGTTTGCTCCTGCTCCATGTCGGAAAAGCGATAGGGAACGCCGGAGACGCCGAGGCTAACCGAGAAGCCGGACAGCATCGCTTCCCGCACCGTTGCCGCGGGGGGAAAGCCCAGCTGCAGATCGTGGGAAACGAGACCCAGGCGAGCCTGGTAGCGGCGGGTTTCAAAACGGGTTTCCCCCAGAATCGCCAGGCGGCTGCCGGGCTTGGGCCGGGGATGGATTTCCCGCGCCAGCAGCTTCAGGAGCGTTGATTTTCCCGCGCCATTGGGGCCCAACACCGCAACGTGCTGATCCTGCGCAATACGCAGATTCAGCGCCTCAAAAACGCAGGTGTTTCCGCGCCACGCTTCCACCTCCCGCAGTTCAATCAGCGGCACAGTGTCTTTGCCAGCCGGTTCAGTCATGGCCGCATGCTGGACCAACCATCACCCAAGCACAAATGATTCACTTGATGAAGGTCACAAACGCGCCTTCGCGACCGCCTTACCATGGAGCGATGCGAAACCTGGAGCGTTCCATGATGCGAGCCGTCACGGCCCTGGCACTGATCCTGCTGCTCGCCGGCGCCGCGCCGCTTGGCGCCGGGTCCGGCGCCGGTACGGCGTCACCGCAGGTGCTGGTGTTCAGCAAAACCGCTGGGTTCCGCCATGGCTCCATCAGCGATGGAATTGCGGCGCTGGAGCAGCTGGGTACCACCTACCGGTTCTCGGTCACGGCCACCGAAGATGCCGGCACCTTTACCGACGCCGGGCTGGCCGACTACGACGCGGTGGTGTTCCTGCTGACCAGCGGCGACATCCTCAATGCGGACCAGCAGGCGGCATTTGAGCGCTACATCCAGGCCGGCGGGGGATTTGTCGGCATCCACTCGGCCAGCGATACCGAATATCAGTGGCCCTGGTACGGCCAGCTCATCGGCGCCTATTTTGATCGTCATCCGGCGCAGCAGACCGCAACGCTCACCGTCGAGAACGCTAACCACGCTTCCACCCGCGAACTGCCGACCACCTGGAGCCGCTTCGACGAGTGGTACGACTTCCGCACCAACCCCCGGGGCGACGTCAACGTGCTGCTGACCATCGACGAGGCCACCTACAGCGGCGGCGGCATGGGTGCCGACCACCCACTGGCCTGGTACCAGGAGTTCGACGGCGGCCGGTCCTGGTACACCGCCCTGGGCCATACCCGGGACAGCTACCGCGAACCGGAATTTCTGGAACACATCCTCGGCGGCATCGAGTATGCCACCGGCATGGAAGGCAAACTGACGGTGGACAGCAGCGGTCAGTGGTTTGTGCGGGAAAACTCCGGCGCACCGGTCTTTATGGCGGGCGCCGGTGGTCCGGAGGGATTTCTCTACGAATCCGATACGCGCAAGCAGGAGATTGTCGACGCGCTGATCACGAACGGGGCAAATGCGCTTTACCTGCACTCGATCCGCTCGTTTGAAGGAGACGGCTACAGCTTCGAGGACCCGTTTGCGACCAACGAAGATACCTCCTCCGGTATCGCTCCGGGCATTTTCGAAAACTGGTTGTCCTATCTCACCCAGCTTGACGAGGCAGGCGTGGTGAGCTGGTTTCACGTGATTGACGATACCGCCCGCCCCTGGGGCTGCGACGTGCCCCTGAGCCAGGACGCGGTCGACTATATCGAAACGCTGGTCAACACGTTCAAGCATCTCAACCATCTGGTCTGGCTGAGCGGCGAGGAATACCTGATGGGGTCCTGCTCCGCCGGGGAGGACGCCGACCTGATGTCCGCTATCGCTGCCGAAATCCGCCGCCACGATCCGATTCACCCCATCGGCGTGCACCACAACAACGGCCAGTCGATGCAGTTTGGCACCGACCCGAACGTCAACGTTTTCGGCCAGCAGATCTGCGGCAACCAGGCCCAGCGCAGCCCCACCGGCGTGCACAACGCCGCGGAGCGGGGCAGCTGGGTCTACGTGATGGCGGAATGTCATCCCTGGCACCTGCAGCTGCTCGGCAACCTGCATCGGGAAACCCTGCGCCTGTCTAACTGGGGCAGCGCCATGGCCGGCGGCTACGTACTCATGTACAACGCCTACGAGTGTCAGGAGCGGGGCCAGCTATGCAGCGTCGCGGCCAACGGATCCCTGATCAGTCCACCCTACAATGACCCCCACGACCCCACGCCCGAAATGCTGGCGGACCTGCGCCGCCTGCGGGAGTTTATGGAGGCCACCCGCTTCACCACGCTCACGCCGCGGGATGACCTGGCGCAGGCGGATACGCGCTGGGTGCTGGCCAATACCAGCAGCCAGGAGTACATCCTGTATGACTTTGCCAGCCCCAGCGGGCTTGGCGTCGGCGGACTGGCCGCCGGCGATTACACGCTGACCTGGTTTGATCCGCGCAGCGGTGCCAGTCAGTCGGAAACCGCGAGCGCCGCTTCCGCCCCCTTCTCACCACCCTCCGGTTTTGGGCCGGAAGTGGCGCTGCACCTGGCGCCCGCCGGCGCCATCGGTAACCGGCCGCCAACGGCCGCCGCCGACAGCTATGCCACGCCGGCGGATCAAACCCTCTCGGTTGCGGCACCGGGCGTTCTGCTCAATGACACCGATCTGGATGATGACGCGCTGACCGCGGTACTGGTCGACGACGTCAGCCAGGGCACGCTGAACCTCTCGGCAAACGGCAGCTTCAGCTATTCACCCACCGCAGGATTTGAGGGCACCGACACGTTTACCTACCAGGCAAACGACAGCGCTGCGCTTTCCTCCCCGGCAACGGTTACTATCCGGGTTGGCAATCCCGGCATTACGCTGGAGCTTGTCGACGCCGCTTCCGACACCGACCAGGGTCCGCTGACGGACGGCCAGCAGCTGGCGCTGGCCTCGCTCGGGTTCACCAGCTTTTCTGTCCGCACCAGCGAAGTGCCCGATGGGACCGCCAGTGTACGCTTCGCTCTGACCGGCCCGGTCACCCAGACCCAGGTAGAAAGTGCGGCCCCGTTTGCTCTGTTCGGCGACAGTTCTGGAGACTTCAACGGAGAGCCGCTGAGCCTGGGCACCTACAACCTCACGGTGGAAGCCTTTTCCGCGACCGGCGGCGGCGGCGATCTGCTGGCCACCCTGACGATTCAGTTTGCGGTAGTGGCCCTCGCGGACGCGGTATTCAGCGACGGGTTCGAATAGCCGCGCAAACCGACCCCGGAACGCCCGGCCGGCGCGGATGAACCGGAACCCGGTTTGCTCTATGCTCCAGGCACCATCACACAGGAGGCGTCCCCATGACTTCGTTTACCCTCAACGGCAAAGCCGTCCGCTCCGATGCAACGGGCGACACTCCTCTGCTCTGGGTCATCCGGGACGAACTCAAGCTCAAAGGCACCAAATTTGGCTGTGGCGTCGGTCTGTGCGGCGCCTGCACGGTGCACCTCAACGGTCGCGCAATCCGCTCCTGCCAGGTACCGGTTTCCGGCGTGGCCAATACCGAGATCACCACCATCGAAGGCCTTTCTGCGGACAACGCCCATCCGCTCCAGCAGGCCTGGGTTGCGGAGCAGGTGCCCCAGTGCGGGTACTGCCAGTCGGGCCAGATTATGCAGGCCGCGTCCCTGCTGTCCGAAAACCCCGATCCCAGCGACGATGAGATCGTGAACGGCATGACCGGCAACCTGTGCCGCTGCATGGCCTACACGCGCATCAAGCGCGCCATCAAAGTAGCCGCCGTGGATCTGAAGGAGGATTGATATGAAAGCAGCGCAGCTCAAAGCAGTAAACGAAAGCCGCCGCTCCTTTCTGGTGGCCAGCGCCAGCGGCACCGTCGTAATGGCGCTGGGGGCAGGCCCGGCCGGCGTGTCGGCCAAGGGCGCACTCACCGGCACCTTTGCACCCACCGTGTGGTTTGAGATGGGGCAGGACGGCAAAACCGTCATCAACATCGCCAAAGCCGAAATGGGCCAGCACGTGGGCACCGCGCTGGCGCGCATTGTGGCGGACGAACTGGGACTTAATTTTGCCGACGTCAGCCTGCGCCATGTCGACAGCGACTCGCGCTGGGGCTACATGGTGACCGGTGGTTCCTGGTCGGTATTTACCACCTTCAATCAGCTGTCCCAGGCCGGCGCCGCCGGGCGCATCGCGCTCATCGAAGCCGGTGCCGGGCTGCTGGGCGTGAAGGCCGACCAGTGCAAAGCGGTCGACAGCGCCGTTGTCTGCGGCGAGCAGTCCATCAGCTACGGCGAGATTGTTCAGCGCGGCAACCTGGACCGCACCTTCAGCGACGAAGAACTGGCCGCGCTGCCGATCAAACCCGCCGCCGAGCGCAAGCTGATCGGCGCCGAAGGCAAAGCGCTCGACATTCCGGAAAAAGCCACCGGCCAGGCGGTTTACGGCATTGATATGGAACGCCCGGGCATGTTGTACGCCAGGCCCGTCCTGCCCCCAACCCGCTATGGCAGCAAGGTAACCGCGGTGGACGACAGCGAGGCCAAAGAGCTGCCGGGCTATCAGGGCTATCACGTCATCGAAGATCCGAGCCAAACGCTGCAGGGCTGGGTGGTGACGCTGGCGGACAGCTATTGGAGCGCCAAGCGCGCCGGCGACCTGATCAAGGTGGACTGGAGCAAAGGGCCAACCCACGAGGTGACCGAGGCCGCCATCCTTGACGAAGGCCGGCGGCTTGCCGCCGACGCCTCATCGGGCGCAACGCTGATCGACGACGGCGACGTGGAAGGGGCCGCGAAGAACGCTGCCAGCAGCCACTCGGCGGTCTACACCACCGGTACGGCGCTGCATTTTACGCTGGAGCCTGGGAACGCGCTTGCCGAACAGGTGGACGGTACCTGGCATATTTACAGCGGCAATCAGTGGCAGTCGCTGATCCTGCCGGTACTGGCCGCGGCCCTTCAGGTACCGGAAAGCGAAGTCATTCTGCGCCAGCAATACCTCGGCGGAGGCTTTGGCCGACGCCTTTACGGGGATACAGCGCTGCCCGCGGCACTTACCGCCAAGGCGATCGGCAAGCCGGTCAAGGTGGTCTTCACCCGGGAAGATGACAGTCGCTTCGACTGCGTGCGATCGCCTTCCGTGCAGCAGCTTGACGCAAGTTTCGACGCGGAAGGCCAGCTCACCGGCATCCAGCATGCCGCCGCCGCCGGCTGGCCCACCAAAGCCATGGCGCCGGGTTTTCTGCTGGACGGACTGAACGACAGCGGCAAGATTGACCCCTTTTCCATCAGCGGCGCTGATCACTGGTACTCGCTGCCGGCGCACCGGGTGCGGGCGATTAACAATGAACTCGCGCAGAGCACCTTCCTCCCCGGCTGGCTGCGGGCGGTAGGCCCGGGCTGGACCGCCTGGGCGGTCGAGTCGTTTATGGACGAGCTGGCCCATCGGGCCGGGATGGATCCGATCGAGTTTCGCCTGAGCCGGCTTGGCGCCGAAGGCAAGAACGCCGGCTCCGATCCCAACAGTGTCGGCGGCGCAGCGCGCCTGGCACACGTGCTGAAGCGCGTTCGAGAGCGCTCGGGCTGGGGCCAGGAGATGCCCTCGGGACGCGCGCTTGGGGTGGCCGTCGGGTCCGGCCAGGAGCGCAATATGCCCACCTGGATCGGCTGTGTGGCCGACGTATCGGTGGACGACGCCGGTGCCGTCACGCTGCACAAGCTGTTCCAGGTGATCGACTGCGGAACCGTGGTGCATCCCGACGGGGCGCTGGCCCAGGCGGAAGGGGCCGCGCTCTGGGGCGCCAGCCTGGCGCTCCATGAGGGCACCGTTTTTGAGGCCGGGCAGGTGAAAGCCCGGAATCTTGACGGGTATACGCCGATGCGCATGAACCAGGTGCCGGAGATTGACGTGGAGTTTGTTAAGAACAGCCATATGCCGACAGGCATGGGAGAACCGCCGCTGATTCCGGTGGCACCGGCTATTGCCAATGCCATTTTTGCCGCCACCGGGGCCCGCGTCCGAGATCTTCCGATACGCGCGGATGCGATCCGCGCCGAGCTCGCCTAAAGCCAGGTCGATGGACACCCACCCGGACGCGATCTCCCGGCGCCAGTCTCAGCTGGACGCCTGGGCAGCGTTCCGGGTCTTTAACCCGGTAACGGGCGTTATCCTGTGCCTCGAAGGCCTGTTCCATGTGATTGGCGGCGGCGCCCCGGTGCTCATCTGGTTCCCGTTGGTCAGCGGCATCGGTCTGCTAGCCCTGAGCTACCAACAGCGCGACCTGGACCGTTTGAACACCCCCTGGTGGCTTCTGCTCCCCCAGACGCTGGTGCTTGTGGAGCTGTCGATCCACTATGCTCACGGCTCGGGCTTTGCCGAGATTCTCATGATGGTGGGGTTCAGCTTCACCTGCGCGGCGCTGATTACCTCGATCCCGCTGGCCAGCATATCCCTGCTGCTCAATGCGGCGGTGCTGGCGGCGTTCCTGGCCCTGAGCCCGGACCTGGTGTGGCAGAACTCGGCGTTTATCTGGTTTCTGTGTCAGGTGGCCACCGTGGCCACCAACTACTGGCGCCGGCACAAAGTGAAAGCTGATGCCCAGCTGCAGCGAGAGCAGTTGGCAATAATCAGCGGCGAGCTGGCCCATGAGCTGAACAATCACCTGATGGGCGTCAGTGGCGGGTTGGAAATGGCGGCCAGCGGTGTGAAGGATCCAAAAGCCCGGGAAGGGCTGGAGATTGCGACCCACGGCGTTCGTCGCATCGCCGCGGTGGGCAAACACCTCGCCAGCGTGGCCGGCGAGTCGCCGCCGCCGCGGGAGACGTTTCAGCTCGACCGGCATCTGACCGCCGAAACCCTGCGCAGCTATCTGCCGGGTGACGTCATACTGCATTTTGACTGCGCCAGAAATCTGCCCGAGGTGCGCGGCAATCTGTATCAGCTTGTCAGCGCATTGGGGGAACTGGTTCGCTACGCCGGCGAGAGTGCTTGCCGGCAAAAGAGCCGCTGGGTCGGGGTTAAGCTGAGCGACACGGCGGCCGCGGTGACGGTGGAGGTGCATTACCCCGGGGATGAAGCCGAACCCCTTAAGAGCCTGTTTGCCGCCGAATCCGAACCCCGGCTGAAGACGGGCTTCGATTTTGGGGTGCAGTTTGCCGCCGGGGTTATCCAGAGAAACGCGGAGGACATTCGGATCGGCACCGACGCCTCCGGCTGCACCGTGCTCGCCCTACGACTTCAATCCAGCGCCGACATTCCCAAGAGCGTAGCCACCGGATCAGACCCGCTCGGGGTCTGACCCGGACGCCCCCGCCGCCCTCGCTAGCCGAAGGTATCGAGCCAGGCGTCGTCCGATTCCTCGGTAATGCCTTCGAACAGGGGCGTGCTCATGTACCGCTCACCGGTATCGGGCAGCATCACCAGCATCGCAGAACCCTCCGGCGCCTTGTCGGCCACCTGAAGACCGGCCGCGAGCGTTGCGCCGCCGGAGATACCGGTGAAAATGCCTTCCTTCGTGGCGAGGTGCTTGGAGGCGTTGATCGACTCATCGTCGGTCACGGGCACGAGCTCATCGAAAATTTCCCGGTTGAGCACGCCGGGCACAAAGTCGGGGGTCCAGCCCTGAATCTTGTGCGGCGACCATTCCTTGCCGGCCAGCAGCTGGGCCCCGGCCGGCTCGGTGGCGACGATCGTCACATCCGGTCGCGCGGTCTTGATCACCTCTCCAGCGCCGGTCATGGTGCCGCCGGTGCCCCAGCCGGTAACCCAGTAGTCGAGCCGGTGGTTGGCAAAGTCCCGAAGAATCTCTGGCCCGGTCGTATTGCGATGGTAGGCCGGATTAGCCTGGTTTTCGAACTGGCTGGCCCAGAACCAGCCCCGCTCCTCGGACAGCTCTTTGGCCCGCCGCACCATCCCCGAGCCGCGCTCCGCCGCCGGCGTCAGGATCACCTTGGCGCCAAGCGCCTTCATGATTTTGCGCCGTTCGATGGAAAACGACTCAGCCATGGTGGCGACAAACGGATAACCCTTGGAGGCACAGACCATGGCCAGGGCGATACCGGTGTTACCCGATGTGGCCTCCACGACGGTTTGCCCTGGCTTGAGGGCGCCGCGGCGTTCCGCGTCTTCGATAATCGCGTAGGCCAGCCGGTCTTTCACCGACGCCATGGGGTTAAAAAACTCAACTTTGACGAAAATATCGACATGATCGGGGCCGGTACGCTGCAGCTTGACTACAGGCGTATTGCCGATGGTGTCGAGGATGTTGTTATAAATCATGGCTTCACCTTCTTATTCATTCTCAGGCCGCAGTGCGAGCCTCGCTGTCAGACGCACGAGCCGGAGTAACCGTCTCACACACCGAAGCCGAGGGCATTAATTGCAACACGCGGCCAACCACCAGGAGCGCCGGTGATTGTACCGCTGCGGACCGGGCTGCCGTGTCCAGGTCGGCCAGTTCTGTTTTGACCACGCGTTGATCCGGCCGGGTGCCGTTCTCGATCAGGGCGCAGGGCGTGTCATCCGGCAGCCCCTCCTCGGCCAGCCGCCGCTTGAGCGCCGCCAGGTGGCGCACCGGCATGTAGAACACTAAGGTACGGTCGCTGCGGCCCATGCCACCGGTATCCAGACACTCGAGCTGTTGCTGGCAGTGGGCGGTGGCCAGCGTGACGGAATGGGCAAGATCCCGATCCGTGAGAGGTATGCCCACCGCTGCCGCGCACCCGGAAGCCGCCGTGATGCCCGGTACCAGGTTAACCTCGATACCCGCTTCCCGCAGCGTGTGGAGCTCCTCGCCGGCGCGGGCAAAAAAGGCCGGGTCACCGCCCTTCAGGCGGCACACCATCTTGCCTTGTTCAGCAAAGCGAAGTAGCAGTTGGTTGATCTGCGCCTGGCCGATGCCGTGCTGCCCCGCCTGCTTGCCAACATCGATCATCTCCGCGTCACGTCGCGCCCGCTCCAAAATTGCGGGCCCGACCAGCCGGTCATACACAATCACATCCGCCTGCTGCAGCACCTGGGCCGCCTTCAGCGTAAGTAGATCTGGGTCGCCGGGCCCGGCCCCGACAAGAAACACCTGACCCGGAGCCTGCTGCTGCGAGGTTTCATCCAGGATTTCCTGCAGGCGCCGCTCCACCGCTTCGCCCGCCAGGGCCCGGTCCAGCAGCCGCTCCCAGAAATGACGCCGGGGCGTGAGATCCGGCAGCCGGGCCGCTACCGCTTCACGAAAGCGGCCGGCGGCGCTCGCCAGATCACCCAGCGACTGCGGCAGCCGGTCCTCCAGCCAGGCGCGAACGCGCCGGGCCAGTACCGGCATGCTGCCGCCGGAGCTGATGGCCACGACCAGAGGGCTGCGGTCGACAATCGCCGGGGAGATGAAGTTGCTGAGCTTTGGCTGGTCTACAACGTTGACCAGCAGGCCCCGGCGCATCGCTTCCCGCGATACCTGCGCGTTCACTTCGCGGTCGCTCGTTGCCGCGATTACCAGGGATTTGCCAGGGAGCTGACAGGGGTCGAAACGATCCTGCAGCCAGCGGACCCTCCCGCTCATGTAGAGCCGGGCAATTTCCGGCACCACCTCCGGCGCCACCACCTCGATGGGGCCCGCGGCCCGGGTCAACAGGCGCAGTTTTCGCGCCGCCACCTCACCGCCGCCGACAACGAGACAGGCGCGGGATTTGAGGTCTAGAAATACGGGAAGATGATCCATGGAAAGACAATTCGCCGGTTGGCGGTCCTATCAATGAGGTGTGGAGCATAGGCCCGGGACAAAGCCACCGGAAATAATCTCTTTCCGGGCTAATAGACGATTTGGTTATATTGCCGGTTTGGCGCTTGTGTCCAGGCCGCCCGGACTCTTAACTGGACGAATGAAACTCAGGCAACTGGAATATCTGCTGGCCATTGTCGACAACGGCCTGAACATCACGGCCGCTGCCGAGCGCCTGTTCACCTCCCAGCCGGGCGTCAGCAAGCAGATCCGGCTGCTGGAGGAAGAGCTGGGCTTCAGCCTCTTCGTGCGCCGCGGCAAAGCGCTGGGCGCGCTGACCGCCGAGGGTGATGCGGTGGTGGAGCGGGCCCGCCGGGTGATGCAGGAAGTGCAGCAGATCCGGGCGCTGAGCGACGAGATCTACCACCAGCAGCGTGGCGAGCTGCGCATTGGCACCACCCATACGCAGGCCCGCTACGTGCTGCCGGAGGTGATCAACGCGTTTCGCCAGCAGTACCCGAACGTGTCGATCAACCTGCACCAGGGCACCAGCGAGCAGATTGCCGACATGGTGGCGGAGAAGCAGGTGGACTTTGCCATCGCCACCGGTTCCCACGAACTGTTCCCTACCCTCGTGATGCTGCCGTGCTATCGCTGGGACCGCTCCATCATCGTGCCGGCGGATCATGAGCTGGCCACGAGCGAGCAGCCCCTTACGCTGGCCCGGCTGGCGGAATTCCCGCTGGTCACCTACGTATTCAGTTTTTCCGGCGAGAGCTCCCTTAAGCGGGCTTTTGCCGCCGAAGGACTGGTGCCGGAGGTGGTGTTCACCGCCCGGGACGCAGACGTGATCAAGACCTACGTGAAAATGGGCATGGGCGTGGGGGTGATCGCCTCCATGGCCCAGGACTGCGAAGAAAGTGGACTCAAGGCGCTGGAGATTCCAGAGCTGTTTCCCCGGTCCACTACCTGGATCGGCTTTCGCCGGGATACGGTGCTGACCAAATTCATGTACGACTTTATTGAGGGATTTGCGCCGCACCTCGTCCAGGACAAGGTGCGGGAGGCGGCCCAATTGCCGGAGCAAACGGATATCGAAAGTCTGTTTGCGGGCACCTCGCTGCCGCTGAAAGGCCGCTGTGCCCAGACGGTGGCGGAAGCGACCTATCTTGAGGTCTGATTCGAGCGCCGCGACGGCCTCACAGCGCGGGCCTAATTCGCTAAGCTAGCGGTCTTCAGATCTGGAGCCGATCATGACCTCACGATTTTTTCTGCTGCTCGCGCTCGCGGGTTCGTCAGCCCTCGCCGACTCCGGCCGGGACAGCGCGCCGGAGGTGCTCAGAACCTGGGTGGACGCCCGGGCGGGTACCGGCGAACCGGTGCACTGGATCGCCGAGGGTGGCGTTTATTCCTATCCCGATGGCAAGAAGCTGTTCGGCATGATCGGTTTTGACAGCTCCACGGTCATCTGGCCGGATGATCCGGCGGAGCCCGTCATTCACCTGACGCGCAAAACGTTTGCCTACACCCACCCGGAAACCGGCGAGGTGCTCACCGAGCATAACGGCCAGCCGGTCACGCCTATTGCCTATCCGTATCAGATGATCAGCTACTCGCTACGGGACGGGCTGATCTACGGCGACGTGGAGCAGGGCCAGGGGGACCGGGTGCAGAAGATCCCGGCCAAAAACGGCATTCCGTCGCGGCGCATGGGAGACACCTGGGTGTTTACCGCCGCCGTGTTTCTCGATTTTCCGCTGCCCGGCGGAGCCAGCTATCAGGCCTGGGAAAACTATGACTTTTTCATCCACCCGGAACGAGACGGCGGCGAGCCCCACCAGATGAGCTGGCAGCGCTACGGCGACCTGCCGGCGTGGGCCGGCGGCGGGCCGTCGATTTACCATCTGCATTCCTGGCGGGTGGAGAGCCAGGAAGAGTTTCCGCCGAAGCTGCTGGAGTGGGCCAAGGCGGAGAAGCCGATGTGGCTTAAGCCGCCGGCGGACCTGGCGGAGATCCGCCAACTGCAGGCAGCGCCTTAGCCATCGCCCGGGGTCAGACCCGGCGGCACGCCGCCGACCCGGTGGCGCGGCTACTTGATTACGGGAGTTTTGTGTTGATGGACGGGCCGCGATCGCCGGCACCGAAGACCACGTTGCCTTCGGCGTCGACCGCCGTGTCATCCAGCAGCAGGGCGTTCTGGCGCAGCTCCAGCGTTTCGTTCAAAAAAATCTGCTTGTCGTAACGGCTGGAGAAATAGCTGCAGGCGTTGGTTTTCAAAAACCCGTGAAAACTGTCGCCGCGACGTTTCCAGAACACTTCACATCCCGGCTTCAGCACAAAGTCGTCCGCGGTCAGGGACGCGGCCAGCGCCGGCTTCAGATGCAGGTCCAGCAGCGTTTCGGGACTCCGCGGCGTGTAGATGGTGAGCCGAATGGCATCCTCCGCGTCATCGATGGAAAACGCGTAGATGCGCTGTCGGTAGATATCCGCCCGGTCGTAGTGCTGCGACTGCTGGGCATAGAGGGTGGGACCGGCTACAAACGACACGTCGACAGGCTGAAAAATATGGTGCGTGTGGCGATGCCAACGCTCCGGCGCCAGTCCCTGGCGGGCTTCGTTGTAGACCTGCGGATGGTTGTCGTACTCGCCGGGAAACCAGGCCAGCATGGTGGCCAGGTCCGACTCAAGGGAGTTTTCCGCGGCGGCGGACGCCGCCCAAAGCAGGAATCCGAAAGCGGACCCGACCCAACGGCCAGGCCCGCTCCGGAGATTCATCAAAACTCAGCCGTAAAGGTCAGACCCCACTGGCTGCCAGGACGCGGGATGCCCTGGAAGGCACGCCGGAAGTTGTTGGCATCCAGATAGCGGATCACCGACGCCAGCGAGTCTTCGTCGGTCACGTTCTTGCCCCACAGCTGCAGGTGGTAGCGGTCGCTCTGGAAGCCGACGCGCAGATCCAGCAGCGTGGCGTCGCCAAATTCGGCAAGGTTGTGCACCTGGGCAAACTTCTCACTCTCGTAAGAAACGTTGCCGCCCACATACCAGTCCCAGCCGTTGTTCATCGGCTGACGATAGCTCACGTCAGCAAAGAACATATGCTCGGCGGTACGCGGCACCCGCTTGCCGGCGATGGAGCCGAACAGCGACTGACAGCCATCCACTTCCGGAAACTGATCCCCGGTGGAGCAGTTGATGGAGCGGTCATCTTCCACATCGTTCAGCACGCCCTGGTTCTCGTCAAAACCGCTGGAGAACTCCGCGTCGACGTAGGCGTAGTTGGCGCTGATGGCGAGGCCTTCAATGCCGGCCGGCCGATACACCATCTCCAGTTCCAGACCGTTGATATCAGCATCCCCCGCGTTCACCGTGGCGGAAACAGCGTTCTGCCCCGCGTCGATGTTCTGGGTGAGCTGATAGCCGTCCACTTCGTTGAAGTAGGCGGCTGCGTTCAGGACCAGCTGTCCGTCCGCGAACACGTTCTTGGACCCGATTTCGAAAGAAGATACTTCCTCTTCCTCGAAGGTGGGCACGCCCGCTTCGATGGCTACGGTGCCGTTGAAGCCGCCGGGCTTGGTACCTTCAGCGTAAACACCATAGATCATGTTGTTCGGGGTGAGCTGCCAGTCCAGCGTGACCCGGGGGCTGAAGGAATCGAACGAGGCGCTGGCCGTATCCGGCGTCGGGAAAGGATCGTCAATGTTCCGAATGGACGCAAAGCGGTCAATTTCCTCATCCTGCCAGCGAGCCTCCAGCGTCAAGCTGAGGTCGTCGGTGAGGTCGTAGCCAAACATCCCGAAAAGGGCCGTGTTCTGAACATCCAGCTGACTGACGTCCCGCGGCACGTCAATGGTGGATCCGCCAAAAGGCACCACAAACCCACAAATAGGATTGGCCGCACAGTTGGCCAGTTCCTGGCCGAATACCGCACCGAAGTTGGCGTCAGCGATGGCCTGCGCACCTGGAGGCAGAACGCGCGTGTCGCGCGTATCGCTGTTTTCGTTGTAGTAGTAGGCGCCGATCATGCCGCGAACGCGATCACCGCTGTCGTACTCAAGCCGCAGTTCCTGCGAGAAGTCTTCCGTGCGGCTGCGGTTGGAAAAGGTGAAGTCGATGGCTGACGGCACAAACCCGAAGCCGAAAGGCGGCGTGGGGAATCCGGTAAAGGGAAAACCACCGGGCGTGAAGTTCACGATCTGGAACTCCGTATCCTGGTAATCCCCGTCGATCACCGACAGGTCGTTCCGCTTGTTGTAGCCGGAAATCGACCGCAGCGTCCACGCATCGTTCAGGTCATAGCTCACATTCAGGCTGACCTGGCTGTTACCCACGTCCACGATAGGCTCGCCGTCGACAAACTGGCTCGCCAGGTCCACATTCGCCTGTCGCGGCCCGATCTCGCCGCAGAAGTATCGACCGGCACCGCCGTACAGCTGACCGTCGTCGAACAGACAGTTGTTCTCGTCCGCGGCGGTGACGAAGTTGGCACCCTGAAAATCTTCCGAAGAGGAGTAGTATCCGCGGAAGCGCACGTCCAGCGCGTCCGTTGGATTCCACGCGAGCACCGCGGACACAGACTGCGACTCGGCGCCGCCCAGGTCCTGCCCGTCGTTGAGGTTGGTGAACTCTCCATCGATGTTAAAGGTCCGGATTGTCACCCCACCCGAAATTGTGTCGGTGAGCGGGCCTTTGACGGTGGCGTTCACCTCGCGGCGGCCGTGTTCCCCGGCCATCACGCGCAGGCGGGAGGACAACTCATCGCCCGGACTCTTGGTGATGATGTTGATCGCGCCGGAGTAGGTGTTCCGACCATACAGAGCACTCTGGGGCCCCTTCACCACCTCGATCCGCTCAATGTCATTGAGATCGTAGTCTGCGATGGTGCCGGTGATGTAAACGCCGTCAATAAAGTACGACACGCCGGAGAAGCCCAGGATATTGGCCTGGCCCCGAATCACCGGACGGTTCGAATCGCGGGTGCCTTCGTTTTCAAACAGCAGGCCGGGGGTGAATTTGGCGATGTCTTCGAGGTTTTCGATCTGCAGATCGTTAATCACGTCTGCGGTCACAACAGAGACCGCTACCGGAACCTCCTGTAGAGATTCTTCGGTTTTACGGGCGGTCACGATAATTTCTTCAAGCAGGTCCTGAGCGGAGGCCGGCAGGGCCAGCGCTACAGCGACGCTAAAGCAAAGCGGTTTCAGGGTCATGGTGACATACCAGTCAGCGTTGAAAGCACCGCAACTGTACTAAAGTTATATGTTTATAACAATTGCTGGTCGATCTGTCGGAAAAGTGAGGCGTGACGGGGGTTTTGGTCCTTTCGGTGGAGCGCCGAACCGGCAGGATGGCGCTCGCGGAGGCCTGATCGGCCTGCGACAGCGGAGCCCGCGGGGCCCCGCCGTCGCAGCGAGCCCGGTCAGAACAGGGTGGAAGCCGACTGCCAGATGGCGTAACCCCCCGCCACCACCATAATCAGTGAGGTGAAGGCGGCGCCGGCAATGCGCAGCGGATGGACCATGCGTTCGCTGGACAGCCCCAGCGGATGAGCAATTCTCGCCACCACCAGCCCCGCGCCCAGCACGTGCAGCAGCGTCGGGCTGGCGCCGTTGGCCTCCAGCAGGGCCAGCAGCAGCAAAATCATGGGGACATATTCCACGGCGTTGCCGTGGCGGCGTATTGCCACCAGCAGGTCCGGATTTCCGCCGTCACCCAGGGAAACCTTGCTGCGGTTCCGCGCAGCGCCCGTGCCGAAAGAAAGGCCCAGGAGGATCAGCGCGAGTATTCCGGCGTAAAGCGCGGTGATAGGCAGAGCTGACAGGATCTCCATTACATGTCCACCGCTTCGGCCAGCTCAATCGTGCCGTTGTGTACTGTGATCAGCGGGCAGGCAGTGGCGGCGCCGATGGCATCATCCAGCGAGTCGGCTTCGATAATGCTGTAGCCGCTGGCGGGGTTCGCGCCGCCATGGTTCTCCACGCCCGAGGAACTGACGGTGGTGGATGGTCCTACCGGGTTGCCGCCGTCCACCACCGCATTACCCAGGGATCCGAACCACACGCCCCACGCGTCCATGGCCTGGGCCTTTTCCGCTTCGGTTTCGGGGTGATTGCCCCCGTGATACACAAATAGATACTTCGCCATTACTACATTCTCCCGTTGAGATAGATTGTCGAATAGCCGACGGAAATAGAGATTATCAACACAGAACATAGGGAACATCGGGCAAATTGCTGATATTTTTTGCCTGATGATTGTGTAGTTTCTACAATCACGGCATGTCATTGGCGCCCCAGCACAGTCTGACCGCGGCGCTGGCCAGAATTCGCGCCAGCGAGGTTGCCACCCCCTTCAGCCAGCGCCTGCTGAGTGGCCAGGCGGCGCTGGCGGATCAGCTGCGGGAAGCCGTCATCGACCAGGTGCCAGCCTTCTCCCAGTCCCGCAATCCGGAGATTCCCGCCGAGCTGACGGTGCACTGCGCGGAACACGTGGCGGAGATGAGCCGGCTGATTCAGGGGGGCGACGTCGACTCGTTTGCGTTTGTGGCGCAAAACGCGCGGCGCCGGGCGGAGCAGCATTTTCCGCTGGAAGCCATTCTTCACGCCTACCGCTGCGGCCAGCGGGTTTTTACCCGTTTTTTCCGTGAGCTTGCCGGCGACGGCCCCAAGGCTCCGCAAGCCCTGGACGCGATCATCGATCTGACGCTGGACTACACCGATGCCATCAGCACCGTGTGCACCAATGCCTACGTGGGCCAGGTGCGCCTGATGGCGGATCTGGAGAGTGACCGTCGGGGCCAGCTCCTGGACATGGTGCTGCACGGCTACGACGAGTCGGACGGCCGCGCCAACCGAGCGCTTGGAGACGCCGGGTACCTCGATCGGCGGCGGGTTTTCTGCGTGGTGGTGGCCCGCTCCGTGGACCCGGCGGAAATGCTGAACCCCCACCGGGCAAGGCGGCTCGCCAAGGCGCTTGACGACGCCTTTGCCGATCAGCCGACGCATCGACTCGTGGATCTGCGAGACAACCAGGTTGTTGCGGTGCTGTCTTCGATCCACCGCGTGTCGGGGTGGACCATGCCCGCCGAGTCAGCATCCGCCCGGGCTGCGCAGACGCTGACCACGCTGGGCAATGCGGTGCTGGTGGGCCTGAGCCCGGACCTGCACCATACCGCCCGGATTCCCAACGGCTTTCGTCAGGCCCGAATTGCGCTCGAGCTGGCCGGCGTAGATCAGCGAGTGGTGAGGTTTGAAGCGCTGTCGCTGCGCCAGATGGCCCTCAAATACGCCGCCGATGAGCTGCGGCCGGTGCTGCCGGAGTGGGTGGCGGCGTTTCTCAAGCGTGACGATGAGTCGGGGCTGGTGCTGAGCGACACGCTTAAGGCCTACGCTGACGTCAGCATGAACATCCTCAAGGCAGCCGCCGTGCTGTCGGTGCATCCCAACACCGTGTATTCCCGCCTGGAGCGGATCAAAGACGCCTCGGGACTTGAACCCCGGTCATTTCACCAGCTCAACGAACTGCTGATCGCCTGTGACTGTCGCTAGCCTGGACCATTCATGAATAATCCAGGCTAGT
>JBCCVP010000108.1:0-17471 GCA_039195135.1 Pseudomonadota bacterium | reverse complement strand
GGGTGCTTTGTTTCAACGTTTTGCTGGTGTCCGCCGACCCAAAACTGAAGCACAATAGCCGGGACAGCTCTGTTCGGAATGCAAACCCCCGGCTCGATGACCGTCATCACCGTCGACAACTTTCTCGCCTACACCGCGGGAATTGTGGTGTTTTTTTTGGGGATGGACCTCAATCGCCGGATTGGTTTGCTGCGTTCGTACAACATTCCGGAACCGGTCAGCGGCGGTTTGCTGGCGGCGCTGTTTACGCTGCTACTCTACGTCGTTTTCGATATCGAGCTTCAGTTTGATCTGGAAACCCGGGATCGACTGCTGGTGTACTTCTTTACCGCCATCGGCCTCAACGCCCGCATCACCGATCTGATTTCCGGCGGCCGACCGCTCCTGATCCTGCTGGTGCTGACACTTTCGTTCATTGTGATCCAGGACCTGGTGGGCGTCGCCGGAGCTATGCTCCTGCAGCTCGATCCCCAGCTGGGCGTGCTCGCCGGCTCCGCAGCGCTGATCGGCGGCCACGGCACCGCCATTGCCTGGGCACCCAATTTCGCCGCGAACGGCGTTGACGGTGCGTTGGAGATCGGCGTGGCGGCGGCAACTTTGGGGCTGGTGCTGGCCAGCCTGATCGGCGGTCCGATTGCGAAATTTCTGATAGAGCGCAACCGGCTGGTGAGCGGTGATGAGGAATCTGTCGTGGGTATCGCCTACGAAGATCAGTCGACCGAGGTGATATCCCATACCGCCGTGATGGGCGTGATCCTGACGCTTCACGTGTCCATGATCCTGGGATGGCTCCTCAACGAGACGCTCGCCGATCTTGGCTTCAAGCTGCCCCTGTTTGTGAGCTGTCTGCTGTGTGCTATTGCGCTCTCCAACACGGTACCGTTTGCGTTCCCGCGGCTGTATTGGCCTTCCCGGACCAAGACGCTGGCGCTGGTGTCAGATTTTTCTCTGGGCCTGTTTCTCGCCATGTCGTTGATGAGTATGCAGCTGTGGACCATCGCCGAGCTGGCCGGACCGTTGCTGGGCCTGCTGCTACTGCAGACCGTGGCCGCCGTGCTGTTTATTCTGCTGCTGCTGTTTCCGCTGATGGGGCGAAACTACCAGGCGGGCGTGCTGAGCGCCGGCTTTGGCGGTTTCGCCATGGGCGCTACGCCCACGGCCATTGCCAACATGACGGCGGTGACAAAAAAGCACGGGCCGGCGCCCATGGCGTTTATTATTCTGCCTCTGGTAGCGGCGTTTTTTGTTGATGTGACAAATTCTCTGGTGCTTCAGTTTGCGCTTCGATTTTTCAGCCAATAGTGCGCGCCGGTTGCGGCGGGCCGGCCACCTGTGGGTTATTGCTCTGGCGCTGGCCGGCTGTGCGTCAGTTCCGCTTGATCTGCCCAAGCCGTCAAGCGTTGCCCTTACCGACAACTCGAGCACCCACTTTGGTCAGCTGGCGGAAGGCTGGGCGCAGCTCAACCACGGCCAGTCCGGCTTTTACCCGTTTGTCCGCGGCCTGGACGCGCTAGGTGCCCGCCTGGAAATGGCAGGCCAGGCTGAGGAAACGCTGGACCTCCAGTATTTTCTGATGAAAGACGATGCCGCCGGGTACGTAGTCGCCACGGCCCTGTGGCGGGCCGCGGAGCGTGGGGTCCGGGTACGTTTCCTGCTGGACGATGTGTTTACCACCGCGCCGGACAGCGGACTTCTGTATCTGGATGCGCACCCCAACATCGAGGTTCGGCTGTTCAACCCCATTTCCCGCCGGGGCCTGCATTCGCTGAACTTCATCAGCCACTTTCGCCGCGCCAACCGGCGCATGCACAACAAGTCGTTCATCGTGGACAACGCCATTGCAGTGGTTGGCGGGCGCAATATCGCTGATGAGTACTTTCAGCTGAAAAACGATGCGGTGTTTGCCGATTTTGACGTGCTGGCCTTTGGCCCCGTTGTGCGGGACGTTTCGGCTTCCTTTGACAAGTACTGGAACCATTCGCTCGCCGTGCCCATGGAACAGCTTGCGAGCAAGCGAGCCAAAGAGAAAGCCAAAACGCCGCCAACCAATCCCGAATACAACACCGAAAGCGTTTATGCGCGAGCTGTGGGAACGGATCTGCTGCGACAGCTGGGGGCGGGGGAGGTCACGCTGTACCCGGCGCCAGCGCGGGTGCTTGCTGATGACCCAGGGAAATTGCAGAACGCGGTGGGTCGGGAATACATGCAGCTGGCAGCGGAGCTGGGCGCGCTGCTGCAGGACGCGGAGCGCGAGGTGCTGTTCATCACGCCGTACTACGTGCCAAGAGACTACGGCGTGGATTTTGTGCGCGACAGCGTGGAGAAAGGCGTTCGGGTAGTGGTCGTCACCAACTCGCTGGCATCCAACAACCATATCCCGGTGCACTCGGCCTACTCGGGCTACCGCAAAGACGTACTGCGCGCCGGTGCGGAACTCTATGAGGTGCGGGCCAACGCCGGCCGTGCGTCGCAGGGCGATGGCGCGCCCGAACACCTCACGCTGCATACCAAGATGATTGTGATCGATCGGCGCTATCTGTTTGTGGGTTCTCTGAACCTGGATCCGCGCTCGATCGAGATCAACGCGGAGATGGGCCTGGTGATCGACTCTCCGGAGCTGGCCGGCCTGATCGCTGAAGGGCTTGGCCAGGCGCTTAAGCGGACCACCTATCAGGTTGTTCGCAATGCCAAGGGCCGGCTGGAATGGCGCAGCGCCGCCGACGGCGTAAACCCGGTAGAAACGAGCGAGCCGTTGTCATCACCCTGGCGCCGGTTCAAGGCCTGGTTGCTGAAAATTGTCCCCGACAGTCAGCTCTAGCAGCCGGAGCTGACGCCCGTCAGCCTTTGCAAGCCGCAATATCCTGCGCCGCGGGTTCCCACACGTCGCGGCGGGACGCCGGCTGGCTGTTGAGCACCGCCAGCGGTTCCTCCGCCAGTTCCGCGGCGGTATCGCACTGCCCCCGGCTTGCCGCCACGTGTGCGAGCCCAAGGGCGGCGACGGCCGTGGTTGCGTGACCTTCCGGCAGGGCTTTCGCGGCGATATCGAGCGCCACCTGGTAGCGGCTGCCGGCGTCGTCCAGCTTGCCCCGGGTCAGCAGCACTCGCGCCAGGGAGTTTTCGATATTGGCCAGGTGCGGATGATCCGGGCCGGCGGTTTGCCGAAAAACCCTGGCCGCTGACCGCAGCTGATCCTCCGCGCCGGCAAAGTCGCCGAGATCAAACTGCACCGCCGCCAGCGCGTTGCGCACAACGGCGGTCAGGTGGTGCTCCTCGCCCACGGTCGCGAGCTGGATGGCGAGTGCCCGGTGCGCAAGCTCCGAGGCTTTCTCGAGCTCCCCAACGCTGCGCTGCAGATCCGCGGCATTGGCGGTCATTACCCCCACCGTCGGATGCTCTTCCCCAAGGTTGCTGCGGGCACCCGCAAGGGCCGCGAGGGCAAACGGCAGGGCTTTTCTGTTGGCGCCCTGGCCGCGGTAAAACACCGCCAGCGAGTTGTGCAGATTGGCCGTTTCTGAATGGTCGACGCCCAGCGCGGCTTTGGTGATTTCCAGCGCTTCCAGGTAGAGCGGTTCAGCGGCTTCGCTGTCGCCGTTCAGGCGGGCGATACCCGCCAGCTCCTTAAGCGTTGCGCCGTAATCCGGATGCTGCTCCCCCAGCAACTGCCGCCGCAGTGTCCGCACCTCCGACAGCACGCGCTTCGCCTCTTCGAGTTCACCCCGCTGGATCAGCAGTACGCCAAGGTCATGCTGAATGGTCGCAAAGAGGGTGGCGCCGGGACCCTGCGCCTGGGATGCCAGGTTGCCCGCTTCGCGCATCAGTTCCAGGGACTGGTCGTTTTCGCCGGTCAGCACCTTCAGCGATGCGAGCTGATAAAGATCCCGCGCAACGTCCGCCGGCGGCGCGCCCTGCGCCCGGTCCAGCGCCAGCGCCGCCTCAAAGGCGGTAGCCGCGTCGTCGTAGCGGGCCTGATCGCGGGCCAGCTCACCCCGTTCCACAAGCAGGGCTGCCCGCAGTTGGCCGGCGGTATTCTCAAGCACGTCGTCGTTCAGCAGCGCCTCCGCGCCCGGCAGGTCACCGCTCTGGCGCCGCGCCCGGGCCAGGATCAGCCGGGCCTCCTGGCGCCGGCGAAGATCCGGCGATGCGTCCCGCAGCGCCACCGCTTCCTCGGCGAGCGTCTGGGCCCGGTCGTAGATGCCGAGCTGCAGGAACGTTTCGGCCATCACCACCAGCATGTCCGACTTGAGCTCCGGTTCATCACCCAGCTCCTGCTCAATGCGCGCGGCGCCCAGATTGAGCAGCTGCCGGGCCGTGAGTCGGTCGCCCGGGTTTTTATCGGGCGATGCGTATTCAAACAGGCTGACGACAAAATCCCGGGTCTGGTTGGCCCGCAGCGCCTCGGCCCGGGCCTGTATGGTCTGCTGCAGCGCAACGCCCAGGCTGGCCAGCAGCGCCAGCGTCAGCCCCGCCGCCAGCGCCGTGCCGACGCGATGGCGGCTGACGAACTTGCCCAGGCGATAGCGGGCGCTTGCCCGCCGCGCCTGCACCGGCAGGCCGGACAGGTAACGCCGCAGGTCGTCCGCCAGCCCGTCCGCCGACTGGTAGCGCCGCTCCGGCTCCCGCCGCAGGGCCTTCTGCACGATGGTTTCCAGGTCGCCCTGTACCTGCCGCCGCAGCCGCGACCAGGTGAGCTGTCGGGCGGCCGCGATGGATTCCCGGTCCTCCTCGCTCGTATCGGCGGCCAGCCGGGAAATGGACCGGGGCGGGCGGCCCGACAGGCGCTGTTCGAGCGCCAGGGCAGACTCGCCGGCAAACGGCCGGCTGCCCAGCAGCAGCTCGTAGAGCAGCACACCCAGGGCGTAGCTGTCGGTGGCGGTGGTGATCGCTTCGCCCGCGTATTGCTCCGGGGCTGCATACTCCGGCGTCAGCGGTCGCTGATCGGTCATGGTGAGCGTTTCCGCCTGGCCCGAGAGCAGCTTGGCGATGCCGAAGTCCAGCAGCTTCACCTCGCCTTCTGTGTTGACGAGGATGTTGGAAGGCTTCAGATCCCGGTGTACCACCAGATTGCGGTGGGCGTGGCTGACCGCGTCGCACACGGCCAGTAGCAGCTGCAGGCGCTCGCGCAGGTTAAGGCGGTGGGAGTCGCAGTACTCGTGGATGGGTTTGCCGGCGACAAACTCAAGGACAAAGTACGGACTGCCGTCTTCCGCCACGCCGCCGTCGAGCAGCCGCGCGATGTTTGGATGCTCCAGGGATGCCAAAATCTGGCGCTCCTGCAGAAAACGCTCCCGCCAGTGGGCCGACACGCGGTGCGGCTGAATCACTTTCAGGGCGACGGTCTGATCAAATGCGCCGTCGTCGCGCTGCGCCCGATACACTACCGCCATGCCGCCGACCCCCAGCCGGTCCTCGATCCGGTAGCTGCCGATGGCTTCGGGCAGCGGCGCCTCCGTGTGCAGGTCCAGCAGCTGCGCCGCGTGATCGGTGGCGGGAAGATCCAGCAGCCCCGCCTCGCGCCGGTCTGCTGCGAGCATCTGCGCAACCTGCTCCCGCAGCTCCGGCGATGTCACCTCCCGATCCAGGTAGTCGCGCTGGGCGTCCGGTGTCAGCTCCACCAGCTGCTCAAACAGCGCCAGCGCCGCCTGGTCGCGCTCCGAATTCACGCTTCCGGTTCCATGCTGGCGTACAGATAGGCTCGGGCCTTGCGCCAGTCGCGCTTCACGGTCATATCAGAAACTTCCAGGTGGGCCGCGATGTCCTCGATGGAACAGCCGGCAAAAAACTTCAGCAGCACCACTTCGTGGCAGCGCCGGTCTGCCGATTTCAGATGCTCGAGTGCGCCATCCAGCGAGAGCACCTGCTCGGGCAGGTGTTCCGCGGCAATTTTTCCTTCCTCCAGCGCCACCCGACGCAGGCTGCCGCCACGTTTTTCAGCTCCCTGGCGCCGGGCGTAGTCCACCAGCACGTGGCGCATAGCCCGGGCCGCCGCCGCGTACAGATGGCCGGAACCCTCCAGGTTCTGGTAGCCGTCGGATCCAAACAGACGCAGGTAGGTTTCGTGGACCAGATCGGTGGTACATAGGGTGCCTCGCTGATGCGCCCGAAGCTGGCGCCGCGCGATGGAGCGCAGGGCCGGATAAATCGACTCATTGAGCGCCGCCAGCGCCTCCGGGTCCCCCGTAGCCGCCTGCTCGAGCAGCTCCGTGACGGGCGTACTTGTTTCAGACATCAACCGGCTCCCTGCCGTGTGCTCGTATCAGTAATAGCAGAGGGGCCTGACGAAGCAAACGGGGCCGCCCGCGTTACTCGGTTTTGCGTTCGAAGTGCACGTCGACCTTGCGACGCTCGAAGCGGCATCCCTCGTCCGTCATGCGGTAGCGGTCGAGGTAGCTGGCGATGACCCGCACACCGGGAATAGGGATCGGGCCAGCCTGCGCTTCCGCTTGCCGCGGTGCGGCATAGAGCGCGAGATAGATCACGCCTGTCGCGGTGTCCCGGCCGGTGGGCTCGATTCGCGTCGGCTGAATAAAGTGCCGGGATACGGACTCTTCCCAACGTTTGCGTGCGCTTTCACCGATGGCCTGGCGGCCTTTCATCGTGGCCAGAAATTCGAATTCCCCGTCTTCGGTGAACAGGTTGGCGTAGGCCTCGATGTCGCCGCGGTCGCGGTGGTACACATAGTCATAATTCAGCTGCGTGCAGGACTGAACAATCTCCGCGTCGGTCCAGCCAAAGGCGGCGGGGGCCGCCAGCATCGCAGCGACACCGGCCACAATCCCTGGGGACTTCATCATCTGCTCAATGCTCCTCTCCTGATCCTGGCGAGCATAACACCCGGGTTGCTGCCGGGCCGATCAGTCCCCCAAAAAAAAGGCGGGCTCGTCAGCCCGCCTTTTGCGTCGCATCCCGCGATGCGTTACTTGCTCTGGGGCAGCTCTACTTCAATCATGAGGGTGACTTCATCGCCAACGGCCGGCGCGTACAGGCCCAGGTCCCACTCCGAGCGGTTGAGCTTCGCGGACGCGGAAACACCGACCGTTGCTACCTTCCGCATCGGATGCTGCGCCGCTTTGTTGATGGTGGCGGCCAGCGTCACGGGCTTGCTCACGCCTTTGATGACCAGGTTGCCCATCACGTCAAAAGTGTCATCGCCGGTTTTTTTGATCCCCGTCGAGGTGAAGGTGATGGTCGGGTGGTTGGTCGTATCAAAAAACTTATCGCCGTTGAGGTGATCATCAAACTCCGCAACCCGGCTGTTGATGGACGCGGCGTCAATCGTCACGTTAAGGCTGCTGTTTTCCGGCGTATCACTGTTCAGATCCAGCGCCACGTCAAAGCTGTCAAAACCCACGTGCGGGTTGGAAAAGCCCAGATGGCTGTAGGAAAAGGTGATGTAGCCGTGCGTCTTGTCGAGACCGTAGTCCCCGGACGGCACCGCCGACAGATCGGCAGCGGCGGATGCGGCAAAGCTCAGCAGAGCAGCGGCGGACGCGCTGCGAAGAATCGATTTCATGGATTACTCCCACTCGGATTAGTTTTCGGGGGCTGGGTTTTCAGCCAGCAGACGCAAGCGGTTGGGTGGAAGCGACGGCTGATTCGAGCATCTGAGCGCTACCGTCCAACATTCCGCACCGTGAGTATGGCAGCGCATTTGTTATGACTTGGTGAAACTTTCCCGCTGGCCCGGGCATGGCCGGGAGGGCCAAATTCGGGAGGGAGCGCAGCTACATCGGGTTCGATAATTGGAACGGCCCGGACCAGCGAAGGGTCTGCCCGCTGATGTTCAGCTCATGTACCTGGTCTTTCGAGGACGGCTGGTTGGACAGCGCGAAGAGGCGGGTTTTGCCGTCTTTCCGGGAGATGGAAACCGCTGTGTAGCGGGCATCGTCAAAGACCACCTTCAGGTCTGCGATGCGGCTGCTTGAGTTGAGGGCGAGTTCCGACACGGGGCTGTAGCTGCCGTGCGACTCAATGATCGTCGCAAACGTTGTGTCGTCCGGCGCTGTTCTTCGAATCATAAATCCGGCGTCCCGGCGCAGATTAAAGGCTGGATCGTTGGCACCTATTCTGGTGAACAGCAGCTCGTCGCCGGAGAGGGTGGCGGAGGTAAGGGTGTAAAAACGGCCCGCCTGCAGCCACGACAGCTGACTGGCGCCCACGGGCGGTTTGCCGGCTCCCTCAAGGTAAAGGTGCTGATACCCGGCGGCGTTACCCAGCGGCGCCAGGGTTGAAGGTGCCTGGTAGGCGAAGTTGGCGTCAATAACCTGTCCAAGGAAATAGAACGGCAGGTCAAACTGGTGCTGCGCGCTGGATTCGAGCCGGAAAATATCGAGCACCAGCGGTCTTTCCAGGCCTTCATCGGCGATCAGCGCGACGGTGCGCTGCATGCGGGTGCCGGGATAGGCATGGGTCTCTTTGGCGCTGACTACCTGCAGGTCGGGATCTTCGGCGGAGAAAAAATGCAGCTCCGAATGGTGCTGGCTGCCGATCTCGTATTTGCCCTCGAAGTGGGAGGTTGCATCGCGCGTGACCGTGTTGTGGGCGATGCTCTGTTTGGCCCAGCTTGTGTTTTCGGGCAGGTAGTTGCCGCCGCCCTTCTGACCGATGTTGACGAAGCGCACCAGGCCATAGTCCTGCAGCACCTCGGCGCCCTGTTCATACAGGGAATAGGAGAGCTTGTCGTAGTGCCCGTGACTCAGCCCCTGGGCGGTGTATTTAAACGTCAGGGTGATCTGGTCGTTGCCGTGGCGCAGTACCGCCACGCCCCCCCGGCGGCCGTCGGCGCCGTCGGACAGGTTGCTCGAGGTTTTCTGAAGCGGCTGAGCTTTCCCCGCGGCGACCGCCGCGGCCACCGAGAAACCCGCGTCGTCCAGCAGCACCTGTCCCTGCTGCGCCGCAACGCTCAGCAGCTGCGGATTCCGGTCTCCCACGTGGTACGCGATGTTCACCGCTGTCACCAGTTCCCGCGAGAAATAGGACATGCCTTTCTGCCCGTCATTCAGCGGAAAAAACTCGCCGTCGGCGTCGGTCAGCGTCAGCAGCGCGTCGACCGCCTTCAGCAGCACGCCGTCCTTGTGGTCAAAAATCTCAAGCCCCGGCCGCCGGTTATTCAGGCCCTGCGCAAAAATCAGAAACGGATACATGGCGTAGCGCTGATAGTAGGGCCCTTCCGTGTAGTACCCGTCCGGGGAAAACGGCGCTTCCAGGTTGGCCAGGAATCCGGCCTTCTGGCCCGCGACTTTGATGAAACCGCCGTCGTTATCTCGCGCGCCGGCTTCCAGTCCATCGTCTTTGATGCCGTAGAGCGCGCGCTGCACCAGTTCCTCGTCGTCCATCACCAGGCCGATCATGCCGACGGCCGCGTTGCCCCAGGTGCTGTGGTTGTGGATTCGATTGAAAAACTGCGGATTTTCGATGGAAATGAAATTGGCAAACGGTCGAAACAGGTCGTTTTCGAGTTTCTGCCGCTCCTCCTCGGCCAGCCAGCTGTAGATCGCGTCGTACGCCTGGCTCATGTAAACGAGCCAGTTACTGTCGTTCAGGCACTGCCAGAAGAGTTTGCCGCGGGCGTAGGACCGCTCCTGGGGATGCAGCGGCAGATCCGGATACATGGCTGCGTATTGCAGCAGCATGTCGCGCACATAGACCGCATACTTTTCATCCTCAAGGATCTGAAACAGCAAACCCGCCTTCTGGGCGATGAAAAAATTCTGCTTGTGGCGCTGGTGCGTGTAGCCACCGGAAAAGTCTTTCGGAACCGGCGTTTCGATGCCCGCCAGCATCTCTCGATCCACTTCGGCTTTGACGGCGGCCAGGGAGGCGTCAAACAGAGGTACCGTGCCCAGCTGCGCTTTGATTTTTTCGACGCCCGGCTGGGTCAGAATCAGGCCCGGGTGTGACTCGGCGCCGGCGAGCTTCAGGACGCCCAGACCCAACAGGAGCAGCGCGGCCAGGGCGCCAGACCGGGTCATCGCTGGACGCGGCCGGAGGCGTCACCACCCATCAGGTTTTCCACCTCGGAGCGGGATACGCGGTTGAAGTCTCCCGAGATGGAGTGCTTCAGACAGCTGGCGGCCACGGCAAACTCCAGCGCCTGCTGCCGGTCCTCATGGAGCGCCAGGCCGGCGATCAGACCCGAGGCAAAGCTGTCACCGCCGCCGACGCGATCCACAATATCGGTGATCTCAAAGTGCCGCGAAAGCTTGAAGCCGTCCGCGTCCCGCAGGCAGGCGGACCAGCCGTTGGTGTCGGCGCTGCGGCTTTCCCGCAGGGTGATCGCGATGATCGACATGTCCGGATAGGTGTCCAGGACCTTTTGCGACAGCGCCTCGTATTTGGCCGTATCCAGTTCGCCGGTGTGCACGTCGACATCGGCTGAGATGTCCAATGACTTCTGACAGTCTTCTTCGTTGGCAATGCCCACGTCCACGTACTTCACCAGTTCCTGCATCACTTCTGGAGCGCTTTTGCCGTACTTCCAGAGCTTGCCGCGGAAGTTGAAATCGCAGGAGACCGTCACGCCAGCAGCTTTGGCGGCCTTGCAGGCCTCCAGCGACAGGTCGGCGGCGGATTGGGACAGGGCCGGCGTGATGCCGGTGATATGAAACCACCTGGCGCCGGCAAAGATGCTTTCCCAGTCAAAGTCGCCGGGACCACACTGGGCAATTGATGACGCCGCCCGGTCGTAGATTACTTTGCTCGGCCGCTGGTTGGCACCACCTTCCAGGAAATAGATGCCGATGCGGTCGCCGCTGCGCCGCACTTGGCTGACATCCACACCAAAACCCCGCACCTGGCGCAGGCACGCCTCGGCGATATCGTTGTCAGGCAGGGCCGTGACAAAACCCGCGTCCAGACCGTAGTTGGCCAGCGCGACGGCCACGTTCGACTCACCGCCGCCGAAGGTGGCTTCGAGCGTTGGGGACTGGAAGAAGCGTTCATGTCCCGGGGACTTCAGCCGCAGCATGATTTCGCCAAACGATAAAAATTGAGCCATCAGATTTTCCTCTCCCGGCAGGGATAGCGTCCGGGATGACGGCCCTAGTCAAAAGAGCCGGGCAATCCCGGGGCGGCCCCGCCGCATCAGTTCAGTTCAAAAGGCTGGGCAGCCACAGCGAAAGCTGCGGAATGTAGATCACGGCCGCCAGCGCCAGGATCAGGGCCCCGTAAAACGGCCACATGGTGCGCACGGTCTGCTCGATCGGGATTTTGCCGATGGCGCAGCCGACAAACAGCACCGCCCCCACCGGCGGTGTTACCAGACCGATGCCAAGGTTCAGCAACAGCATGATGCCGAACTGCACCGGGTCCATGCCCAGCTCGGTGGCCATCGGCAGAAAGATCGGCGTGGTGATGATGATCAGCGGCGCCATGTCCATAAACGTGCCCAGCACCAGCAGCACCAGGTTGATCAGCAGCAGCAGCAGCAGCGGGTTTTCGGTGATGCCGCGCAGCAGATCCGCAAGCTGAGTCGGGGCCTGCAGCAGGGCCAGCAGCCAGCCGAAGGCGCCGGCCGCGCCGATCACGATCATCACCATGGCCGTGGTTCGCACCGATGCGGTGGTCGCCGCGACGAAGCGTTCCCAGGTCAAAGAGCGATAAACGAACAGGGCGACGAGAATGGTGTAGACCACCGCAATGCCGGCCGACTCGGTGGGGGTGAACACGCCGGACAGCACGCCGACCACAATGATTGCCGCCGCCAGCAGGCCGGGAATGGCCGCGGCAAAAGCCAGCACAAACGCGCGCCAGCCGGGAAACGCGCCGCGGGGATAGTTTCGCCGCACCGCCACCAGGTAGGCCGCCACCATCAGCAGTCCACCGGTCAGCAGGCCGGGAATGACACCGGCCAGAAACAGGTCCGCCAGCGAGATGCTGACGCCGGCGGCGGCGGCGTAGATGATCATGTTGTGGGATGGCGGGATCAGCAGGCCGGTGATGGCAGAGGTGGCCGAGACGTTGACCACGTAGTCCGGGTCGTAGCCTTTTTCATTCATCATCGGGCCGAGCGTGGAGCCGATGGCCGAGACGCTGGCAATGGCCGATCCGGAGACCGCACCAAACATCATTGAGGCGCCGACGTCCACCTGCCCCAGGCCGCCGCGGGTGCGGCCAAGGGCCGCGTCAGCAACCCGGATCAGGCGTTCGGCAATGCCGGCGCGATGCATCAGATCGCCGGCAAACACAAAAAACGGAATGGCCATCAGAGCGAAGATGTTCATGCTCGCCGCCATGCGCTGGAAACCGACGATCAGCGGAATGTCGAGCAGAAAGAACGTAGCGAGGGATGCCACCCCCAGGGCGAAGGCCACCGGTACACCGATGATCAGCAGCACCAGCAGAACGCCGATCAGCACCGTCAGTTCCATAGCTTGTCCACCTTGCTGCCGCGTAGCTCCGCAATCAGCTGCTCAAGGGCGAAACCGGTGATCAGTACCCCGGAGATCGCGATTGGGATATAGGCATAGCCGCGGGAGATCCCGAGCGTGGGTATCACGTGCTTCCAGGTTTCCTGGGCCAGCTCAACGCCAAAAATAGCCATGGCCACGCCAAAGCCGATCACGATCGCCTGCGCCAGCACCAGCACCGGCCGGCGCAGGCCGGCGGGCAGGCGGTCAGCAAAAACCCCGATGCGGATGTGAAACCCCTCGCGAACTCCTGCCGCGGCGGCGATAAATACGTACCAGATCATGAGCAGCAGCGCCGCCTGCTCGGCCCACGCCGGACTGTCGTTCAATACGTAGCGGGCAAAAACCTGCAGCGCGATGATGCCGGTCATGATCAGCAGGCCGATGCCGGCAAACCACTTGGCAAAAACGCTGACCTTCCCGCTGGCGGCCTTCAAGGCATTACTCACGCTTCACCTCCCAGCGCCACAATCTCGTCCACCAGGCTCTGCATCTGGGGCGTCAGCACAAACCGGTCCCAGACCGGCAGCATCTTTTCGGCGAAGGCAGCGTGGTCTACGTTCTCGACCACCTGCACGCCGCGATCCAGCACGCGCTGTCGGGAAACGCCCACCCGCGCATCCCACAGCTCCCGCATGATGGGCACCGAGTCGGAGGCCGCCGTCTGCAGATAATCCTGCTCCTCGGTTGTCATTCCATCCCAGCTGCGGCGGGAAGCCACCAGCACCTCCGGCGCCATGACGTGGCGGGTCAGGCTGTAGTGGCCGGCTGCCTCAAAGTGGCGGGAGCTCTCGTAGGAGGGATAGTTGTTTTCTGCGCCGTCGACGACGCCCTGCACCAGCGACTGATAAACCTCGCCGTAGGGAATCGGTGTGGGATTAGCCCCCAGGGCCTGCATCATGGCGACGTAGATATCGGAGTTCTGAACCCGAATCTTCATGCCGGCCATGTCGTCCGGCGAATAGATCGGTCGTTTGGTGTTATAAAACGAACGGGCGCCGGAATCGTAGTAGCACATGCCGCGCAGGCCGTGAGGCATCATGGCATCGAGAATCTGCCGACCCACCGCGCCGTCAAATGCTGCCCGGGAGTGGGCGATGGATCGGAACAGAAACGGCAGTGCGAGCACAATGGTTTCGGGAACTATCGAATTGATCGGTGCCAGGTTGACCCGGGTCAGGTCGAGCCCGCCAAACACGGCAATCTCCAGCGTGTCCTTTTCGGCGCCCATCTGCCCACCGGGATAGACCCGCACCCGCATCTCGCCGTTGGTGCGCTCATTGAGCAGCCGGTCGATGGCGTGGAGACCCTGCGTGGTGGGATAGTCGTCGGGCTGGGAATCGGCGGCAAACAGCGGTCGCGAGCGCTTCTGATCGCCGCAGCCGGTGAGCAGCAGCGGCGCAAGGAACAGCTGGCGGCGGGTGATCATCGGCCCAGCCAGCCTCCGTCGACCGGCAGCAGCGCGCCGTGGACATAGTCCGAAGCCTGCGAGGCCAGGAACACGGCAGCTCCCCCCAGGTCGCCGGGGTCCCCCCAGCGGCCGGCGGGAATTCTCTCGAGAATCTGCCGGTTTCTCACTTCGTCGGCGCGTAACGCGGTGGTGTTGTTGGTGGCGAAATAACCGGGCACGATGGCATTCACGTTGATACCCTGGGCCGCCCATTCGTTGGCCAGCAGCCGGGTCAGGCCCGCCAGCCCACTTTTGCTCGCCGTGTAAGAGGCAACCCGAATGCCACCCTGGAACGAGAGCAGCGAGGCGACGTTGATGATCTTGCCGCCGGCTCCGCGCTGGACCATCGACTTTGCCGCTGCCTGGGCGAGAAAGAAGGGCACTTTCAGGTTGGTGGCCAGCACGTCATCCCAGTCGGCTTCGGAAAACTGGAGCGCGTCCTGCCGGCGGATGATGCCCGCGTTGTTGACGAGAATGTCCACCGGTCCGAGGGCGCCGTCGGCCTGCTGCATCACCGAGCGTGCCACCTCGGCGCTGCTCAGGTCCGCCATGATGACCGCGCTCTCGCCACCCGCGTCGGCGATCTGCGCTTCGGTTTCGTCCGGCCGGGATCGACCGATGAGGGCGATGCGGGCGCCGGCACCGGCAAGCGCGGTGGCCATGGCCTGACCCAGGCCAGTGTTTGCGCCGGTGACGACGGCGACCTTACCTTCTAGATTGAACAACTCGCTGGCCATCTACTTCAGCTGCGAACCGCCGACGTGGACGGCGCCGAGAGCGTACCCGTCACCCGGACAGCGGTCACGAAGATCGTCTGGGCTTGCGGTCACCATCGTGGCGGAATGGGTTGCCTGGTAAATCTCTGAATACATCAGTCGGTCTCTTCTCTTCAGCGATGTGTTGGGGAATGCCTGTGGCTCATGATTTGTTGGGCCGGCGCGTTGAGTCCCGCTCAATCAGGCGCGGAACCGTTTCGTTCGGCCCCCCGGTGCCTTCCGGGTCGTCGTTGAATTCCAGCAGCCGCTCCGCCGCCAGCGTGCCGATTTCCCGCGCGGGGGTGCGCACCGTGGTCAGCCGCGGCCACACGCGGGTTGCGGTCTCAAAATCGTCAAAGCCGACAATGGACAGCGAATCTGGTGGCGTTTGGCCGGCCACATGCAGCGCCTGCAGGACACCCGCTGCCATTTCATCGTTGGACGCGAATACCGCGGTCGGCGGCGGATCGAGGTCGAGCAGATCGGCACCCAGCGCCAGACCGGATTCGAAGGTGTAGTCGCCCTGCAACACATACTCCGACGGCACGGTGATGCCAAACTCCGCAAGCCCTTCCTCAAAACCCGCCCGGCGCTCGTGGGCAGAACGAAAGCTCCGACGTCCCGCGATAATCGCGATCCGCGTGTGCCCCTGCCGGGCGAGGTGCCGTGCGGCCTCCCGGGAGCCCACCCGATCATTCGTGACGATCATGCGCCGTTCCATATCGAGGGCCACGGAGGCGATGCGAATGTAGGCACAGCCCACTTCCCGCAGCACCTCCGCCAGGCGCTCATCCTCGGAGACCGACGGCGTGAGAATGACTCCGTAGAGCTTCTGCACCTCAATAAATCGCCGCGCATCCTCGATAAAGGTGTCGCTCCGGCGGTCGCAGGGATGCACCACGAGTTCGTAGCCGGTATTGCGCAGCACATCCAGAATGCCGAGCTGAATATTCACCACGTACTGGGGGGTGGGGTTGTCGTAGATCATCCCCACCAGGTAGGACCGGCGAGAGGCAAGGCCTCGCGCCTGCGGGTCTGGCTGGTAGCCGATTTCCCTGATAAGTCCCTGAATGCCTTTGCGGGTGGCCTCGTTAACCAGCGGCGAATCGTTGATCACCCGCGATATGGTCTTTTTGGAAACCCGCGCCAGTTCGGCGACGTCTTTCATGGTCGGCTTGCGGCCGTCCTTGTTGCTTTCGGCCCAGCGTCTGGCAGCTGCGGCGTAATCGACCTCAGATTTTCGACTGGTTCGGCCCACGTGTTTTCCCCGCTTCAGGTGGCGGCCGGCGCGCCCGACAGCTGCCGCGGCGTCATCGACTCGAAAGCCACATCGAAAACGCCGTGACTGCCGAAGTCAACTACCGCCTTTGCCGACGTGGTGATCTCGTGGATGCCGGTGACCGCTCCGCAGGAGACAAAGGTGCCCTCGGTCAGCGCCAGTTGCCGCTCAGCGCATAGCCCAAGCAGGAAGCGCAGCGCCTGCAGGGGGCCGCCATCGATCACACCGGCGTTTGCCGCACCGACGTTTACGTCGTCAACGATGACGCTGACCCCCAGCGATTCGAGGGGCTGGCGGCTCCAGTTGGCCACTTCCGGGCCAACCAGCAGCCCGGCGTTGTTACCAAAGTCGCAGACTACACAGGTGGGTCCAAGGCGGTTTACATCAGCCATGGGGCTGCTGGCGATCTCTGCGCCAACGTGGAGGGCAGCCACCAGCGACAGCAGTTCTTCGTCGGACCACTGTCGTTGTGCCGGTGTCACTGTGGTGCCGAGACGGAGAATGAACTCCGCCTCCAGCGCGGCAAAACCGCCGCTGTAGATCGGCATGGTGTGCAACGCGCCGGGGGTTACAGGCACGACGGAGGGTTCGAAGATTGGACCGGAAAGGCGCTCCGCGCCGAGAGTCGTCTGGAACGCCTCCGGGATTCCCCCCACCTTCCACCCGGCAATTGTGTCGGGCCAGCGGGCGATGGAGGCGCTTTGCACCGCGTAAGCCTCGGCAAGCGTTGCCGGAAGCTGACCTGGGAATTCAGCAAGCGCCTCGGCGTTTGCGCGCGCCGTGATCAGCCGGCGGGATATGGCGTCAAACTCCGGTGACAGCTGAGCCGCGGCGGGGGTGGTCTGGTCGGTTACTGGCATCTACGCAATCCCCGTCCGGTAGGAGAACCGAACTGTAAGTTGTGGTAGCAATGCCGCGGGAAAGTCATAGCTGCTTATTTCCTCATTCAGGTTCAGGATACGTAAAATGTCACCGGTGTCAATAAGTATCTTTCGCTAGTCCGTCGGGCGTGTATCAAGACGGCTGTTAGGCGTGCTTCGGGGCAATTGGGCTGGTCGCCGGGGACGTCGAAATAATGATCTAAATTACTGATTTTAATTTATTAAACTCTATAGCAAGCGAGCTTTGGTTGCCTTTGGCTGCCGATTTTTGTGGCCTTGCTGGTCTACAGTGGTGCGATTGGGGATCGGTTGTCCAAAGAGACAATTAGGCATCAAAAAAAACCCCGGCGAGGCCGGGGCTTTCAGGTGAGTGAGGCTCCACTCGGCGAAGTGATTAACCGCTAGAAACGGTAGGTGGCGCCAAACTGGATTCTGCGATCCGGGAGGCCAACAAAACACAGGGGGCCGGTCTCGGCCACGCAATGCTGGTCGATGCGCTCTTCGGTGAGGTTTACCCCTTCGATGCCGACCGTCAGATTGTCGTTGATGGCGTAGTTGATGCTGGCATTGAGCTGGCCGCGATCCAGCGTATTCACCGGGAAGCTGAAGGTGCTGCTGCCGCTCGTGTTGGCGCCGCCACCAAAGTCCTGGGTCCGGAATCCCTCGCGCCAGGTATAGCGGGCGCGGGCGGAGATGCCATAT
>JBCCVP010000107.1:0-17608 GCA_039195135.1 Pseudomonadota bacterium | reverse complement strand
GCACTTTGATCAAAATTTGCTCAGCCCGTTTAGCTTCTAAGAATCAATCACTTACAGCATCCGCTGCGAAAGCCAAGCGAATTATGACAGCTATGTTTCACGTTTGTGACGGCCCAAATCCGGGTGTGCATAAGGCCATTTGGCAAATCAGTCACTTACATTGACACTCATAAAGGCCGAGTACAAAAAAGCCGCGAAAACCGCATAAAAAAAGGGCGTCCGAGGACGCCCTTTTGGTCTGGTTAATGCTCGATCAGGCGGCGGCTGCCTTGCCTTCGATGAGGGTTTTGCTGCCCTCGATCTTGATCGACTGGGGCTTCATGGCCTCCGGCACTTCGCGCAGCAGTTCGATATGGAGCAGACCGTTTTCCAGCCGGGCTCCCGTCACGCGCACGTGATCGGCCAGCTGGAAGCGGCGCTCAAAGGCGCGCTCGGCGATGCCGCGGTACAAAAACTCCCGCTTGTCCTCGCCGCGGTCCTGGCGACCGACAACCGTCAGCGTGTTCTGCTCGGACGTGATGTTCAGATCATCTTCCGAGAAACCGGCAACGGCCATGGTGATTCGATACTGGTCTTCGCCCGCCGCTTCGATGTTGTAGGGGGGGAAGCTGCTGGTTTGCTCAACGCGGCTAGCGTTGCTCAGCAGATTGGCCATCCGCTCAAAACCGATGGCGGAACGATAAAGGGGGCTGAAATCAAACGTGGTCATAGACCTATCCTCCAAAAGAAGCAATAAGTTGTAGGTGTTGGGTCCACCTCAGTGCGACCCGTAAAGTTGCGGGCCCTTACGGCGCCCGCTCAAAGAAGGTGGGACTGACCTTGCGAGATTTCAAGGGCGCGGCTCCGTGTCCTGTCCGAGGAATTGGGGAACAGGACACTCGGCCGGGCCGATGGGGTTTAGCGGTGACGACGCTCCACCGGAATGGGTTCCCGACGCTCGAGATCACCGCGTAGCATCCAACCCGCAATGCCGCCAAGCAGGCCGGCCGCCAGCAGGGAAAGCACAATCTGTCCAGCTAGGTACATCATAGTTTCAGCTCCTGATCAGCAAGGTGTCTTTGGCCGCCGCGGCGGCATGTTCACGAATTTCAATTTTGGCGTTGATCTTTTCGACCGCAGGCAGGTGATCAATCGAGTCGATCAGCTCAGCAACCGCCGGCGACAGGCGCCGTGGATCCTGCGTCCGAATCCGGCCGTGCAGCGTGAGCTGGCGACCACTTAGCGAAACCACCAGATGGTCAACGCCGTTTACCACGGCGTGGACCTGGCGTACCGCTTCCGCTTCCATGCGGGCGGTGCCTTGTTCCACGGTGATCACGCACAGGCCTACAAACATCGCGCCGACAGCGAGATAGCGTAGTTTCGAGTGCATTTTCGATTCCGAACTTCTTCCAGGAACGCAAACATCTCACAGGGCAGAGTCTAAAAGCGGGGTGTGCAACCCGCTTTTACAGACAGCAACATTTGTTTAAGCGTTGATACCCGTAAGTAGCTTGGGGGTGCTACTCCAGTTCGTCTATCGTACGGGGCCAGCTGCTCTTGAGCAGCCGCGCCAGCACCCGGTCGGACAGCAGTCGGCCGCCGGTCTGGCAGCGGGCGCAGTAGTTGGCTTCGTTTTCCGCATATTGAATGCGCTGCACCGGGCTTGCGCAGATCGGGCACGGCTCGCGATATTTGCCGTGTACCGCCATCTCCGGTCGAAAGGCGGTCACCTTTTTCGGAAAGTCCTCGCCCGTCTCCCGGGCCAGCCGCTCGGTCCAGACCTCCAGGGTGCGGCGCATGGCCTGGTGCAGTCGGGCCCACTCCTCGTCGTCAAGATTCCGGGTCTTCTGCAGGGGGGACAGACGGGCGGCAAACAAAATCTCATCCGAGTAGGCATTGCCGATACCACTGAGAAGCCGCTGATCCGTCAGGGCCCGCTTCAGGGTGTGGTTGGAGGCGGTCAGAGTCTCCCGGAACTGCGCCAGGTCCGAGCTCAGCGGATCGATGCCCCCGCGGTCGAACGCGGCCAGCTCCGCCGCCGAGGCCACGATGTGGATCGACGCGCGCTTTTTTTTGCTCACTTCGGTGAGGAAGATAGTGCTGTCGTCAAGATCCAGCGCCGCCAGGCCACGTCCCCGCGGCAGCTTGGCGCCGGCCGGCCTCAACACCAGGCGGCCGGCCACCATCAGATGAATCAGCAGCTGCTGGCCCCCTTCGAAGCCCACGATCAATCGCTTAGCCAGGTGTGACACGCTGACCATGCGCTGTGCGACCAGGTCTTCCGGCGTTGGGGTGACGGTGCGCAGCACAAATGGGCTCCCGATGCGCAGCCCTCGCAGGCGCTGGCCCTCAAGGCGCCGGGCCAGGGCATGGACGTACAGCTGGATATCAGGCAGCTCCGGCATGCGGTCATGGTAACGATCCCCTGCCCGGGCGCCCAGGTCGCACCGCCGCCATTCCCCCGTAGACTTTGGATCGGTCCAGCGCGCCGCTAAGTAAAAGACACGATTGGCAGTGGCAGCGCGAGTCCGTTAAATGGAGCTTTAGACAGGAGGCTGCCATGCTCGAATTGAAAGGCGTCACGGTCGTTGTACCGGTTGATTTCTCTGAGGCCTGCACCACCGCGCTTTCCGGCCCTCTGACCGATTCCTCAGCCGACAACATCCGGCTGGTCCATGTGGTACAGCCCGCGGTCTACCCGGCCGCTGGAGACGTGGTGGTTGCTGCCGGTCCCGAGGCGGAGCGGATGAACGCCGCGCGGGAGCAGTTCGAGCGATACCTGAAGGAGCAAAACTGGCCGTCTTATCCCACGGAGGTTCTCACCGGGGATCCGGGCACGGAGGTGGTGGCATTCGCCGATCGCATTGACGCCGACCTGATCATGGTGCCCTCCCATGGCTTTCACGGCTGGAAGCGTCTGGTGCTGGGGTCGGTGGCCGAACGGATTGTCCGCCTGGCGAACTGTCCGGTACTGGTGCTGAGGCGCGGCGATGCCGAATGATACGCAGATGAAATTACCCAACTTCACCGGGCCCGTGGTGATTCCTATCGACTTCTCGCCCGTTTGCCTGGAAACGCTCAAGCCGGCGCTGGCGGAGGCCAGCTGGCCGGAGGTGCACGTGATTCATGTGGCCCGCTCCGACGCGCTGGACTGGGAGCCGGGGACCGCCATCGCCGATGCCGGCGCAGCCTCCGGAACCGCCGCCAAGTGGCTGGCGGACTGGGTCCCTAACCTGCCGGTCCAACCCGCTGCCTCCGTGGTGCGCTTCGGCGACGCCGGCCGGGAGGTGATCCAGTACGCCGCAGAAATTGACGCGGACGCCATCATTGTGCCCTCGCGGGGCCGCACCGGACTCGAGGCGCTGCGCATCGGTTCTGTCGCTGAGCGCATCATTCGGCTGGCGGACCGCTCGGTGCTGGTGCTCAACTCCTAGCCAGCCTGGCTCAGGTTGGACCCCCGGTCGGGCCCAAGCCGGGCCCGGGGTGACTTCTGGCGGTCGTCTCCGGCGCTGCTTGAGGCGCGTCCGCAGCCATAGCGAGAACAGATTCTCGCCCGCCGCCTGCCCTTCCAGGGCCCTGTCGGCAGGTAAAGCTTATGACCTCCACAGGAGGAATCCACCATGCTTAAAGCCCTGCTGCTGCTGGCCACCGCCGCCGGATCCACCCCTTACCGCGAGGTGGACGTCTGCTTTGTCCTCGATACAACCGGCTCCATGTCCGCGGCGATCGAAACGGCAAAAGAGAAAATCTGGTTCATTGCCACCGAGATTGCTAACGAGATTGCCGCCGAAAGGGGAAGTACCGATCAGAATCCAAACCTGCGGGTCTGCCTCATGGCGTTTCGGGACCGCGGCGATGAATACGTAACCCAGCTTACCCCCCTCACGCCGGATCTGGACCGCGTCGAGGTGCGCCTGCAGGCGCTGACCGCCGGCGGCGGCGGTGATGGTCCGGAGGCCGTTCATCAGGCGCTGTGGGAAACCGTCCGGCAGACCGGCTGGCGGTCTGGCGACGAGGCGCTGCGGGTGATTTTTCTGATCGGGGATGCGCCGCCGAAGGACTATCCGGATGAACCGAACTACACCGAGATTGTGGCCGAGGCAGCAAAGTCCGGCATCGTGATCAACCCGGTGCTCATCGGCCAGTCCAGCGCCACGCGGCGACGCTTTGCCAACCTTCGCGCCGGCGACCGCGCCGAGCTGCTCGATCTACCGCTGGCCACCCACTCCCGGGCGCCCAGCACGCCGCTGGACCAGGATCTTATCGCCCTGGGCAGCCGCCTCGACGCCACGCTGCTGCCCTATGGCAGCGTCACCGCCCGGCAGGAGCTTCGCGATGAGCGGGCCCGGGCGGAGGAGCTGAGCGACCTGAGCCGGATTGATCGGCTGGCTTTTGGTGAGGCCAGCGGCCGGGTACTCCACCGTCCCGGAGATCTACTGCAGGACCTCGACGCGGGCCGGATTCAGCTTGATGAGCTTTCTCAGGAGCAGCTCCCCGCCGCCCTGCGCAGTATGTCCCGGGAAGAGCTGCAGGCGAGCCTCGGCGCAGTCCGGTCGGAGCGCGCCGCCCTGTCTGACCTGATTCAACGCCTGCTGGCCGATCGCCGCAAGCTCATCGAACACAGCACCGATCCGGACAGCTTTGAGTATCAGGTCACGCAGGTGCTGTTGCGGCAGCTCTAGGAAGCAGGCTTTGAGCGCATGAATCCTCGCTTTCCAGGGTGCTATGCTGAAACCATGGCACGCCTTATCACCAATCCGATCCTCACGCTTTTGCTGGTCAGTGGTCTGTGGCTCCTGGCCGGCACCGCGGCAGCTCAGGGACTCAGCCTGACCGGCGGCGGTGAAGACACGGCGGGACCGCCGCCCCTGCCGGCGCCCAACAATCTGCAGCAAGGCTGGTGGGCCGACGTCACCGGCGAAGGGGTCGATGTCGGCGAGCGCATTGCGGAGCTGAAGATCGCGATTGATGCCTCCGTCGAGACGGTGGCGGAAGAAGACGTGGGCGATATTCCCCAGGCTGCCGAGCGCGCCAAAGAACGGCTGGACGCCTACCTTGAGGAACTGGGCCGGGCGGTAGAGGAGAGGGAGATTACCGTACGTACCGACGGCGCCTTCAGCCTCACGGATCTGTTCAACGCCGCCAGCGCCGTCCGCGACCGGGAGATCACGCTCACCGACCTGAATGAAAACCTCGGCGGCTCCAAGCAGCTGCTTGAGCAATCCCGCAGTCGCTACGACTCTGACATCCTGAATCACCGGGACCAGAATGAAGGCAGCATTGCGGCGATCCAAACCGGCGTTGAAGCCATCGCCAGTCGCGCCGAACTGGCGGTGCTTACGCTGCGGGACCAGCGGGCCGAAGCCCGCCGGGCCCAGCTGGAACGCCAGATTCAGCAGTACCGCCAGCAGCTGGTGGTGGCCCAGGCGCAGGTGTCGGTGGAGGGGTTTGACCCCGAGGCAGCGAAGGAAGCGCTGGCGCAGACCCAGGCGGAGCTTGTCGAGTCCGAGGAAACGCTGGGCACCCGGCAGCGGGAGCTGCTGAAGGTGGATGAAACGACCGAGGCAGGAGTTGTGCGGGCCCAGCTGGTGCGGCAGCAGCTGCTGAGCGCGCTGGCGGACACCACTCGGCTGCAGTTGATCCAGGCCCGGCAGCAGGGAGAGCTCCTGTGGCACGAGGCGCGCAGTGAGGAAGGCGCCGCGGCCACGGACATGCAGGCCTACCTGGAGTCGCTGCGGGAGCTGATCGCCCAGAGCGAAGGCGAATTCAGCGGCTGGCAGCGCCTCACCGCGTCATTCCTGCTGGAACCGCCCAGCAGCGCTATCACCAATCGCACACGGGAGCTGCGGGCCGCTGACCAGCAGGCCCGCGAGCTGGCGGTGAAAAACCTGCGCCAGGTGCGGGAACTGGGTTCCCTCGTGGAGCACAATCGACTGCTGGAGGGCCTGCTAGCCCGGGAGCTGGCGGGTAGCGACTCCGGTCTCTCAGGCCTGTGGCTGAGCACCAAGCTGGCCCTGGCGGCGGCCTTCAGCAATGCCGATCAATGGGCAGATTTCACCCTCTTCCACCTGGGCGACGATCCCGTCACGCTTTGGGAACTGGCCAAGGTACTGCTGATTCTGGTGGCCACCTTTGTGCTGTCCTGGCTGGTGCGCAGCGCCCTGCAGCGGATGAAGGACCGGCGCCACATTACCGAGACCCACTCGCTCTACGCGGCCAGTCGGATTCTGCACTACCTGATCATCACGCTGGGCCTGCTGTTCGGCCTGTCGACGCTGGGGCTGGACTTCACCTCGATTGCGCTCATCGCCGGTGCCCTGTCGGTGGGTATTGGTTTTGGTCTCCAGACCACCGTCAACAACTTTGTATCCGGCCTGATTCTGCTGTTTGATCGCTCCCTGAAGGTGGGTGATTACGTCGAGCTGGATTCCGGTCTGCGCGGCACGGTGCGGGAGATCAGCGTGCGCGCCACCCGCATCAACACCAACGACAACGTGGACGTGGTGGTGCCCAATTCCGAGTTTGTCAGCACCCGGCTGGTGAACTGGACCATGGTCGAGGGGTTTGCCCGGCTGCGCGTGAACTTCGGCGTGGCCTACGGCACAGACAAGGAGGTGGTAAAGCAGGTGGCGCTCGCGGCGACGGAGCGGGTTGACTACACCCTCACGCACCTGCGCGGCCACGAACCGCAGATCCGGCTGGTGAACTTTGGCGACAACGCGCTCGAGTTTCAGCTGCTGGTTTGGGTCAACCGCAGCGGCGTGCAGCGCCCGGGCCGGGCGCGGGCCGCCTACATGTGGGAGCTGGAGGCCGGGCTGACCGAGGCCGGCATCGAAATTCCGTTTCCGCAGCGGGACCTGCATATCCGCAGCGACCAGACCCGTGCCGGGGAGATTGAGCCGGCGGAGCCCCGGTCGGTGGTGCCTTTCAAACCCTCGGACGCTCGCCCGGGTACGGAGTCATCGACCTAGGGGTCTGCGCGGTAGACACCCAGCACCTTCACGATGGCGCCGGTTAGCGTGGCGAGCTCGGCGTCGCTGATCACGTAGGGCGGCATCACGTATACGAGGCGGCCAAACGGCCGCACCCAGACCCCCTCCTCCACAAACGCCGCCTGCAGCGTGGCCATCTGCACCGGTTCGCGCATTTCCACCACGCCGATGGCGCCCAGGCAGCGAACGTCGGCCACCCCCGGCAGCTCAGCGCAGGGCGCGAGGCCCCGCCGGAGGCCTGCCTCAAGGCGCTCGATGTTGCCCGCCCAGTCCGCATCCAGCAGCAGCTTGATGCTGGCGTTGGCGACCGCACAGGCCAGCGGATTGCCCATGAAGGTGGGTCCGTGCATCAGCACGCCACCGTTGAGTTCACTGGAGGAAATCTGCGCGGCCACCGCGCCGCTGGCAAGGGTGGCGGCGAGGCTCATCACGCCGCCGGTCAATGCCTTGCCCAGGCACAGGATGTCGGGCGAAATGCCGGCGTGTTCGCAGGCAAACATCCGTCCGCTGCGGCCGAAGCCGGTGGCGATTTCGTCAGCGATCAGCAGGATGCCCAGCTCATCACACAGCGCGCGCACCTGTTTGAGATAGGTCGGATGATAAAACCACATGCCGCCGGCCCCCTGCACGACCGGCTCCAGGATCACCGCTGCGATCTGCCCCGCTTCGGCCCGCGCAAGCTGCTCAAACGAGGCAAAGTCCGCCTCATCCCAGACGTCGTCAAAGCGGCAGCGCGGCGCGTCGGCGAATAGCCGCTGCGGCAGAACGCCGGTAAAGATCTCGTGCATGCCGGTCACCGGATCGCACACCGACATGGCCTGAAAGGTATCGCCGTGATAGCCGGAGCGCACCGTCAGCAGCTGCCGGCGCTGCGGCTCGCCAGCGGCAAACCAATACTGCAGCGCCATCTTGATGGCCACTTCCACGGCAACAGAACCCGAGTCGCAGAAGAAGACGTGATCAAGTCCGGGCGGCGTGAGCGCCACCAGGTGCCGGGCAAGGTCCACCGCGGGCTGATGGGTGATGCCGCCAAACATGACGTGGGCCAGGCGCTCGGCCTGGTCGGTGACGGCGGCGGTGAGCACCGGATGGCGGTAGCCGTGGATCGCCGTCCACCACGACGCCATGCCGTCGATCAGCTCCCGGCCGTCCGTGAGCTTAAGCCGCACTCCCTCGGCTGCCGCCATGGGATACGTCGGCAGGGGTTCGTGCATGGACGTGTAGGGGTGCCAGATGTGACGGCGGTCAAAATCCAGATCCGCGGGATCCACTTGGGTCGATTTCCTTCAGGCGTGGACGGGTCATGATAAACCCAATCGGCGATGCGCCGGCGGTCCGGCAGCGCAAAAAAATGGCCCGCCGGAGCGGGCCATTGGCATCACAGCTTGCTGCGGCTGATCAGTTGCACTGCCGAAGCGTTAGCTGGCAACTTTGGCAGCGCCGGGAATGTAAGTGTAAGCGCGGCTGACGGGCTGAGCGTAGACGCAGGCGCCGGTCATTTCCCGGCTTGCCATACAGTCAATCACCGCGTTGCGCACCCGCGCGAGCTGGCCGGGCGCCAGGATGAGGTGCACGATGCTCCGCTCCGAGGTCAGGCGCACGCCGTGGCTGGTGCGCTCGCTGGTGGCTTCAATAAACCGCGCCTGGCTCACGTTGGCGCCCGGGGCGCCGGCCGCCAGCGCCGCGTCCATCACATGACCGGCATGTTTGCGCGCCATGATGCAGGACAGAATCACCTGCCCCCCCAGATGCTGACGCTGACGCAGCTTGCCGAACAGGTTCAAACCCGCGCTCCGGGCGCCAACGCTCTGGAAGACGCCCTGTTCGCGCCAGGCTGTGGATCCCTTCAGCGAGTCGATGGCAGCCACCACCTGCTGCATGGTCGCCTGCCGCGCACCGACGGTGCTGGCGATGCTCACCAGTCCCTTCTGCACCGGCATGCGATACAGAAAGCCGCGTCCCGGCATGTCGATCCGGCCGGCGCTCACCATGGCTTCCACCACCGTGTCCGCATCCGCGTTATCCACCACCACCACCAGCACCTCCTTGGTGGGCTTTTTGGTGATCTTGAGCCAGCCCAGCCGGTCCCGCAGGCCCCGGCCTTCGCAGTAGTGCACGATCGGGCCGTGGGCACCGGCCTGCATGGCGGCGCGGGAAATCACGTCGGTCTGTTCCGGCTGCACGATGCAGAAGATCGCCGTCAGGTTTTCTTTCAGGCTGTCGGTTGCGTCCGGCGCGTCAGCAAAATCACCGGACCACAGGGTGAAGTCTGACGTGTACGAGAACTCATCGCAGGGGACGGAAAACACCGCGCCGGCGCCGGCCCGCTGCAGACCGCCGCTGGCGATGATCTCCTCCACAATGTGGTCCACCTCAGGATCCGGCACAAACAGCTGCAGCAGCGTTTTTTCCGGACTGATCAGCGGCAGCATGCGCCGGTACCAGCGATCTTTGGAAAGTGTGCCGCGGGCGTTCAGCAGCAGCACATTCGGCTCGCCCTCGTTGAAGATCCGCTCGATCACCTCGTCGGACGACTCCCGCGGCAGCAGCGCTGTTACCACGGAGACTTTATCGTTGCTGCAGAAATGGGTCATGGCTCACTCCACCGCCGCCGTGTCCAGGTTTTCCCGGGCTTGGCGCCGCGCCACCAGGCGGCCGATCGCCAGCACGGTGATAATCGGCCCCACGGAGGCCAGCGCCAGAATGCCAAACCCGTCGATAATGCCGGGTACGTTGGCGCCGATGCCCAGGCCCATGGCGAGCACCAGCGGCACGGTGATGGGCCCGGTGGTCACACCGGCGCTGTCCCAGCCGAAGTTGACGAACTCTTCCGATGAGATCCAGGTGAGGATCGTCAGGCCGAGATACGCCGGGATCAGCAGGTAGGCCAGCGGAATGTCGTAGGCGATTTTGCAGACGCCGGCGGCTATGCCAAGGCCCACGCCAAACGCCACCGACTGCATCAGCAGCTTTTTCTTAAAGGCGCCGACGGTGATTTTTTCCACCGTGTTGCCCAGCGCATTCAGCGCCGGCTCGGCCAGCGTCGCGCCATAACCCAGGAAAAACCCAAAGATGGCCGCCAGGGCTTTTCCGGCATTGCTCGACTCAAACAGGGGGCCCTCGAAGCCCTGCATCCCCCAGGGGGTAATCTGCGCGAAAGTCCCGGGCACGTTGCTGCCAAGCTGGGAGCCGAGGGGCGTCAGGCCAAGAGAAATGCCCAGCACGAACAGACACATGCCCAGCACCGCAAAGCCAACCCCGATGGCAATCTCGTCCAGCCGCTGAATCTTCTCCCGCAGCACCAGCTTCAGCGTGAGAAACAGAAACAGGCAGAGCGGTACGATTGCCCGCAGCGACTCTTTCAGGGCCGAAACGAATCCGCTGCCGAAACTTTTGTTTTCATCCCACTGCGCGTCCCCCATGACCGCCGGCCGGTCCACCGGTGGGCGGGACAGCACAACGCGCGGATTTTCCAGCACGATCTGGCCCTCTACCAGCGTGGGCTCGCCCCCCTCGTAGCGCACCTCAAGCTCCCTCATCGCCTCCGGGTCAGCCAGCAGCGAGTCGAATTCGTCCGAGGTGATCGCCGCCGGATCAGCCGCCGGAGGCGCGACCTCGTCTGCCACCGCCCCCGCCTCGGCCGGATCACCGAGATAGCCCGGCGCGCCGTAGTAGTCACCAGCCTGGAAGTGATACAGGCCAAGCAGCAGCACGGCGAGAATAGGAAACAGGGAGGCCAGGGTCACAATACCGAAGCCGGCATTGCGCGATTCGCCGGACCCGACGATCCGGCACACGCCAACGCCAAGCGCCAGCACCAGCGGCACCGTCACCGGTCCGGTGGTCACCGCACCGCAGTCCCAGGCAAGCGCCAGAATCGGTCGGGTCACCTCGTTGTAGTGCATCGCCAGCGTCAGGCCACAAAGCCCGAGCACGCCGGGGATGATCAGCACCTTCAGCGACCAGCCGTAGAAAAACCGCAGCACCCCAAGCAGGACCGCCAGCCCAACGCCAACGCCTACCGAGGTCACGAGCTGGCCGGAAAAATCGTTCAGCAGGCTGTACAGCAACGGCGCCTGCTCCGGCTTCACGCCGGCGCCGGCGGCCTTGAGCACCGAAATGGCCGGTTCTGCGAAGGTTGCCCCAACACCGAGAATAAACGCGAAGCCCAGGATGACCGGCAGCGAGGAGTTGCGCGGCAGAACCGCGCCGATCGTTTCGCCGAGCGGCATCAGGCCCAGGCGCAGCCCCTCCATGAAGAACATCAGGCCCACCGCGACAATCACAATGCCAATGCCGATCATGCCGGCGTACACGATGGGCAATCCCAGCACCAGCACCTGAAACACCACGAGGTAGACCACGATGAACCAGACGCTGCGCACCTGCTCCAGCAGGTTTTCCAGCAGATAGGGGAGCAGCAGCTGCAACGTGCCGAGAAAGCTCAGCCGCGTTGCCGCCTGGCCCGCCGGACTTACGTCCGTGATATTTGTCATCAGTCCCCCAAGCACTGTTAAGAGCGCATAACACCGTTATGCCATAATCGGCCATCCGAGCAAAATCCTTAGGGTGTCAAGCCGGCCACGAGGGCCGGTATCACCGCTCACCCGATCCAGGCTGAAGGAGTTTCCATGTTGCGTTACCCGGACCGGTACCAGGCTCCGAACATCGGGATTGTCTGCGCGATGCTGCTCGCGAGCGGCTGCGCGCCGCTCAAACCCGCGCCAGGAGGACCGGGGCTGGAACGGCTGGAGATCAAAACGGACAATCCGCTGCCGGATCCGGAACTGATGTCCGAAGCTGACGCCGCGGCGAGCGTCTGCCGGGACCTGCTCGAGAATCTTCGGGAAGCCCGGCCGTTGCTTGAATCTTTGCCGGCGCAGCTCGATCAGCAGGCCAGGAGAATTGAGGCAGCGGCCAGCAATGTTCGCCCGGCACCGCCGCCAGCCAGCGCGGACTGCCCGGAGATCGATGCCGTCGGCATCGACGGAAAAACGGTGATCGGGCAGATCGAGTGGATCTACATGACGCCCCCCGGTCGCCACTACCGGGCGCGGGTCGACAGCGGCGCCGAAACGTCCTCCCTCAGCGCCACTGATGTTGTCGAATTCGAGCGCGACGGCGACGACTGGGTGCGCTTCACCTTTGAACACGACAACGACGAATCGACCGTGCAGCTTGAGCTGCCCATCGTGCGCACGGCGCTGATCCGCCAGGCCGGGGTGCCGAAGCCGGAACGGCGGGTGGTGGTGGATATGGCGATCCGCCTCGGCCGGGAGCTCCAGACCACCGAATTCACGCTCACGGACCGCAGTCACATGACCTACCCGGTGCTGCTGGGCCGCGCGTTTCTAAGAGACCTCTATGTGATTGACGTCTCCCAGTCCTTCACCCATCGGCGGTATCGCCCGCGGTGAGCGTTGCCTCGCGCAAAAACCGCCAGGTGTCGCTGACGGCGCTGGTGCTGGTGCTGGCTGCTCTGGGGCTGGGCCTGTCCATCTACCGCCACTACGCCTTCGACGTGCCCTGGTTTCCGGGAGAGGAGAAACGCATCTGGTCCATCGAAGCCACGGTGGACTTTGTCGGCACCGGGGGACCCGCCACGGTAACCCTGCGGCGGCCCACCAGCCAGCCCGGGTTCTCGGTGCTCGACGAAAGCGGCGCTTCACCCGGCTTCGGTCTCGCGTTTACCGACAGCTCCGACCAGCCGGCGGCCCAGTGGACCACCCGCGAGGCCCGGGGCCGGCAGCGCCTCTACTATCGGGCCGAGGTGCTGCAGCGGGACGCGGAGGCGGTCGACAACGGCACGCCGCCGCCACCCGCACTGCGCTCCCCGAGCTGGGAGGAGCCCTATGCCACGGCGGTGAACGCGATCCTGGACGAGGCCTTTGCCCTGTCGGCAGACCCCTTCACCATGGCCACCCAGCTGCTGGCGCAGTTTCGCAGCGCCCAGCGGCCGCAGGACGTTCAGCTGCTGATCAACGCGGTGGGGGAAAACAACCTCACCGGGCTGCTGGCGGACATGCTGCAGAGCCGCGGGATTGCGGCGGCCACAGTCTACGGGCTGGTGCTGGAAGATGGCCGCCGCCGGCAGCGGCTGCGGCCGATGCTGCGGGTCTGGTCCGACGATGAAAGCCGGCTGTTCCGCCTGCGCAGCGATGCCCGGGACCTGCGCCGGCCGATGATGCTGTGGCAGCCCACCCGAGGGTTTGTCCTGGAGGTCACCGGCGGTGAGAACTCCGAACTGAGCTTCTCCATGATCCGGTCGGACCAGACCAACTACGGCGACGTCGCCGCGCGGCTGGGCGACGCGTCGGGCTGGCTGGGCTTTTCCATCCACAGCCTGCCGATCGAAGAACAGGCGATGTTCAAGACCATTCTGCTGCTGCCGGTGGGAGCTCTGGTGGTCTGCTTTCTGAGGATTCTGGTGGGCCTGAAAACCTCGGGCACGTTCATGCCGGTGCTGATTGCGCTGGCCTTTATCGAAACCAGCCTGCTCACCGGACTGATCGGCTTTCTGCTGGTGGTGGCCGTGGGGCTGATGATCCGCAGCTACATGTCCCACCTCAATCTTCTGCTGGTGGCACGCATCTCCGCGGTCATTATTACCGTGATCTTTATCATCAGCGCCTTCAGCGTATTCAGCTACGAGGTGGGGCTGACGGAAGGTCTCAAGATCACGTTTTTTCCCATGATCATCCTGTCCTGGACCGTGGAGCGCATGTCCATTCTCTGGGAGGAGGAAGGCTGGAAAGAAGTGGCGTTGCAGGGCTCCGGCAGCCTGCTGACGGCCATCGCCGCTTATCTCGCCATGACCAGCGCGTGGGTGCAGCACCTGAGCTTCAACTTCATCGGCCTGCAGTTCCTGATCCTCGCCCTGATCATGCTCATCGGCAACTACAGCGGCTATCGCCTGCTGGAGCTCTATCGGTTTCGCGACATGGTGAAACCAGGCCCATGAAGTGGGCTACGCCCGGGCAGCTCCGCCGCGCTGGCATCGTGGGCATGAACCGGCGCAACATCGATCTGATCGCGCGACACAATCCCCGGCGGCTGTTCCCGGTGGTGGATAACAAGCTGCTCACTAAGGAGATGGCGGCGGAGTACGACCTGCCGGTGCCGGCGCTGATCGGCGCGATCAAGTCCCAGCATGACCTGCGCGACCTGGCAAAGCTGCTGCCGGCCCACGACGGGTTCGCTATCAAACCCGCGAAAGGCAGCGGCGGCAAAGGCATCCTCGTGATCACCGAACGCCAGCCCAACCGCTTTATCAAACCATCCGGTGCGGTGCTGCGGCTGCGGGATATCAGCCACCACGTATCGAACGTGCTGTCGGGCCTCTACTCCCTGGGCGGCAGCCCGGACGTAGCGCTGGTGGAGGAACTGATCCGGCCTGACCCGGTCTACGACGACCTGTCCATTGAGGGCGTACCCGATATTCGCATCATCGTTTACCGCGGATTTCCCGTGATGGCGATGATGCGTCTTTCCACCCGCGCGTCCGACGGCAAGGCCAACCTTCATCAGGGGGCGGTGGGTCTGGGAATCGGAATCGGCAGCGGCTGCTCGATTCAGGCGGTCCAGTTTGACAAGCTGATCCGGGAGCATCCGGACTCCGGCGCACCGCTGCTCGACGTTCGTTTGCCGGATTGGAACGGTCTGCTTGAGCTGGCCGCCCGCTGTGCGGACGCCACCGAGCTGGGTTACCTCGGTGCGGATCTGGTGCTGGACGTGAACCGCGGACCGCTGGTGCTGGAACTGAACGCCCGTCCCGGGCTGGCGATCCAGGTTGCCAACGGCAGCGGCATGCAGCCGCGCATCAGCGCCATCAATGCCCTGCCCGGCCGCGTGTTTCGAGACCCGCCGGCGGCGCGGGTGGCCAGGGCGCGGGAGCTGTTTCTCTGACCACCGGTGTGCCGGGCCGGGTTACCCCGCCGCCTCCCGCCGCAGCAGCTCCGCCTTGCGCTCAACGCCCCAGCGATAGCCCTACAGGACCCCATGGCTGCGCACCACGCGATGATAGGGAATGACCAGCGCAACCGGGTTGGCGGCGCAGGCGGCTGCCACGGCGCGGGAGGCTTTTGGCCGGCCAATTTTCGCTGCCACCTGGCGTCACCATCGGCTTGATGGATTTCGGCTGGCGCGACAGGGCGCTTATTCTGCCTATTCCCCGCGGGAAAGGCATCATGTCTATCTCCAACGCAGAAGTCCGCACACCCGCCGAGCGCCATGCCACCATGACCTGGGCCCAGCGCCTAAAACGCGTGTTCAGTATCGACATCGAGGTCTGTGGCCGCGGCGGTGGTTCTGTCAGGGTCATCGCCAGCAGCACTACGCCAGCAAGGAAGCCAGTGAATACCGCGTGCTCGGTTTCAGCACGTTGGTGTCTCTCTGGGCGCTGGTGATTGCCCGGCTACTGCCGGGGTCGCCCTACTGGCTGGCGGAAAAGGGCCGCACCGCGGAGGCAGGCGCAGCGATTCGTCGACTGGCTGAGGGACGCATCGAGCCCGTCACCAAACCGGGCGCCAGCGCCAAAGGCAATGACATCGCCTTCCTGAATATTTTCCGCGGCGGGACGCTTCGAACCACGCTCATTCAAAGCGTGATCAACTTCTGCTTTTCCTGGGGCTACTGGGGGCTGGCGACCCGGATGCCGACGCTGCTCGCCAAGCGGGGCCATTCGGCGCCGGAAGGGCTAGGATTTATTGCGCTGTCCGCCCTGTTCATGTTTCCCGGCTGACGTGCTGACATCGAACGGTCGGTCTGGGTTACGTCGTTCAGCCGGTTAAGCACCCACCTGGGTTAGAACAGATGAGCAGTTTCGGTTGGCCATGGGTCGTCGAATTTGTGCCCGGCTTTCCACTGGGCAACCTCCCGCGACGTGCAGAAACAGCCTCGTAACGCCTCGGCAAAGGTATCCAGCCCGGTATGATCACCGATGACGGTGAGGCGGCAGTGGCGATCACCGAACTCTGGAGACAGATCCTTCAGGCGGCGCTGCAGCTCTTGTCTTTCTTCCGGGAGAAGGTTCAGGGTTTCATCCTCGAGCGCCGCCACTTTCCAGAAGTTGACGATGGCCAGTCCGACACTGCCCGCAGTCTGATTCCAGAGCAGCTGAAGCCGGTCACGGGTGGGCAGCCAGAAGAAGCCTTTGCTGCGATAAATGCCCGTACCCAGGTAGTGGTTGTAGACGTCCCAAAGGCGCTGTGGATGGAATGGTCGAGGGTCGGAGATCACGACGCTGCGGATGCGGTAATCCTCGGCACTGGCCATCGAGCTGGCGCCGTGCTTTTTGTCCCAATCGGTGAGCTCGGCGCCGAGCGTCGCAACTCGGGCATGATCATAGGGTGCCATTGCGAGCACGTCGCTCAGTTTCAGATTGCCCCACTGCATGGCCACGATGTCTGCGCCCGGATTGATTGGGTGTATCGACTCAGCCACGGTTTGCAGTCGCTCCATGGGAATTCGATCCATCTTGCTCAGCACAATGCGGTTGGAAAACATGATCTGCTCGGCCAGAAGGTTCTCGATCCCGCGCCGGTTGGCGGCCAGATTGCGAGAGGCGGCAGGGACAATCGACCGGCCAAGGTCATGATCCTGTGCCAGAGTGACCGTATCGACGATTGTCAGGAAGCCGCGGAGTTGCAAGGAATCATGGGCTCGGATTGCCCCAAGAAGGGGCCAGGGATGCGCGCTGCCGGAGGTTTCGATAATGATATGCGAAGCACCCGCGGATCGCACCTGATCCACCGCTGCCGCTAAGCGCTTGAGGCCTTCCGGCCCGCTGATGCTGCCGGCTGGGATAGGTACCAGAAGCTCATCGTCGAGGGACAGCACCTCGCTGGTGTCGAGGATCAGGCCGTCGATGTCGAGCTCGCTCATTTCGTTGACGATAACCGCCAGCCGGATCTCCGACAAAGACCTGGCCTGAACCAGCAGGTTCTGCAGCAGGGTTGTTTTGCCCGCGCCCAGGAAACCATTGAGGACAGTGACCGGCAGTGGGGCTATTGCGTGGCTCATGGAAGGATCGTTCCGTGGATGAAACCGAGATCAGCGGGACGTGGGATACGCAGCACTCCAGAGCGCGGCGCGAAGAAATGCGAAGCCATGACCGGAAACGTTATAACATAACATCTTCCTTCGCCGAAAGCGGGGAGCCCGGCCTGGGCTTGGTTGGGCAACCGCGTTGCCATCACAAAAAAAAGCGGCCGGCAGAGCCGGCCGCTTTTCCAGAGCGCGAGCCCCGGTCGGGGATCAGTCGAAGTGCATCCGCCAGGTCACGCCAATGGTGCGCGGCGTGTTGGTGCGGTAGGCCAGACGGGCCCGGCCGCCACGCTCCCGGTCAAACGACAGCAGGGCGTTTTCATCCGTAGCGTTCTGGATGTACAGCACCGCCTCCCAGTTGTCCTTAATCAGACCGGCACTGAGATTGAGAATAGTGTACTCATCCAGCTCCAGGTCCAGGCTGGTAACATCAGTGCCGCTGGCGCCACCAAACGGCAGGCCCGACACGAAGTCTCCGGCACCGGCCACCTGGTCACTGGGCTGGGTAATCCGATCACCGACATGCTGGACGGTTGCCGAGACGTATCCATCAGCAGGTCCGCCGGCAAAATCCATCGGCCAGGAGTAGG
>JBCCVP010000106.1:0-17671 GCA_039195135.1 Pseudomonadota bacterium | reverse complement strand
CGGCATGGTGGAGCGCTGCGACTTCAGCGAGCAGGTGGTTGTGCAGGGAGAAGACGGCGGGCTGCGGCCGGACATGGTGGTGCACCTGCCGGACGACCGGGACATCGTGGTGGACGTGAAAACGCCGCTGGATGCTTACCTCACGGCGCAGGCCGCCAGCGACCCGGAGGCCCGGGATAAGGCGCTGGCACTGCACGCCCGAAACGTGCGCCAGCGGGTCAAGCAGCTGGCGGACAAGAAGTACTGGGAGCAGTTTGAAAACAGTCCAGATTTTGCCGTGCTGTTCATTCCCGGGGATCAGTTTTTGACCGCCGCGCTGGATCGGGACGATGCGCTGCTGGAAGACGCGCTGCGCGAGCGGGTGATCCTCGCCACGCCCACCAGCCTGGTGGCGCTGCTGCGGGCGGTGGCGTTTTCCTGGCGGCAGGTTGCGCTGATGGAAAACGCCCGGGAGATTCGCTCGCTGGCGGAGGAGTTTCACAAGCGGGTCGGCGTGTTTTCGGAACACTTTGCGCGGCTGCAGCGCTCGCTGCAGGGCAGCGTGGATGCCTTTAACAAAAGTGTGGGGTCACTCAATCGCCAGGTGCTGCCCTCGGCCCGCCGCCTCACGGAGCTGGGGGTTGCGGAGCGGCGGGAAATTCTGAGCAGCGACGATATTGAGACGCCGGTACGCCCGGTGCCGGACGTGGATTCGTCCGACGGGGCGGCGGCTGACGATGAAGAGTGACAGCGTTGAGCATTACCTTGAGGACCGGCTGCAGCGCACCGAACCGGCGCTGGCGGTCAGCCGCCTGTTCATGCCCGAGCCCGGTCGCCGCCGGTTTGCCGCGCAGCGGGTTTTGTTGTTTGAGCTCACCGAGCTGGTCGGAATTCGGGAAACCGGGGTAGCGACCAGCAAGCTGGCCTGGTGGTACGAGGAGTGGAAGCGGCTGCACGCGGGCGAGCCCCGGCATCCGGTGACGCGGGCGCTGGCGCTCGACCAGGCGGGTGACGCCGTGCCCTGGCCGTCCCTGGACGGGGCGCTGTCGGTGGTGGCCAGCCAGATTGCCGCCGAGCCGCCGGCGAATGAACAGGAGCTGGCTAAGTGGCTGGACGAGCTGGCTTCAGCGCTCAGTGCGCTGGAGCTGCGGGCGGATGGCGCTTCGCCGGCGCAGCCGGCGTGGCGGCAGCTTGTGCTGGCGGAATGGATGTTGCACCTGGCCCGCTGGGCGGAGCTGGATCGTGCGCCCTGGTCGCTGGATCTGGCGGCGCGGTGTCAGCTAAGTACGGCGCAGCTGCGGCGTGACCCGGGGCTTACGGAAGGGCGGCGCGCGCTGTGGCGGGCATTTGGGGTGGATCGCCTACCGCGGGGAACGGCGGCGGCAACCAGTTTTACCGTGCTGCGGCGGACGCGGCTCCGGGAGTTGCTTGGGGAAGGAAACGGGGCCGGGCGTTGGGGCACCTTGATCAGTGCCTGGCGGGCTCGGGCGCTTTAGTTGGGACAGTCGCCCTGCGACTCCCGTCGGCAAGGCACCAACAGCTCCGGATCCACCCGCGCCCCATGCCAGTTCATGCGCCAGTCCAGATGCGGCCCGGTAACACGCCCCGTGGCACCGATGTCACCCACCAGATCACCCTGGGCCACCACGTCACCCACCGCCACGTGCATCTGGCTCAGGTGCAGAAAAGTCGAACTTAAACCGTGACCGTGATCGATGATCATGGTGCCGCCGGAATAGTACATGTCCGGATGCGCCAGGGTGACCACGCCCGGCGCCGGGGCCACGACGGGGGTACCGGTGGGGGCCGCTACATCGATGCCGTAGTGGGGTCGCCGGGGCTGCCCATTGAGCACCCGCTGGGATCCGTAGACACCGCTGATGCGCCCCTCCGCGGGCCAGATGAAGCCGCCGGAAAAGTCATCGCGCTGATCCCGCCGCGCGCGGGCCCGGCGTACCTGGGCGTTATCGTCGGCGATGCGCTCAAGCACCTCAGGCGGCGGCGTGACCTGGGCCGGGGGTAATCCATCGATGCGCTGAATGTCATACTTCCGCTGCGCCACCTTAAGCTCCTGGCGTAACCGTTCGCCGGAGGGCAGCGTGGCTTCCACCACCGCCGTGGTGGGTGCGTCGCGGCCGAAGCCAAGCACAAAGCGCCCGGCCGCCGAGACCTGTACCGATTGACCATCGAGGGTGACGACGGCCCCCGGCGCGGTGCGGCCAAACAGCACGGCGCCCTGCTGGGGTGCCCCGTCGATTTGCCAGTCAGCGCCGGCAACCGGCGTGGTGAGGGAGAGGGACAGCCAAAGGAAAATCCACATGGCGGGATTGTAGCGAATGAAGCCCTGCTCGGGTCAGACCAGGTCAGACCCGGTGATAGGACGCTCGTGAGACAATAGCGTGATGAAAATCCTTGCCGTCGATACCGCTACGGAGGCCTTTTCCGTGGCGCTGTGTATCGATGATGAAATCCACCAGACGTTTGCCCTGGCGCCGCGGGAACATGCGGCCCGCTTGCTGCCGACGGTTGATCAGGTGCTGGCGGAAGGGGGCCTGCGTCTCGCCGATCTCGATCTGCTGGCGGTCACCCGGGGGCCGGGTTCCTTCACCGGCGTGCGCATCGGCATTGCGGCGGTGCAGGGCCTGGCGCTGGGCAGCGGGCTGCCGGTAGCGCCCGTCTCGACGCTTCAAACCCTAGCTCTGGGCTGTGCCCGGCGGGGTGCAAAAGGGTCGGTGTTGGCCCTGCTCGACGCCCGTATGGATCAGGTCTATACCGCGGGCTATCGCTTCGACGATCCCCCGATGTGCGGCGCCGCGGTCGACGAGGAGCGGGTTGTGGATCCGGAAAAGCTCACGCTCGCGGCCGGAGACTGGACGCTGGCCGGAGCCGGCGTTGCCGCGTATCAGGAGCGAATTCTCAATGCCTTGCAGGAACAGCCAGGGGTCCGGGTGGCCGCGTTAGATCCCGATGCCTATCCCGAAGCCCGGGATGCAGCCACCATCGCCGCTGCCAGCAGCCTGGCGCTGAAGCCGGAGGAGATTGAGCCCGCGTATCTGCGCGCGGCGGTGCAGCGCTGATCGCTGCTCAGGTCAGCAGCATCGTGCCGAGCCCGAGGATCGACACAAACCCGACCACATCGGTGACGGTGGTCAAAACCATGCCGCCAGCCAGCGCCGGGTCAATGGCCATACGGCGCAGCACCAGGGGCACCAGCACGCCGGCCGCTGCGCCGGCCAGCAGATTGAGAAAGATCGCCGTCGCCACGACGCCAGCGAGGCGCGTATCGCCAAACCAGAATACCGCAACGAGGGCGATCACCGCCGACCAGAGCAGGCCATTGATAAACCCGACCGCCAGCTCCTTGTTGAGCAGGGCGGCGGTATTCGCCGCAGACACCTGACCGAGCGCCATGCCGCGCACAATCAGCGTCAGCGTCTGGGTGCCGGCAATGCCGCCCATGGACGCTACCGCCGGCATGAGGATCGCGAGCGCCACCACCCGTTCGATGGTGACGCCAAATATGCTGATGAAGTAGGACGCAAACAGCGCGGTGACAAGGTTCAGACCCAGGAATACGGCCCGCCGGCGGGAGCTGGCGATGACCGGGGCAAACATATCGTCCTCTTCGTCGAGGCCCGCCATGGTCATCACGTTGTGCTCCGCTTCATCGCGGATCACGTCGACGACGTCGTCGATGGTGATGGTGCCCAGCAGCCGGTTGCGTTCATCCACCACCGGCGCGGTGACCCAGTCCTGGTGCTCAAACAGCGTTGCGACCTCAGTGTCCGGCGTATCCACCGGAATCGCCGGCACGTCACTGTCCAGCGTCTCCCGAACGCTCAGCTGCGGGTCTTTGGTAAGCAGGTCCACCAGTGCCAGGCGGCCGATGTAGTTGCCGTAGCGGTCGACGACAAACAGGTGGTCGATCAGCGGCGGCAGACTCTCCCGCCGGCGCAGAAACCTCAGCACCACGTCCAGCGACACGTCCGCCCGCACCGTGATCACTTCCGGATTCATCATTCCGCCGGCGCTGTCCTCGGGATACTGCAGCACCTGCTCGAGCCGGTCCCGGTCCTCCCGGTCCATGATCTCGAGCACCTGCTCGGTCACCTGATCGGGCAGGTCGTTGATGATGTCCGCCAGATCGTCGAGGTCGAGTTCCGTGGTGGCCTGCACCAGCTCCTCGTCCTCGGTGGACTCGATGATGGCGGCGCGCACCTCGTCGTTCAGGTGCACCAGCACCTCGCCGTCCTGCTCCACGTCGGTCAGATCCCAGACCGCCTGCCGGCGGTCCGGCGGGAGGGACTCGAGCAGGTCAGCAATCTCCCCCGCCGTCAGCGCGCTGAGCATGCGCCGGATCGGCTCCAGCCGCCCGCTGCGCAGCCCCTCGTTGAGGAGCTCCAGCTGGCGCTCGGATTTTTCCCGGCGGGTGTACTCGCCCATGGTCACGTTCCCGTGTTTGGCAGGCGAATTGTAAGAAAGAAAAAAGGAGTCAGGTTACTTTTTCGCCGAAAAAAGAAAAAAGGGGTCAGGTTAACTTTCCTACAAGTGTTGTAGGAAAGTTAACCTGACCCCTTTTTTCAAAGTGCGTTGAGTTCTTTGACCAGGGACTCGATACGGTCGGGGTTGGAGGCGCGGAGGATGCGGCGGACCTGCTGGCGGATGGCGGGGAGGTGGCTTGAGTTGATGATCTCTTTGACCTCCAGCAGGCGCGAAGGCGTCATGCTGAAGTCCCGCAGGCCCAGGCCGAGCAGCAGCCGCGTGTAGGTCACATCGCCGGCCATCTCGCCGCAGAGCGAGACCGGTGTGTGCACCGCGTTGGCGGCATCAAGCGTCATCTGCAGCAGTTTGAGCACAGAGGGGTGCAGCGGGTTGTACAGGTAGCCCACCTGGTCATCGATGCGGTCGATGGCCAGCGTGTACTGGATCAAGTCGTTGGTGCCGATGGACAGAAAGTCCAGATTCTTGGCAAAAGCCCGGGCGGCGAGCGCGGCCGCCGGCACTTCGATCATGCCGCCGAGCTCATAGTCACCAATCTCTCGCCCTTCCCGCCGCAGCGCCTGTTCCGACTGGTGCACCAGGGCGCGCACCTGGTGCAGTTCCTGGGTATTGCTGAGCATGGGCACAAGGATCCGCACCCGGCCGAGGGCCGAGGCGCGGAGGATGGCCCGCAGCTGTGGGATGAACAGCTCCTGGTGGTGCAGACACAGCCGCACCGCCCGCAGACCCAGCGCCGGGTTCACCTGATGGGGTCCGCTGTGCAGCTGTCGCTGCGAGTCCATCTGCTTGTCGGCTCCCAGGTCCAAGGTGCGAATGGTGATCGGTCGGCCTTTGAGTTTGCGGCACAGGTCCGCGTAGATCAGATATTGCTCCTCCTCATCCGGCGGCGTCTGGCGGTTGAGAAACAGATATTCGGTGCGGTGCAGTCCCACCCCCTGTGCGCCGTTGCGCCGGGCAAGCTGGATGTCCTCCGGCAGGTCCACGTTGGCCTGGAGGGTGACGGCACAGCCGTCGGGGGTGCAGGCGGGCTGCTTGCGGATCGCCCGCAGCGCCGCCTGGCGCCGCTGCTCGTCGCGAATCCGGTCCCGGTAATGCGTGCGCAGGGCCCGGCCGGGATCGGCAAGGGCCACACCGCGGGTGCCGTCAAGCACCAGGGGCTCCCCCTCGGTGACCAGCCTCGGCGCCTGGCGCAGGCCCATAACGGCGGGCATCTTGAGGCTGCGGGCGAGGATCGCCGTATGCGAAAGGGGCCCTCCCATCTCGGTCACCAGCCCGGCGATCCCTTCCTGATGCAGGAGCAAAAATGCCGCCGGATCCACGTCATCGGCCACCAGTACCATGCCCTCATAGTGAGCCCGAGGCTGGACTTCGCTGCGCTCCTCGGTCAGCTGCTTCTGGATTCGTTCCACCACCTGATCGACGTCGGCGGCCCGGGAACTCAGGTAGGGATCCTCCATTTCATCAAAGATGGACTTGATGCGATTACGCTGCACGTTGAGGGCCCACTCGGCGTTGCAGCGCTGGTCCTTGATGATCTCCAACGGGGCCTCGGTGATGGAGCCGTCGTCCAGCATCAGCCGGTGGATATCGAGAAACTCAGATATTTCCGAGGGCGTACCCGGCGGTAGCCTATCCCGGGCCCGCTCAAGCTCTACCCGGGCGTTTTTTACGGCCCGGCGGAAGCGCCGGGTTTCTGCAGCCACCTGACCCGCCGCAATGGGCTGCTCCTGCGGGTCCGGGCGGCGGCCGTAGATCACGTGGGCGCGGCCCATGGCCACACCGGGTGAAACGCCGATGCCGTAGAGCGCGAGGGTCACGGTGGCCTCGGTGCCACCAGTGGGCGGGGCACCACCCTCGGGTCGGGCATCACGGGCAGGAGAAGGACCATCATTCGTCCTCTCCGAAACGATCGGCGATCAGGGCGCTGATCGCCTCAAGGGCAGCTTCCGCGTCCGGGCCGTCAGCGACCAGGGTCAGTTCGGTCCCTTTGGCCGCCGCCAGCATCATCACGCCCATGATGGACTTGGCGTTGACCTCCCGGTCGTCGTTTTTCAGCCGCACATCGCACTCAAAGGCGCTGGCGGTTTTAAACAGGCGAGCGGCGGCGCGGGCGTGAAGCCCCAGGCGGTTGCAGATGGTTACGGTTTGCTCAGGCATGCTCATCCTGCGGCGGTTCGTGGCCGGCGAATATAGACTGGCGACCGCCCTCCACCAGCATAAACGCCAGCTTTTCCGGCAGGTAGGCGGCGTAGCAGTGGGCCCGCAGCAGCATGGCGAGATTGAGTCCGTGCACCACCGGCACATCGTCCCCGGCCAGCTCCCGGGCAATGTTGCTGGGGGTGGCGCCAAAGATGTCGGTCACCAACACCGTATCCCGACGCCGGGCCACCAGCAGCGCCGAGCCCGCCTCGCGGGCCGCCTGAAGATCACCGCCCACCGGGATCGACAGTACCTCGACCGGGAGATTGAGCGGGCCAAGCACAGCTTCCGCCTGCCCCAGCAGAGACTGGCCGATATCGCCGTGGGTGATCAGCAGGAGGCGGCTCAAATCAGTTCCCGGTGGTAGGTCAAGACGTGCTCCCGCTGCGCGGCAAAGTAGTCGGCAATGGCCTCGGCTACGTATACCGACCGGTGCTTACCGCCGGTGCAGCCGACACCCACCGTCAGATAGCTGCGCTGGTCCGCCTCAAACTGCGGCAGCCAGCGTTCCAGGCAGCCGCAAAGATCCGCCACCATGGTGTTCACCTGATCATGGCCCGCAAGAAACGATTTTACCGGCTGCTCAAGACCGGTCAGCGGACGCAGGTCGGGCTCCCAGTGGGGATTGGGCAGGCAGCGGACGTCAAAAGCAAAATCCACGTCCGCGGGTACGCCGCGCTTGAACGCAAAGGACTCCACCAGGAGCACCGTCGGCTGCTCGCCGACGCCCAGCTGGATGCTGATTTCCCGGCGCAGCTGGTGCACGCTCAGCGTGCTGGTGTCGATGGTCACGTCGGCGCCGGCGGCCACCTGCGTCAGCAGCTCCCGCTCGATGGCGATGTCTTCTGCCAGCGACCGGTCGCCCTGGTGCAGCGGGTGAGGCCGGCGCGATTCGCTGTAGCGTTTGAGGAGCGTGGCGTCGTCGGCGGAGAGGAAAAACACCCGCATGCTGGCAACCCGTTTCCGGGCCGCGGCCAGGGACTGCTGCAGAATCTCGATGCCCTGGGACTGGCTGCGGGCATCCAGCCCCAGCGCAATGCGCTGCAGTTCCGGGTGGTCGCCACAGTGGTCCAGCATCGGGCTGATCAATTCCTGAGGCAGGTTGTCCACGCAGTAGTACCCCATATCCTCCAGCGTGCTCATGGCGACCGATTTTCCCGAGCCGGACAGGCCCGACACGATGATCAGTTCCGGGCTGCCGGCGGCAGCGACCGTTTCACTCACGTTATTCCTCCGAAGCGGCAGATTTAAGGGCGCTCGCATGTCTGGCGAGAAAGTCTTCGGCCGCATCGAAGCCCGCCATCTTGAGATTGTGGTTGCGCACGGCAGCCTCCACCAGCACCGCCAGGTTGCGACCGGGAGCCACCGGCACGGTGAACCGGGGAATCTCCACGCCGAGGATCTCCTCATGGCTAACGTCGCCGCGCAGCCGGTCCATATCGGTTTCCGCAATCGCCTCGGCGTCCATCAGCTTGAGGTGCACAATCAGACGCAGATACTTGTTGGCCTTAATGGCGCTGTCGCCGAACATGGCGCGAATGTTCAAAATACCCAGACCGCGCACTTCCAGACAGTCTTTCAGGAGCGGCGGGCAGGTGCCGTCCAGAATGTCCGGCGCCACCACCGTCATCTCCGGCGCATCGTCCGCCACCAGCCGGTGACCCCGGGTAATGAGCTCCAGCGCCAGCTCGCTTTTGCCCGCGCCGCTTTCGCCGCTCAGCAGCACGCCGATGCTGAACACCTCCATGAACACGCCGTGCACCGTGGTGCGACGAGCAACCCGTCGGGCCAGCAGATGCTGCAGTCGGCTGACCAGCTCGACGCCCTCCACGGGCGAAGCCCAGAGCGCCGTGCCGGCGTCTTCGGCGGCGTCGCTCAGGTCGTCCGGGACGCGGACGCCGTCACTCACCACCAGCGCGGTGGGCTCGCGGCTTAGGATCCCCGAGAGCGTCTCCCAGCGCTGCCGTGCCTCCAGCGTGTCCAGGTAGGACACTTCTTCACGGCCCAGGATCTGGATGTTGTTGGGGTGGATGAGATTGAGAAACCCGGCCAGAGAAGGCCGCAGGCTTTGGCTGCCGAGCGCGGACAGGGTGCGGGTGCCACCGGCCCGCCCGGCCACCCAGCGCAGCTCCAGGCGCTCCTCAAGCGACTGGTAAACCTCCTCCGCGGAAATCTTCTGGGTCACGCCGGCTTGAGTCCCAACGTTGCCGCGCGGCGCTGAAAGTCAGGCGACGTGGCGGGTTTCCCAGGACTCCAGCAGGTCCAGTACCTCAAACGGACTGTCGGCCCCCCGCAGCGCTGCCCGGTTGGCTTCGATGCGGAACGTCTCGGCGAGCATGGCCAGCAGCTTGAGGTGCTCATTTTCGTGATTGTCCGGCACCATCAGCGCAAATACCAGATCTATGGGGCCGCCGTCCGGCGCGTCGAAGTCCACCGGGTCCGCCAGCGTGATCAACGTGCCGGCGGCCGCTGGCAGGCCCGAGAGGCGACAGTGGGGCAGGGCGACGCCGTGGCCCAGGGCCGTGGAGCCGATCCTTTCCCGACCGCAGAGTCCGGAGTAGATGATTCGTTCATCCAGGTCCTCCTCCCCCTGATGCAGCTGCCGGGCAGCCACTTCCAGCACCCGCTTACGGCTGCGGGCGCGAACCCCGAAGCGGATCCGCTCCGGTATGAGAAGGTCTGAGATATGCATGATTTCGGCTCGGCTTCAGGCTCAGGCAACGTCTCTTCGAATGCTGTCGTCACCTGAATGATCGCGCATTTTGTCCTTGAACTTGAGTATCTGACGATCGAGCCGGTCGGATAAAAGGTCGATGGCGACGTAAAGATCGTCGCTGGAAGCATCGGCAAAGAAGGTCTTGCCACTCGCGTTGACGGTGGCTTCCGCCAGCTGTTCGTGGCGATTGACGTCCAGCACCACGCTGACGTCGATCAGGTGATCGTAGTGTTTGGCAAGCCGCTTCATCTTCTTTTCGACCCGTCGACGGAGGGCAGGTGTGACTTCGATCGAGCGTCCGGTTACCGATATTTCCATAGTGTCCTCCGTTGGTTGAGTTACATCAGGCGCTTGCGCCGGGAAGAAGAAGGAATCTGCATCGCCTCGCGATACTTGGCCACCGTGCGGCGGGCCACGTCGATTCCCTGGTCATTAAGCAACTGGGCCAGCTTGCTGTCGCTCAGCGGCTTGGTGGGGGACTCCTCGTCGATGAGGCGACCGATCAGGGCCTGGATGGCCGTGGCGGACATCTCGCCGCCGTCGCTCGTCCCCACATGACTGGAGAAGAAGTACTTAAATTCAAATACGCCGCGGGGCGTGACCATGTACTTGCGCGTGGTAACGCGAGAGACCGTGGACTCGTGCATGTCGATGGTCTCGGCCACTTCCCGCAGCACCAGTGGCTTCATGGCCACCGGGCCGCGCTCAAAAAACTCCGACTGGTAACGAACGATGGCGTTGGCCACCTTCAGCAGCGTCTCGTTCCGCGCCTCGAGGCTTTTGATCAGCCAGCGGGCTTCCTGCAGCTGACCCCGCAGATAGCTGGCGTCTTCTTTGCTTGCGCGGCCGATCATGCCGGCATAAAAGTCGTTGACGCGCAGCCGGGGCATCTGGTCCTCCGGCAGCCGGGCCAGCCAGATGCCGGCCCGTTTCTCCACCACCACGTCCGGGGTGATGTACTCGGTAGGCCCGGCGGCAAACAGGGAGCCGGGGCGCGGCTCCATCGAGCGCACCAGCTCAATCGCCCGCCGCAGCTGCTCGTCGCTGGCGCGCAGGCTGCGGCGCAGGGCCGCAATGTCCTGCCGCGCGAGCAGGTCCAGACCTTCCTCCACCAGCCGGCGGGCGTACCTTAAGCCGGGCGTGTCCTCGTCGAGGGTAGAAAGCTGAATGGCCAGGCATTCTTTGAGGTCCGCGGCGCCGACGCCAAGCGGGTCAAAACGCTGGATGCGATGCAGCATGGCCTGCACCTCATCCAGGTCCACCTCGAGCTCCGGCAGGAGGCTAAGCTGAATGGCTTCGATCTGTTCGGTCAGATAGCCGTCATCGTCGATGGCGTCGATGATGGCGACGCCGATGGCCGCATCCCGGGGATTGGCCTGGCTCAAGTTGAGCTGCCAGAGGAGGTGGTCTGCCAGCGTGTCGCTGTCGTCGCGTATGTCGAGAGTACGGTCAGAAAACTCGCCGTTAGACCGCGGACCGGGCGCTGCGCTCGGCTGCGCCGCGTAACGCTCTTCCCAGATGATGTCGTCGCTGTCGCCAGAGCGGGTTTCCGGCGTGGTATCCAGCGCGTCCTCCGGTCGGGTCGCGACCGGATCTGTGGCCTCGACCGAATCTGCCGCAGCGCTGTCATCGCGGGCGGCTGCCTCGGGGGTTGCGTCACCGGGCGCGGAGCTGGCGTCTTCCAGCGGCGCCGCTTCGCCGTTCAGGGACAGATCGTCGCGCTCAAGCAGTGGGTTGGACTCCAGCGCTTCGAGCAGCTCGGACTCCAATTCCTGAGACGACAGCTGCAGCAGCTTGATAGCCTGCTGCAGCTGCGGCGTCATATTGAGCTGCTGCCCAAGACGCAGTTGTAGGGCGGGTTTCACGTCGTGTCAGCCGCTTAGCGTTGTGTCACAAAAGGGTGTCACCACACCGTAGTCTACGCCTCGACGTTCGGGGTTCCTAGCGCCAGGCGCCCTTTCGGCGGCAGCTTTGACAAGGCGAAACAATTGCGAAAGATGGCCTGTCAGATGGTGAAATCCTGGCCCAGATACACTTTCCGCACCTGTTCGTCTGCCAGGATTTCATCCGCGTCACCCTCCTTGAGCACGCGCCCTTCGGCCAGGATGTAAGCGTGATCGCAGATTCGCAGCGTTTCCCGCACGTTGTGATCGGTGACCAGAACACCGATTTCCCGGGCCTTCAGGTCGGTCACGATCTGCTGAATTTCGCCTACGGAAATCGGGTCGACGCCGGCAAAGGGTTCATCCAGCAGAATAAACCGGGGATTCGCGGCCAGGGCCCGAGCAATCTCCACGCGTCGCCTTTCTCCGCCGGACAGGGTGATGCCTTTTTGCCTGGCAAGGTGAGCGACCTTCAGGTCGTCCAGCAGCACCTCGAGCTCCGCCCGCCGCTGACGCCGGTTCAGGTCCGGCCGCAGCTCTAAGATGGCCATCACGTTGTCGCGCACCGACAGCTGGCGAAAGATGGAAGGCTCCTGCGGCAGATAGCCGATGCCGAGGCGCGCCCGCTGATTCATGGGCAGGGGCGTGATATCGGTGTCGTCCAGCGTGATGCGGCCCGCGTCGCAGCGCACCAGCCCCACCATCATGTAAAAACAGGTGGTTTTCCCGGCGCCGTTAGGGCCGAGCAGGCCCACCGTCTGGCCCGGCTGCACCGCGAGCGAGCAGTCGTCCACCACCCGGCGGGACTTATAGGATTTGACGATAGCCTCGGCGCGTAGAATCGCCATGGGATTGGGTCAGTCTTTTTTGCCGGGCGGGTTGTAAATGAACAGCACCGGTTCATCGCTGTTGCCGCCGGCGTCCAGCTTTTGGGTGGCCAGGTCGTAGTGAATGGTTTCCGCCCGCATCTCGTCGCCAGCCTTTTTGACGCTCGCGCTGCCGGTCAGCGTGGCCTCCTGGGCGGACATGCGGTAGTCGATGTGCTGGGCCTTCGCGACCAGGGCGCTGCCGTCATCCAGCTCTTCGGTCCAGTTCACGGGGTCGCCGGTCAGCTCGATGCGCTCCAGTTCGCCGGCTTCGTTGCGGAACAGCCGGGCGCTATCGCTGGTGACCAGCAGCGTACCCTGGGTCAGCTGAAAGCCTTCGCTGAATTCCACCAGGCCGGCCCGTTCGCTCGAGCGGCCGGCGCGAAACTCGGCTCGCTGCTCCCGATCGGCGGTGCGGGCGATGGCGTCGTTATTCAGCAAGTCAATGGTGCCGGCGGCGCCCAGCATGAGGGCGGCGACGGCGTAGCGAATCTTTGGGTCAGCCTGGCGGTTCATAAAATCCTTCCACGTTGCTGAGTATATCGAACTGCTGATTGGACAGGTTGGCGCTGAAGCCGACGCCGGAGGACCGCATGTCCGACCGGGTCACCGTCACCGGGGCTTCCGACCGGGCCCGGTGTTCCCGCGGCTGCACCGTCACGTCCCGCGTTTCCACCAGCGTATTGGGTGGCAGGCGGGAGGCGAGCTGGACCGGTCCGGGCATGCGAATCAGGTCGCCTTCGCCATTGATCCACGCTTCATCAGACTGGACGCGCCAGGTTTCGCTGCCCTGGTCGTAGAGGGTGAAATGAGGCTTGATCAGCGTCGCCGAGTCGTCGTCCGGGCTCTTTTCCATCTCGGGTGATTGGACCCGGTAGCTGGGCGCCCCGCTCGGGTCCATCACAAGCAGGTCAAAGTGCTCCAGGCGATAGTCGGAGCGCGCGGTGGGAAGCGCTTCCTCCACGTCGTCCGAGGCCAGGCGCTGCGTCGCCCAGAAGGTTAGCCCCAGCAGCACAGCCAGCAGTGCATAGCCCGTTCGGGTCAAGTCAAAAGACCCATCAGCCAGTCGCAGAAGTCCCGCACGCCGCCGGCGCCGCCGGGGCGCGGGGCAACCCAGTCCGCCACGGCCAGCGCGCTGGCGTGGGCGTTGGGCACCGTGGCGGCGAGGCCCGCCAGCTCCATGGCCGGTATGTCGATCACGTCGTCGCCCATAAAGGCAACCTGGCTCAGCGGCACCTTGAGTTCTTCAGCCATCGCGCGCAGCGCCTCGTCCTTGGTTTCGCAGCCCGCCACCACGCGCTCGATGCCGAGTTCGCGCATGCGGTGGGCCACCACCGGATTGTCCCGGCCGGTAATCACGCCCAGTTGGACCCCGGAAGCGGCCAGTCGTTTCAATCCGAGGCCGTCCTGCGAATGAAAGGCTTTGAGCTCCTCGCCGCGTTCGTTATAGATCAGCCGTCCGTCCGTCATCACGCCGTCCACGTCGAAAACAGCAAGCTTGATCTGGCGGCCGAGGGCCTCGGCTGCCGCGGTGTCCGGGGAGACCTCCGGCATCAGACGATGCCGGCGCGGAGCAGGTCGTGGAAGTTTAGGGCGCCCACCAACTGGTCGTCGCGGCTCACAACCAGGAGAGCGTTGATCTTGTGGCGCTGCATCACCGCGGCCGCTTCCACCGCCAGCCGCTCAGGATGAATGGTGATGCCTTCCCGGGTCATCACCTGGGAAACCGTCACCTCGCGCATGTCGCCGCCAACGTCCCAGGCCCGGCGCAGGTCGCCGTCAGTAAACACGCCCAGCAGCCGGCCGTCGGGGTCGGAGACGGCGGTCATGCCAAAGCCTTTGCTGCTCATCTCTTCGATGACCTCGGGCATGCGCATGTCGGGTTCCACCCGGGGGATTTCGTCCCCCTGGTGCATGATGTCGCTGATGCGCACCAGCAGCCGCCGACCGAGCGCACCGCCGGGGTGGGAGCGGGCAAAGTCTTCTTCTGTAAAGCCCCGGGCGTGCAGCAGGGAGATGGCGAGGGCGTCGCCCATGACCAGGGCCGCGGTGGTGCTGGAGGTGGGGGCAAGGCCCAGCGGGCAGGCCTCCTTTTCCACACTCACGTCCACGTGCACCGTGGCGTTGCGCGCCAGCGTTGACCGGGGATTACCGGTGAGCGAAATCAGCGGCACGTCCAACCGTTTGATCACCGGCAGGATGGTGAGCAGTTCCTGCGTCTCGCCGGAGTTGGACAGCGCCAGGGCCACGTCGTCGCCGGTGATCATGCCGAGGTCGCCGTGGCTCGCCTCTCCGGGATGAACAAAAAACGCCGGAGTGCCGGTGCTGGCGAGCGTGGCGGCAATCTTCGAGGCGATGTGGCCCGACTTGCCCATGCCGATCACCACAATGCGACCGCTGCAGCGCAGCATCAGCCGGCAGGCGGCGATGAACTGATCGTCCACCCGCCGCAGCAGGGCGTCCACCGCCTGGCGCTCGGTCTCGATAACCGCCCGGGCCAGCGTGACCGTCGCGTCGGGGTCAAGCTCGGTGGGCCGGTTGGGCAGGGTGCCGGCGATCAGACTGATCAGATTGGAGGGGGTGCTGGGTTCTGGCACGGGACTGGCGTTGCCTGGAAGCTGAAATCAGGTGAGCTCAGTGTAAAAGACCATGGCCTGGTACGCCACAAATGTGGCGCAGAGGATGATGCCGGAGCGGCGGGAAATGCGGCCCGGCCCGCGGAATCCGTAAGCCATCAGAAACAGCAGCACACACAGGGCCAGCATGATCATGTAGTCCCGGTAGATCAGCACCGGCGACACTTCGGTGGGTCGGATGCTGGCGGCGATGCCGAGGACGCCCATCAGATTGAACATGTTGGAACCGATGATGTTGCCGATGACCAGCTCGTGTTCGCGCTTCAGCACGCTGGCAATGGCCGCCGCCAGCTCCGGCAGGCTGGTGCCGATGGCCACAATCGTGAGGCCGATGACCACGTCGGACACGCCCATCATGCGGGCCACGTCGGTGGCGCCGAGCACCAGAATGTGCGAGCTGGCGGGCAGCACGATCATGCCCAGCCCCAGCCACCCGAGCGCAACGGGGGTGGACATGTTGTCGGGGATTTCTGAGGCAAACTCGGCGGCGATGGGATCGGGCCCGCCGCGCTGCATGCCGATGGCGGCCATCCAGGTGGTCATCACCAGCAGGCCCACCAGCAGCAGGGCGCCGTCCACCCGGCCCAGGTTTTGATCGAGCATCAGCACCAGCGCCAGGAGCGAGACGACCAGCAGGATCGGATACTCCCGACGCAGTGTGTCCGAATGCACCTGCAGGGGGTAGATGGTGGCGGCGACGCCCAGAATCAGAGCAATGTTGGCGATGTTGGAGCCGACCGCGTTGCCGACCGCCAGCCCGGGGTTGCCGCCCAGGGCAGCCACCCCGGATACCACCATCTCCGGCGCCGATGTGCCGAAGCCGATCACCGTCAGGCCGATGATCAGCGGCGAAACGCCAAGATTGCGCGCCGTCGCCGCGGCGCCGGCCACAAATCGGTCTGCGCCCCATACAAGGAACACAAATCCGATGGCCACCAATCCGAGCGAGAGCATCATGGCGTTGACGGTACGCGATTATCCAACGGAGCTCAGGTCCTGTTTTTATTGTCCTAAGTTCACCACGGAACTTGGCATGATTTGGAGCATGATTTCGGTCTTAGTTGCTGAATCAACCTGGGCTTCGGGCCGGCGTCCCCCCGATGGACCGGTTTGCCCCTTCAGCAAAAAATCCAGGCATAGTCGCTACTTCGTTGATGGTTTCGGTAGTGCCAGATTTCCTATACCATCGCGAATCTTCCCGGAACGAGAGCAGCGCGCGGGGCGCAGACGTCATCAGCCTGCGCAATTCCGTGCACCTGACTTTATGCCTCCGGGGTCACGCGCAAGGTGCGAGAGTCTATGGATTGCGAGACCATCAAGCAACTGATCGAGGCCGGCCTGCCCGGCGCGGATATCACCGTCGCCGGGGACGACGGGGTGCATTTTCAGGCCACCGTCGTCAGCGACCAGTTCGCGGGCGTTTCCACCCTGAAACGGCACCGCATGGTTTATGCCACGCTCGGCGACCGCATGGGCGGCGAAATCCACGCCCTCGCGCTGCAAACCAAAACGCCTGAAGAGATCAAAAGCTAGTGGCCAAGATTGTGATCAGCGGCGGTCATCCGCTGGACGGTGCGGTGGCTGCGTCGGGCGCCAAAAACGCGGTACTCCCGATTCTGGCCGGCAGCCTGCTCTGCGATGAGCCGGTGCTGATCGGCAACGTGCCGCACCTGCAGGACGTAACCACTACCGTTGAGCTACTCGCCGGCATGGGTGCCGAGGTGGTGGTTGATGAACGCATGCGCCTGCACGTGGACACGCGGCAGGTGAGCTGTTTTGACGCGCCGTACGAATTGGTGAAGACCATGCGCGCATCGATCCTGGTGCTTGGCCCACTGGTGGCTCGTTACGGCCAGGCCAACGTTTCGCTGCCCGGCGGCTGCGCCATCGGTACCCGGCCGGTGAATCTGCATATCGAGGGGCTGCGGGCCCTGGGGGCCGAGGTGGAGGTTGAGGGCGGCTACATCAAAGCGGTGGCGCGCAAGCGCCTGCGCGGTTGCCGCATTGTTCTCGACCTGGTCACGGTCACCGGCACGGAGAACATCATGATGGCGGCGGCGCTGGCGGAGGGCACCACAATCATCGAAAACGCAGCCCAGGAGCCTGAGGTGGTGGATCTAGCCAACTTCATCAACACGATGGGCGGCCGCGTATCCGGTGCCGGCACCAACACTATTGAGGTGGAAGGGGTGGAACGCATGGGTGGCTCGCCCTACGACGTGCTGCCGGACCGGATCGAAACCGGCACCTATCTGGTGGCCGGCGCGATCAGCAGCGGTCGGGTCCGGGTGCGTCAGGCCCGGCCGGATACGCTGGATGTGGTGCTCGCCAAACTTCACGACTGCGGCGCGGACCTGGACATCGGCGACGACTACGTCGAGCTGAACATGCACGGCCGGCGGCCGAGGTCGGTGAACATCACCACCTCTCCGTTTCCCGGGTTTCCCACCGACATGCAGGCCCAGTTTACGGCGCTTAACGCGGTGGCCGAGGGCACCGGTTCGATCACCGAGACCGTGTTTGAAAACCGCTTTATGCACGTGCAGGAGCTGCAGCGGCTCGGGGCAGACATTCAGCTGCGGGGCAACACCGCCATCATCACCGGCGTGGATCATATGACCGGTGCGGAGCTGATGGCCACCGACCTGCGGGCGTCGGCCTGCCTGGTGTTGGCCGGCCTGGTGGCCCGGGGCGAAACCTACGTCGACCGGATCTACCACATCGACCGCGGCTACGAGAATATTGAGGAAAAGCTCAAAGCGCTCGGCGCCAAGATCCAGCGCCTGCCGGCCAACCGGGCGGCCTAGTTCCGGGCTAGACCCGGCAGTCGCCCCGTTCCCAGCGCACCAGGCGCATCTCGATCACCTCGTCGTCGTCACCATCTTCGTGGCG
>JBCCVP010000105.1:0-17741 GCA_039195135.1 Pseudomonadota bacterium | reverse complement strand
GGAAGGTCAGCGCAAATCGCTGCAGGTGGAAACCGAGCAGCTGCAGGGGCGCCGCAAGCAGGTGTCCAAGGCCATCGGTCAGGCCAAGGGGCAGGGCCAGGATGCCAGCGAGCTGCTGGCCGAAAGCAACAGCATCGGGGACGCGCTGAAGGCTGTCCGGGAGCGTTTCGAGGACGTGGCGGCGCAGCTGGAGCAGGTGGTGCACGAACTGCCCAATCTGGCAGATGCCAGCGTCCCGGTGGGCCGCAGCGAGCAGGACAACGTGCAGGTGAAAACCTGGGGCGAACCGACCGAGCTCGATTTTGAGGCCCGGGATCACGTGGATCTGGGCGAAGCCCTGGGCGGGCTGGATGCGGACCTGGGGGCGCAGCTGGCCGGCTCCCGGTTCACCGTGCTCAAGGGTGGCATCGCGCAGCTGCATCGGGCCCTGGCCCAGTTCATGCTGGACCTGCACGTCAATCAGCACGGCTACCAGGAGGTCAACGTGCCGCTGCTGGTGCATCCGCCGGCCATGTTCGGCACCGGCCAGCTGCCCAAGTTTGCCCACGACGCGTTCGCTACCACGGACGACCCGCCGCACTACCTGATTCCCACCGCAGAGGTCACCTTGACGAACCTCGTGGCGGGACAGATTCTGGAACCCGAGTCGCTGCCCATGAAGCTGGTGGCACACACAGCCTGCTTTCGGCGCGAGGCGGGATCCTACGGCCAGGACACCCGGGGCCTGATCCGCCAGCACCAGTTTGAAAAAGTGGAGCTGGTGCAGATTGTGCGCCCGGACGCGTCCCTGGCGGCGCTGGATGAACTCACCGGCCACGCCGAAACGGTGCTGCAGCAGCTTGAGCTGCCGTACCGGCTGATGCTGCTGTGCAGCGGTGACATGGGCTTCAGTGCCACCCGCACACATGATCTGGAGGTCTGGCTACCTGGTCAGAATACCTACCGGGAAATTTCCTCCTGTTCTACCTGTGGTGCGTTTCAGGCCCGGCGGATGAAAGCCCGCTGGCGCAATCCGGATACAGGCAAGCCGGAGCCCGTGCACACGTTGAACGGGTCTGGCCTGGCGGTAGGACGAACGCTGATCGCGGTGCTGGAAAACTACCAGCAGGCGGACGGAACGGTGGTGGTCCCGGAGGTGCTGCGAAGATACATGAGCGGCACCGAGGTTCTGAAACCCTAAAGAAAAAGGGCCGCAGACGCGGCCCTTTTTGCATCGTTGTATGCCCTGAGTCAGTCTTCGCCGAGGGCAAAACCCAGCAGCTGAAGCAGGCTGGAAAACAGATTGAAGATGGCCACAAACAGGGTGACTGTCGCGCTGATGTAGTTTGTTTCACCACCGCGCACGATCGCCTGCGTCTGATACAGAATCAGGCCGCTCATCAGCAGCACAAACATGGCCGACACGGCCAGGCCCAGGGCCGGAATATTGAAGAAGAAGGCCGCCAGTCCTGCCAGGAAGGCCACCATAATGCCCATGAACAGAAACTGGCCCATGCCGCTGAAGTCCCGTTTGGTCGTCAGCGCGATGCCCGACATCGTGAGAAACACCACGCCGGTGCCCCCCAGGGCCAGCATCACCAGCTCCGCCCCATTACTTAAGGCCTGAATGTAGTAATTGATAAAGGGGCCAAAAGTCAGACCCAGAAAGCCGGTCAGGGCGAATACCGCCAGCAGCCCCCAGGCGCTGTTTTGCAGCTTGGAGGTGATAAACAGCAGCGCAAAATAGCCTCCCAGGGTAATCCAGATACCGAGGGGCGGCATGTTGATCGCAATGGCGACGTAGGCCATGGCTGCGCTGAACAGCAGCGTCATGGACAGCAGCAGATAAGTGTTGCGCAGAACGCGGTTGGTGGCCAGCGCCGACTGCGCCGGGTTCTGCACGGAATAGGGTTGAGCCATGTTTCCTCCGATCAAGGTTCACAGGTAAATCTGGGGCTCGCGACCGGAAAACTCCAGGGCGGGCCAGATAGAGCAATAGTCTACCAAGGTATTTGATGCCGACTGAAGGGAGAGGTTCCCGAAACACAAAAATTCACTGCAGATTCAAGTTTTTTCCTGGTTCGCCGATTCCTCAGCTGATGTGCGCGTCCACCCGGACGCAGGCCGTGGTTAGGACCCGGCCGCGGTTTCCAAGGAGCATGATGGACCTAGCCGACCTGTTTGATCAGTCCCTGGACCTGGTCGCTCGTCTCGACAACGGTGGTTCCGCCAGCTGGCTGAACGCTCGCTGGCGGACGCTCGGCTGGCGTCAGGATGAGCTGCTCGGCACGCGGTTTCTCGATCAGCTTCTGGATTTCCCAAGCGACCGGGAGCGGCTCCTCGAGCGCCTGGCCAGCGATCGGGAGACTTTTACCTTCAGCACCCGCCTGCAACACCCCGGAGGGCAGGTACGCTGGGCCGAGTGGCAGCTCTCGCCCTGCGGCCCGGGTCAGTGGCTGACGCAGCTGCGCGATATCCACAGTCACCGGCATACGCAGGAGTCGCTGGTGGAGCAGCGCCGGCTGCTGGAGCTTGCGACCAGCCTGACCCTCGTGGGCTACTGGGAACTTGAGATGCCTGATTGGAAGCTCACCTGGTCCTCCGGCATGTATCCCCTGTTTGGCGTCGACGCTCGGTTTACACCCCGACTCAATGCGGTGCTCGACCGGCTGGAACCCGGTGACGGGGACAAGGTGCGCGAGGCGCTGGAGAAATCGGTCAAGGAGCGACGGCCGGTCTCCTATACCTACCGGGTGCGCTGGCCGACAGGACACCTGCGCCACCTCAAGAGCCGCGTGATCTGCCAGTTTGATGGCTATGGCCAGCCGAGCCGGTTGTTCGGCGTGGTGCAGGACATCACGCAGCACGAAGAAGCCATGCTGGCCGCAGAAAAGGCGGCGCAGAAACTGAGCTACCAGGCCAATCATGACGCGCTGACGGGCCTGGCCAACCGTCGGGTGCTGGAGCGTTCGTTAAATGAGCTCAATCTGGATGTACGCTCCGGGCGCAAATTTTCGCTGGCGCTGCTGGATCTGGATCGTTTCAAGCTGATCAACGACTCCTGCGGCCACGTGGCGGGGGACGAGCTGCTGCGGGAGCTGGCGACGATCCTCACCGATGCGGTGCGCACGGAAGACCTGGTGGTGCGGCTGGGCGGTGACGAGTTTGCCGTGCTTCTCGTGGACCTGGACCGGGAAACGGCGGCGGCTATTGCCGAGCAGATTCGGTCGGCGGTGGAGTCGTTTGTGTTTGTGCACCGGGGCGAGAGCCATCGGCTGACCGTCAGCATCGGTCTGACCAGTCATCGAGCCGGCGCCGAGCCAACGGAGGTGATGCGCGACGTGGACGGCGCCTGCTACGCCGCCAAGGCCCGGGGGCGAAACCAGGTTTACCAGGCCGAGCTGGAGCGCAACGGCGCGGCCCGGGCCGACAGCGACGTTTACTGGGTCAACCGGATCAATCAGGCACTGGAGCAGGACCGGTTTGTGCTGTTCAGCCAGCCGGTCCAGCCGCTGGGCAAACACGAAGGCGGGAGTCGCCACGAAATCCTCCTGCGCCTGCGAGACGGCGAAGAGCTGATTACTCCCGGCGCCTATATGCCGGTGGCGGAACGGTTCGATCTGAGTCCGCGCATCGACCGCTGGGTGGTGGCGAGCCTGATCCGCATGCTGCATGCGTGCCCATCACTGCTGGCGGCGGGCCAGAGCTACTGGGTCAACCTGTCCGGCTGCAGCATGGGGGACGCGCGGTTTGTCGATTTTCTGGAGGAACAGGTGCGCGATTCCGGGCTGGCGCCGGCGACGATCAATTTTGAGATCACCGAGACGGCGGTGATACGTAACCTGGCGGTGGCCAGCGAGCTGATGAACCGGCTGAAGGACCTGGGCTGCCAGTTTGCGCTGGACGATTTTGGCACCGGCGTATCGTCCTTTGGCTATCTCCGGCGCCTGCCGGTGGACTACATCAAAATCGACGGCATGTTTGTGCGCAACGTGGTTAACGATCAGGTTGACGAGATTTTTGTGAAGTCGATTATCGACATCGCAGAGGTGATGGGGATCAAGAGCGTAGTGGAGTTCGTCGAGAGCCGGGAGGTGCTGGCGGCAGTGACCCGGCTTGGGGCGGATTTTGCTCAGGGGTATGCGTTGGGTCGGCCTGCGGAGCTGGCGGGGGATGGGGGGGCGGCGATTGTGCCAGCGGTGGGAGCCGGTGGTCGGTGAGTTTTGAGAAATTGTGGCGGAGGAGGAGGGATTCGAACCCCCGAGAGGCTTTCACCTCTGCTGGTTTTCAAGACCAGTGCATTCAACCACTCTGCCACTCCTCCGGCGGACGGCAATATAACAGATCGGAAAGTCAGAAGGCGCTTTAGATTACCGAGAGGAGGGATTGATTCGCAAACGAAGTATCGTTTGCTCACCCCTCCGGGGCGACGCGCTTCGCGCATCGTCCAGATCGGCTGGCGCCGATCTGTCGAACCCCCGAGAGGCTTTCACCTCTGCTGCCAGAGGATGACTTTGCAAGACCAGTGCACTCAACCACTCTGCCACTCCTCCGGCGGACGGCAATATAACAGATCAGATCGTTGTTCGGCGGATTAAGCGGCTCCTCCGGAGGGCGGCAATCCACCGGGTCGGCGCTGCAAAGATCGGAATATCGCCTACCTTCCGCGTTGTGGGATAAGATGCAACGCGGACTGGAGAGCGCTTGTGATTAAGTTGTTGCTGGTGGATGACCACGACCTGGTCAGAACCGGGGTTGCCCACATCATCGAGAAGCAGGACGGCATGGTTATTGTCGGCGAAGCCGGCAGCGGCGAGGACGCCCTGCGCATGGTGCGCGAGCATCAGCCGGACGTGGTGCTGATGGACGTCAACATGCCCGGTCTGGGAGGGCTTGAGGCCACCCGGCGCATCGCTCGCTCTTCACCCCAATGCAAGGTGATCATTCTCACGGTGCATTCCGAAGCGCCGTTTCCCACCCATCTGCTGGACGCCGGCGCCTCGGGCTACCTGAGCAAAGGCTGCGCGGCGGAAGAGCTGGTGAACGCGATCCGCTCCGTGCATCGGGAGACGCGCTACATCGGCAAAGACATTGCTCAACGGCTGGCTCTATCGCTCCTGCCGGGCGCGGATAAATCACCGTTTGATGAGCTGTCCAGCCGCGAGATGGAGGTGATGATGATGCTGATTCAGGGCATCGAAGTGGGACGCATCGCCGAATCCCTGGCCCTGAGTCCCAAAACCGTGAGCACCTACAAATACCGCATTTACGAAAAGCTCGACGTGCGCAACGACGTTGAACTCACCCACCTGGCGATTCGCCACGGCATCCTGGAAAACGCTGCCATCGGCGGTACGGCGAGCTGAGCGGGCAGTCGCCGTACCTTCAACATTGATCTGAGCGCTAGGCGTCCGAAGACCCACCAGACGGCGGGGTCGAGGGCGCCGGCTTCGCTGGTTTTGCGTCGGCGGCGCCGTCGGCCGGTTTAGCCGGTGCAGACGAGGTCGACCCGGTGGCTGATGGCGCCCCGTTCGCTGCTCCGCTGCTGGGCGGAGCTGAGTCGGCAGGTTTGGCAGCAGATGAACCGGAGGGGTGGCCGGAAGACTGGCCAGGTTGGCCAGAGGGCTTACCTGGCGCCGGGGCCGAAGCTGGTGCCTTAGGACCGGTCGAACCCCCACCCGCGGTGCTGGACGCCGGGGGCGTCGGCGGAGCCGGCTTTGCGCTGCCTCCCGTATCGGCCGGGGAAGGCTTCGGCGCCGACGGCGACGGCGGGCCGCTGGTCTTCGGGGCATCACCGCTACGAACACTCTGAGTCTTGGCGCCCGCATCCGCCGGCGGTCCGGACTGTGGCGGCGAGGACGGTTTGCCGTCTGCTTTGCCGGTGCCCGGGTTGCTTTTCTGGTTTGCCGCGGGGGCGTTGACCGCTGGCGACGGCTGATCGGCGCCGGGCTGCTGGGGCGCCGCGTTCTGTCCGTTGGCTTTGGCGTCGGCGCTGCGGCCTTTGCCCCGGCGGTTTCTGCCGCCCCGTCGTCCCCGGCGCCTCGGTTTCCCGGTGCCGCTGCCTTCGGCGGGCTGACCGCCCTTGCGGCCGCCGCCCTCGGCGGACGCCTGAGCCCCACCTTTCTGGCCCGGCTTGCCGCCGGCCTTCTGCTGCTGGCCTTTGGGGCTGGCTTGATTACCGCCGCGGCCCTTGCCTCTGTTTTGCGCGCCGCCCCGACGCCCGCCGGCCTTCTTGCCGGTAGCTTTCTTTCGCCCGCGTTGATCGCCGCCGCCGCGCTGCGGGCGCGACCCGCCGGATTTGCGCTGGTTCCCGCGGGGTTTTGCGGGAGCTGCCCGTCGCGGACGCTCTGGCTCGGCCGATTCTTCGTTGGCGCCAAAAAGGCCTCCGAGCCAGGCGAAAAATCCACCGCTGCTGGGCTTTTCTTCCTCCACCGGTGCCGGCGGAAGTGGCGGCGGCGGGGCGATGCTCGCAACGGCGGGCTGTTCTGACTTCAGGCCATCCGGTGTGTTGCTCGCCACCACCTCTGGCTCCGGCGCTTCCACCATTTCGTAGCTGGCGTCGCCGTCCAGCCGCAGGTCCTGGCGCCGGATGCGCTGGATTTCGAAGTTGGGCGTGTCCATATGTGGCGAGTTGATCACCAGGACGGGTACGCGGTGGCGCGCCTCAATCTGAGAAACCGCATGGCGCTTCTCGTTGAGCAGAAAGTTGCCGACGTCGTTGGGTACCCGGGCAATGACTTCCCCGGTGTATTCTTTCATCGCCTCTTCCTCTACCAGCCGGAGAACGGACAGGGCGAGAGACTCGATGCTGCGAATAAACCCATGCCCGTGGCAGCGGGGGCAAACGTTCTGGCTGGATTCCCCCAACGAGGGTCGGAGTCGCTGGCGAGACATCTCCAGAAGGCCAAAACGCGAGATTCGGCCGATCTGGGTTCGCGCGCGGTCGTTGCGCAGCGCGTCCCGCAGCCGGTCTTCCACCGCCCGTTGGTTACGGGACTCCATCATGTCGATGAAGTCGATGACCACCAGGCCACCCAGATCCCGGATGCGCAGCTGCCGGGCAATTTCGTCCGCGGCTTCAAGGTTGGTATTAAGGGCCGTTTCCTCGATGTCGCTGCCTTTGGTGGCCCGGGCGCTGTTGATATCGATGGCCACCATGGCTTCGGTGTGATCCACCACGATGGATCCGCCGGACGTGAGCTGCACGTCCCGGGCGAACGCTGACTCGATCTGGCTTTCGATCTGGTAGCGGGAAAACAGCGGTGTACCGCTTTCGTAGAATTTCAGCTTGCGCAGGTTGTGCGGCATCACCTGCTGCATGAACTCCCGCGCGTCCTGGAAAACGTCTTCCGCGTCGATCAGGATCTCGCCGATATCGCTGCGCAGGTAGTCGCGCAGGGCGCGGATGATGAGCTTGCTTTCCTGATAGATCAGAAACGGGCCTTTGCGCTCCTCTGCGGCCGCGTTGATCGCCTGCCACAGCTGCTGCAGGTACTCAAAGTCCCAGCGCAGCTCGTCCGCCTCCCGGCCGACGCCGGCGGTGCGCACAATCAGTCCCATGGACTCGGGTACGTCCAGCTCGCGCAGGGCGTCTTTGATCGCCTGCCGGTCCTCGCCCTCGATGCGCCGCGACACGCCGCCGGCGCGGGGGTTGGTGGGCATGAGCACCAGGTAACGGCCGGCCAGGCTGATGTAGGTGGTTAGGGCGGCGCCTTTGTTACCGCGCTCCTCCTTCTCCACCTGCACCACGAGTTCCTGACCCTCGTCGATCAGGTCCTTGATGCTGCGGCTGTCAGCACCGGGCTTGTGATAGGCCTGACAGATTTCCTTGAGCGGCAGAAAGCCGTGACGGTCTGCGCCGTAGTCGACAAAGCAGGCTTCCAGGCTCGGTTCGACCCGGGTCACGCGTGCCTTGTAGATGTTGGCTTTTTTCTGTTCCCGGGAGTTGACCTCGATGTCGAGGTCGTAGAGGGTCTGGCCATCAACGATCGCCACTCGCAGCTCTTCCGGCTGCGTGGCGTTGATCAGCATTCTTTTCATTATTATGTCCTTGCCGCGCGCAAGCGCCACATCGCCGATCCTCGACGATGCTGTTCAAGTCCCAGGGAGAGCCTCCGAAATGGCGGAAGCGCGCGATAATTCAGTTCTGCGCAACTGGCGCAACAGTGTCGGCGTAATCGCCGGTGGGCGCCTCGCCGGACCTTTGCTTGGGACTCATCGGACAAAAGACAGGGCGGTCGCCTTGGGCCCGGACGGGACAACCAGCGGTGTCCAACCTCGGGGCCAAAAAGTAATATAACAATGAATGTTAAGCCCAGCAATGGGTTGTCCCGCAGGCTATTTACGTGACGGATTTCTCTCAGGTACAACAACTTACCGTCGGTTCAGAAGAGGACGGGCAGCGCCTGGACAACTATCTCAGCCGGGTCCTGAAGCGAGCGCCCAAAGCGTTGGTTTACCGCATCATTCGCCGCGGTGAGGTGCGCGTCAACGGCGGGCGGGCCAAACCGGGCAGCCGCCTTAAAAGTGGCGACCGGGTGCGGATCCCGCCGGTCAAAATCAACACAGCTGGTCCAGCCCCGGTCCCGCCGGCGGTCATCGCCGGGCTGGACTCCTGCATCATTTTTGAAGATCGCCACTATCTGGTGCTCAACAAGGCCCCGGGCCTGGCAGTCCACGGCGGCAGCGGCCTTAGCTGGGGCCTGATTGACGCGGTGCGTCAGTGGCGGCCCGGGAGTTTTCTTGAACTGGTGCACCGGCTGGACCGCGGCACGAGCGGGTGCCTCATTCTGGCCCGCTCCCGGGAGGCGCTCCTGGAGGCCGGGCGCTGGTTTGCCGAGGGGAAGGTGGTCAAAAGCTACCGGGCGCTTCTACAGGGCCGGCTGGCCGAGCCACGGGTGACCTGCAGCGCGGGGCTGGAACGGGTCACCGCCGGGGACGGGCGTCGGGAGGTTCGGGTGAGCGATGCCGGCAAGGCGGCCCGTTCTCATTTCTACCGTCTGTGCGAAACAGATGGCATTACCCTGGCTCGCGTTGAGATCGAAACCGGTCGCACCCACCAGATCCGGGCCCATGCCGCCAGCCTTGGCGCGCCGCTGCTCGGCGACAGCAAGTACGGTGCCCGCCCGACACCTGACCTGCGTCAGGAATGGCCCCTGCTGCACTGCTACGAGCTGCGCTATACGCCCGGCGGTCTGGACGCCCGGGCACCGCTGAGCGCTGCTTTTATTACGGCCTGCGACACGCTTTTTGGCGCCTCCCGGGACGGATGGCGCGTCTGGTTTGAAGAACACTTTTCCGAAGCCACAACTTAACGCTGCACAGAAATACCGCACCGCCCACTAGCTCCAGAAAGAAGGCCCTACGCTGGTCGAATAGATCAGCGCGTTTGGTGTGTTCAGGACCAGCGCCAGGCCAGCCAGAAAATGAAATCCGATAACCGGGGCCAGCGCGCGGTAGCGGCGAAAGTGGGCCACCGTCACCAGTCCGAGTACAAAGGTGAGTACCATCAGCTCCAGGTTGGGGAGATGCGCCCAGCCGAACAGGAGCGCCGCAATCGTGATTGCCAACGTCTCACGACCTGCGCTGCGGCGGGCCAGTGGCCAGACGACCCGGCACAGCAGCGTCTGCTGCAAGGTGGCCCAAAGAATATAGATGCCGACCTGCCGAGCCGAGGGCAGGGCGTCCGCGCCGGTGAGGGCAAAGGAGAGGCTTAGCAGGGCCAGACCGATCAGCAGCAGCCACCAGCCCCCTTGCTGACGGGCGCCGACGCCGGAATCGTTGCCCGCGATAAGCGCCAACGCTCCCAGGGCGGAAATCCCCGCGCCGGTTGCGACCGCCTGCCAGCTGACTGCACTTAAGGACAGCCAGACCAGCGCGGCAAAAAGGGTCAAAGCCACAGCCGGCCGGCGCCGCGCCGTCAGCAGCAGCGCGGCCGCCCCGAGGATCGCCAGCGCACCCGCCCAGGTGCCAGGGAGTGGCTGCCAGCCGGTCCGTTCCACCGAACTCATGCCGGGGGCGCGATCCTGAGCGGCCAGATGGTGGCGCACGTCCCCGACCCGCAGCCAGGTCGTCGGCACCTCCAGTCGCTGGCTGGTGGGCGTCAGCACCAGATTTTTGCCGTCGAGCCAGGTCACCGTCGCCTCTGGTCGTGGTCCTGGGGCCGGCGCGGGACGCAAGGTGATTTCCTCAAGCAGCAATGGGGCCGATCGATTCAGGGGATGCAGCCGCAGCGTCGCGACGGCCCGGGACCCCTGACCCCAGGAGACGGTCTCCCCGTCGATGGTCCAGGCGAGCGCCGCCAGATCCACGCTGAATCGTGTCTGTCCCGCCGGCAGCCTGAGCGCCGTTCCCCGGGCCGCCGGCCCGGCCAGCTCCGAGCGGTGATAAATGACGATCGTCACGTCGGCAGCGCTTTGGTAGGTGATATCCAGCTGACGCAGGTGGACGGCATTCAGGCGCCGCCCTGCAAACTGAAGGGGGAGATAGATGGACCCGGGGCCTGCCTCGATCTCCAGCTGATCATTCTGGAATCGCCAGGACCGGTCGCCGACCGGTGCTCCCCCAACCAGCGCGGCCGGCTCACCGGCGGGCCAGCGGGTGCCCTGCTGATACAGAACGTCTGCGGCCGCGGACCGCTGCGCCAGCACGCCGTTGATCGTGGGCTGGGTAGCAGCGGCGTAAAAGATCACTCCGGCAGCAGCTGCAATGGCTGCCGTGCCGCGGCTTCGCCGCTTTGTTTCAGCCAGTGCCGGGATCCTCTGCGGTTCCAAGGCGGTTGATTTTGGCGGCGCAGATGAAGTCATTTTCCGAGAGGCCGCCGATGGCGTGCGTGGTGTAGTGAATACGGCAGCTTGAGTAGCTGACCGTCAGATCGGGGTGGTGGTCTTCGCGGTGCGCCACCCAGGCAACGGCGTTAACAAAAGCCATCGTTTGCCAGTAATTGTCGAAGCCGAACTCCCGCTCGAGGACCTTTTCTTCGACCAGATTCCAGCCGGGAATCTGCGGCAGCAGTTCGGCACATTGGGACGGGGTGAGGGGCGCAACGCCTCCTTCGCAGGGGGTGCAGCTTTTGTCAAAAAGTTGATTCACGGCGGCCACATTTACGGATGCAGGGCGCACGATACAATCGACGGCACGGACCTGTAAAACGATGGCGGGACTTTGAGTTGAACAACACGCTTCATCATCGTCATTATGAGGTCGCGCGGCGCACCGTGCGGCTCCGGCATGATTCTGAGGTACTGGCGGGCAATCCCTGGGAGGACCCGACCAGCCGCGAACTCTGTGTCTACCTGCCCCCCGGATACCACGAGGGGGACCAGCGCTATCCCGTGGTCTGGTATCTCGCCGCCTACACCAACAGCGGCGCCTCGGCGCCGAACTGGCGAGGTTTTGAAGAGAATGTATTCAGTCGCGTGGACCGGCTGATTCGCGGCGGAGAGATCGGCCCGGTGATTGTGGCCGCCCCGGATTGCTTCACCACGCTGGGCGGTAACCAGTACGTCGACAGTCCATCCCTGGGTCGCTACGCCAGCTACCTGCACCGGGAGCTGATCCCACTGCTCGACGGGGAATTTCGCACCCGCAGCGGCCGGGAGCACCGGGCCGTGGTCGGCAAATCTTCCGGCGGCTTCGGGGCGCTGCACTCGGTGATGCGGTTTCCCCAGTACTGGGGCGCGGTGGCCAGCCATGCGGGAGATGTGGGTTTTGGCTTGGTGTATCAGCCGGAGTTTCCCCTGTGCGCCCAGCGCCTGACCGCCGCCGGCTCGGTGGACAAGTTTCTGCGCCAGTTCTGGGCAACGGAAAAGCGGGGTGCCCCCGACTTTGCTGCCCTCATGTGTCTGTGCCTGGCCGCATCCTACGATCCCAACCCGCAGCGACCGACGGATATTCAGCTCCCGTTTTCCCTGGACACGCTGGAGATTGATGCGCAGCGCTGGGATCGCTGGTGCGCCTTCGACCCGCTCACGCTGGTGGAGGAATACGCCGATCCCTTGAAATCGCTGCAGGCCGTCTATATCGATGTGGGTGACAGAGATGAATACCGCATCCAGTACGGCAGCCGTCGCCTCTCAAAGCGACTCAGCGCGCTGGGTGTGCAGCATCATTATGAAGAGTTTCAGGGCACGCATCGGCGTCTGGATCACCGGCTTGATATGTCCCTACCCATGATTTGTGAGGCCATTGGCGCATGATTGACGTGCAGGAATCAGCAAAGGCGTACTTCAAGAAGCTCATCGACCAGCAGGATGAGCCGGCCGGGCTTGGGCTTCGGCTGGTGGTAACCGCGCCCGGCACGCCGGCGGCGTCCTGCGAGCTGGATTTCTGTGTTCCCGGCAGGGCACCGGCAGACGATCAGGTGGTGCAGCTGGACGGCTTCGACTTGTACATCGATCGCGCATCCGTGCCTTTCCTGGAAGAGGCTGAAATGGCGTTTGAGAAGGACGCCACCGGCGGCCAGCTGGTGGTCAAGGCGCCAAACCTGCGTGGTGCGGAACCCGGCGCCGACTCACCCCTGGCGGAGCGCGTGCAGTACGTTCTGGATAAGGACATCAACCCGTCCGTGGCCGCCCACGGTGGTCGCGTCGATCTCGTACAGGTTTCCGAAGCGGGAGAAGTGGTGCTGCAGTTTGGCGGCGGCTGCCACGGCTGTGGCATGGTGAGCGTCACGCTGAAAGAAGGCGTGGAGAAGACGCTGCGGGAACAGATACCGGAGGTGACGTCGATCCGTGACGTCACCGACCACAGTAGCGGTGAAAATCCTTACTACTGAATATGCGCGGCGGCGCTGGGCCGCCGGCAGCGCTACTTGATCTTAAGGTCCACCAGGCCGGGCTTGGCAGCGTAGTAAGCCGCCAGATCCGCCATGTCTTTGTCCGAAAGGTTGGTGGCAAAGCCGGCCATCACCGCATTGACGCGCTCGCCAGAGCGGTAGTCCTGCAGGGCCTTCACCATGTAATCGCCGTACTGGCCGGCGAGTCTCGGATACTGCGGATCGATTCCGTTGCCATCTTCGCCGTGGCACGCCAGGCAAAGCTGGTTTTTCTCGGCGCCAGCCTCTGGGCTGCCGTCAGGAAAGTACTCCGGCTTGGGCTCGGTGCCGGCCAGCGAGACAAAGTAAGCCGCAATATCTTCGATGTCGCCGTCGCTCATGCTGCCGGCCTGGGCCACCATGGTGGGATGCTGTCGCTGCCCGTCCCGATAGGCCTTGAGGGCAGCGATCAGATACTGGTAGTTCTGACCCCCGATCTTGGGCACGTGGTAGTTCGGATAGGCGTTGTTGTAGCCCGGAATGCCGTGGCAGCCTGTGCAGGTATAGGCCTTGACCCGACCTCGATCCGCGTCACCGTCAGCGGTGGCCAGGGTGGTCGTTACCAGCAGGCCAAACGCGCAGGCGCCCAGCAGAATATCCCGGACCCTGGCCCGGTGTATGGCATGAAATCTCACTGAAATGACTTTTCCTGATGTCGACAATCCCGCAGCCGCGGGAATGGTGCGTAAGTATACCGTCGCGCTTGGCAGAATCCAGTCAGGGGCCGGACTTTTGGGGGTGGCGAAAAGCGCCATTCCCTGGACAATTGCGCCAGCCGAATAAGCCGGCCGGCGGCAAGGGTTTTTGACGCAGATCAAGCCGGGCAGGGGGCTCCGGCCCTGCGGAGAATGCGCTGGCAGGGAAATTGCTTCGCTTTTTTGGCGTGACTTCTGAGCTATTCAGGTCAGGGCGTTCGGGCGTTATAGTGAACTACAACACCCACGCAGCCCCGGCGTGCTGCGCCGCGCGACCAAACTACGGGACAAAAACGGAACGCATCCATGGACAGACTCGGCTGGCTCACCCTGCTATTAACGTTGTTTCTGGTCGCCTGCGGCGGCGGGGACGATTCCGGCGCCGCCGCTGATGCAGACGGCGTTGACGAGGAGGAAGAAATTGCGGTGCCGGTGGAAACCGCCAGTGTCAGCGAGGGACAGGTGTTCGCTGCCTACGCGGGAACGACCGTGCTCGAATCGGACGTCGAGGCCGACGTTGTGGCGAAAACCAGCGGCGTGATCCTGGAGCTCCTGGTGGAGGAAGGGGACCCGGTTAAGGCCAATCAGGTTGTGGCGCGGCTTGACCGGGAGCGGGTTGAACTTGAGGTAGCCGAGAGCCAGGCCACCCTGAACCGGCTGGAGAATGACTTTCGCCGGTACCAGGAGCTGCACGAAAAGAAGCTCATCAGCGCTGAGGCATTCGAAAGATCTCGCTTTGATCTTGCGCAGCAAAAGGCTGCGCACGATATGCGCCGGCTGGAGCTTAGCTACACCGAAGTTCGCTCACCCATCGCCGGCGTCATCTCCCGGCGCATGGTCAAGCAGGGGAAGCTGGTAGCGCTGCACGAGGCGCTGTTCACCGTCAACAATTTTGATCCGCTACTGGCGGTGATTCACGTGCCGGAGCGGGAGCTCGCGGTGCTGGCGCCGGGGCAAACGGTAGAGCTGAACGTCGATGCGCTCGGCACCGAGAGTTTTACCGGGGAGCTGGCGCGGATCAGCCCGGTGGTGGATTCAGATACCGGCACCTTCAAGGTGACCATCGAAATGCCCGCCCCGGACCCGCGTCTCAAGCCGGGCATGTTTGGGCGGATCAATATCATCTACGACATTCGGGAACAGGCCATCACCATTCCCCAGGAAGCCCTGGTGGTTGAGGACCGGGAACGTTATGTATACCGCGTCACCGACGATGGGCGGGCCGAGCGAGTGGACGTGGCGGTTGGCTACATTACCGCCGGCCAGGTTGAGGTCCGCGAAGGCCTGAGCCCGGGCGAAAGGGTGGTTACCGCCGGCAAGGGCAGTATTTCCGATGACACGCTGCTCGATCTGTTGGATGGTGGCGGGCCGTCCCAGCTGGCCGAGTCGCCGACCCAGGAATCTTCGGCAGGCTGATGAGCCTCATTCGCCTGTCCACCCGCCGGCGTGTCACGGTGGCCATGTTTGCGGTGCTGATGCTGGTTTTCGGTGTCATTGCGCTGTCCGAACTCAACGTCAACCTGCTTCCAGAGCTGTCCTATCCGTCCCTGACGGTGCGCACGGAGTTCACCGGCGCCGCCCCGGAGGAGATGGAAAAACTGGTTACCCAGCCAGTCGAAGAGCAGGTCGGCGTCGTGAAGGGCGTGCAGAATGTCCGCTCCGTTTCCCGCACCGGGCAGGCGGATGTGATGCTCGAGTTTGCCTGGGGCACGGATATGGAACTGGCCAGTCTGGACGTGCGGGAAAAGCTTGAGCTCCTGCAGCTGCCGCTGACGGCAGATCGGCCGATACTACTGCGCTTCAATCCCTCCACCGACCCCATCATGAGGCTCTCGTTCTATTCCACCAAGGCTGAGGGCTTTAACGAGGAGCTACTGAAACGCGTCCGCCGCTTTGCCGACGAAGAGCTGAAGAAGCGCCTGGAGCCCATCGATGGCGTGGCGGCGGTCAAGATCAGCGGCGGCCTCGAAGACGAAATTCAGATCCAGATCGACCAGCAGCGGCTGGCGCAGCTCAATCTGTCCACCGCCGATGTGATCACCCGGTTGCGGGAGGAAAACGTCAACGTCTCCGGAGGACGCCTGGAGGAAGGCACCGAGCGCTATCTGGTCCGCACGGTCAACCAGTTTGAACGGGTTGATGAGTTTAGAGATCTCATCATTAGACCAGGGCTGGGGCGGCCGATTTATCTGCGCGATGTGGCCCAGATTCGCGAGAGCTTTAAGGAACGCCAGGCGATCATTCGCACCAACGGGCGGGAAGCGGTGGAAATTGCCGTTTACAAAGAAGGGGATGCCAACACGGTGCGCGTCGCGGACCGGGTCAAGGAGCGGCTGGACGCGCTCAGGGAAGCCCTGCCGTCGGAGCTGTCGCTGGTCACCGTCGATGATCAGTCGGTCTTTATTCGCCAGTCCATCGCGGAAGTGACCCAGGCAGCGCTGATTGGTGGGCTGCTGGCGGTACTGATCATCTACTTTTTTCTTGGCGACGCGTGGCCCACGGTGGTGATCTCCGCGTCGATACCGCTGTCGATCATCACCACCTTTTTCTTCATGAATATGGGCGGGCTGTCGCTCAACATCATGTCGCTGGGCGGCATCGCGTTGGCCATCGGACTGCTGGTGGACAACGCGATTGTGGTTCTGGAAAACATCAGCCGGCGAATGGAAGCCGGGGAGGACGTGCTGGAAGCCTCCGTCACCGGTACCGAACAGGTGGGCGGTGCGGTGCTGGCGTCGACGCTGACGACGGTGGCCGTTTTTCTGCCCCTGGTATTTGTCGAGGGTATTGGCGGTCAGCTGTTTCGGGATCAGGCCCTGACGGTCACGTTTGCGCTGCTCATCTCCCTGGTGGTGGCGATGACGATGATTCCCATGCTCTCGTCGCTGCGCGCCCGATCGCCGATTGGCTTTGTCGAGGAATCTCAACCGCTGGCGCCGCCACGAACCGGATATGGGCGTTCACTCCGCGCGGTTCGCCTGTTCCTTTTTGTCTCGGTTCCGACCGCCGTGCTGGCCGTGCTGATCCGCGGAGCCCGTCTGCTCGGCGGCGCCCTGGGTTGGATTCTCAGCTGGCCTGCACGGTTGGTCCGCGGCCTCTACGAGGCGATCAGCCGGCTGTATCAACGGATCCTGCCCTGGGGCCTGGCGCATCGAGGCCTCGTGCTGCTGTTTGCCCTGGTGGCGTTGGTGCTGTCGGCGCTTCAGGTGCCCAAGCTCGGAGCGGAACTGATCCCGCAGCTGGCCCAGGGCCGGTTTCAGATGCAGGTGAAGCTGGCCCCCGGAGCGCCGCTGCAAAGCAGCGACGAAGTGGTGCGGCTGGTGCAGCAGCGGGCGGCGGAGATTGGGACCATCGCTGAGGTCCATGCGGTATCCGGTACCGGTAACCGCATCGACGCCAATCCCACCGAGTCGGGCGAGAACATTGGTGAGCTGCTGGTGGTCATGGCTGCCGGCACCACCGCGGTGGACGAGGCGGCGGCAACCAACGCCCTGCGGGACGCGGTAACCGCGCTCCCCGGGGTGCAGGCGGAATTTTCCCGGCCCGCCCTGTTCAGCTTCACCACGCCGCTGGAGATCGAGGTGCTTGGCTATGAACTCGCCCGGCTGCGCACGGGCGGCGATCTCCTTGCGGAACGACTGAGTGCGTCCGATCGTTTCGCCGACGTGCGCTCCAGCCTGGAGCAGGGCCATCCGGAAATTCAGATTCATTTCGACCAGGAGCGGGTGGCGGCTCTTGGGCTGACCAACCGCCAGGTGTCGGATCAGGTGGTGCAGAAAATTCGCGGCGAGGTGGCGACCCGCTACAACTTCCGCGATCGGAAGATCGACGTGCTGGTGCGCGCCCGGGAATCGGACCGGGCCTCCGTGGCGGACGTGCAGAATCTGATCGTCAACCCTGCCAGCGCCCGTCCGGTCACGCTGGACTCGGTAGCGGAGGTAATTGCCACCGAAGGGCCGGCGGAGATTCACCGCGTGGATCAGGAGCGGGCCGCCCTGGTATCGGCCAATCTGCGCTACGGCTCGCTGGCCGAGGGCGTGGAGGAAGCGCAGCGGCTCCTGCGCCAGCTGGAGCTGCCCTACGGCGTGAAGTACCGCATCGCCGGGCAGAGCGAGGAAATGGAGGCGTCTTTCCGGTCGCTGCTGTTTGCTCTCGGCCTTGCCATTTTCCTGGTGTACCTCGTGATGGCATCCCAGTTTGAATCGCTGGTGCATCCGCTGGTGATTCTGTTTTCCATCCCTCTGGCTGCGGTC
>JBCCVP010000104.1:0-17755 GCA_039195135.1 Pseudomonadota bacterium | reverse complement strand
TACAAAAATGACCAGGGTCCCTATCTGACCCACAAGCTCGAAGCCTTCAGACCCGTCGAGATCACCTGGTCCGTCGTCGTATCAATCCCTTTGATACGACAACTTGGCTCAAGATACGAGACCCGCTTGGGGTCTGACCCGAAGTGATCAGCCGCCGTCGGCGGCGGTTGGGCCGGGGGCGGCTTCGAGGGGGGCGGCCGGGGCGTTGTCGTCGATGGCGGGGGGAATCACCCGCAGGCATTCGGACACGGTGGTGAGGCCCGCGGCCACCTTGCGCGCCGCCGCGACCCGCAGCGGCCGGAGCCCGCGGCGCTGGGCCAGCCGGGTGATCGCCAGCTGATTGAGCTCCGGCTGGATGACCTGGGCAATCGCGTCATCCACCGTCAGCATCTCGTAGATGGCGGTGCGTCCCCGGAATCCGGTATGGCGGCACTCGGTGCAGCCTTCCGGCTGATTGATTTCCGCCGGCATTTTCATCTTCCAGCGTCCCACCAGACTCTGCCAGTCGTGGTCTGCGATGGACGCGGGCTTGCGGCAGTGGGGACACAAGGTGCGCAGCAGCCGCTGCGCCACGACCCCGGTCAGGGTGCCGCGAAGCAGGTAGTGAGGCACGCCAAGATCGAGCAGCCGAATAATGGCGGAAGGCGCGTCGTTGGTATGCAGCGTAGATAGCACCAGGTGGCCGGTCAGCGAAGCCTGGATCGCCATCTGGGCCGTCTCAAGATCGCGGATCTCACCCACCATGATGATGTCCGGGTCCTGCCGGAGCAGGGTGCGGATCCCATCCGCAAAGCCCACATCGATGGCCGCCTGCACCTGCATCTGGTTGAACTCCGGGCACACCATTTCAATCGGGTCTTCCACCGTACACACGTTGATATCGGGCCGTGCCAGATGGCGCAGCGTGGCGTACAGGGTGGTGGTTTTGCCCGAGCCGGTGGGGCCGGTGAGCAGCACAATGCCGTGCGGCCGCTCCACCAGCCGCCGCCACTGGCCCGCCTCGTGGTCGGTAAAGCCAAGCTGATCAAACTTCCGCGTGGCCACGTCTGGATCAAAGATCCGCATCACACACTTTTCGCCGAAGGCGGTGGGCATGGTGGACAGGCGCAGCTCAATTTCCTGGCCCGATGGGCTGCGGGTTTTGATCCGACCGTCCTGCGGCCGGCGCTTTTCCGCCAGATCCATGCGCCCCAGTATTTTGATCCGCGAAGTCACCGCCGCCATCACCGGCGTCGGGAGCTGGTAGACCTGGTGCAGGTGCCCGTCGATGCGGAATCGTACATTGCTGCGCTCCCGGCGCGGCTCAAGGTGAATGTCCGACGCGCGCTGCTCAAAGGCGTACTGCAGCAGCCAGTCCACGATCGTCACCACGTGCTGATCGTCCGCGGAAAGCTGGCCCGCCTGGCCCAGCTCCAGCAGCTGTTCGAAGTTGAGCACCTTCTCCGACTCGGCGCGCAGCCTCGAGTCTTCCGCCCGGCGCACCGACTGGCTGACGCCGTAGAACTCCAGCAGATACCGGTTGATGTCCAGCGGGCTGGCCATCACCACCCGCACCGGCCGCTTGAGGATGTGGGCCAGATCGTCTTTCCAGGACAGATCAAAAGGCTCGGAGGTGGCGATTACCAGTTCCTCGGTATCCACCTCCACCGGCAGGATGCGGTAGCGCTGGGCGTAGGACTGGGAGACGACGGACGTCACCGCGTCCACGTCGATGGTCATCGGGTCGATGTGGTAGTGGTCAAGCGCCGCCTTGCCCGCCATCCAACCGGTGAGCGATTCCAGCGTGACCTCCCGCTCGGCGTGGCCAGCGTGTTTGAGCTTCCGGTTGGACACCAGCACCAGCGGATGCAGGTGCACGCGACCCTCCCGGCCGGCGGTGCCCTGGGTCAGATTGGCATCTTCCCGGGTCAGCCAGCCGTCCGCGACCAGTGCGTCCAGCACTTCCGGCAGCTCCAGCCGCTGACCGCGGGTAAAGGTGGCCGGGTCTTTTTGGGGTTCGTCCGCCATCGGCGATGCTCGTTCCTTGACCGTGTTGAATTATACTGCGCGGCTGATCTAACCCAGGTAATCCACATGGATCGTCCCGCGACCTTCCAGGAATTTATTGATCGTCTCAACCGTTTCTGGGCCGCCCAGGGCTGCGTGCTGGTGCAGCCGCTGGACACGGAGGTGGGGGCAGGGACATTTCATCCCGCCACCTTCTTGCGATCGATTGGTCCCGAGCCGTGGTCCGCTGCCTACGTGCAGCCCTGCCGCCGGCCCACCGACGGGCGCTATGGCGACAATCCTAATCGCCTGCAGCATTACTATCAGTACCAGGTGGTGCTCAAACCCTCACCGCTGAATATTCAGGACCTGTACCTGGACTCGCTGCGGGAGGTGGGCATTGATCCGCTGGTACACGACATCCGCTTTGTGGAAGACAACTGGGAGTCGCCGACGCTGGGCGCCTGGGGCCTGGGCTGGGAGGTCTGGCTGAACGGCATGGAGGTGACGCAGTTCACCTACTTTCAGCAGTCCGGCGGACTGGACTGCCGGCCGGTGACCGGCGAGATCACCTATGGCCTTGAGCGCCTCGCCATGTACCTGCAGGATATCGACAACGTGTACGACCTGGTCTGGACCGAGAGCGGCGACCGCACCGTCACCTACGGCGAAGTGTTCCATCAGAACGAGGTGGAGATGTCGGCCTACAACTTTGAGCACGCCGACGTGCCGGCGCTGTTCAGCTGGTTCGACGAGTGCGAAAAGGCCTGCCAGCACCTGCTGGAAGCGGGCCTGCCGCTGCCGGCCTACGAGCAGGTGCTTAAAGCCTCGCACACGTTCAACCTGCTCGATGCCCGCAACGCCATCTCGGTCACCGAGCGGCAGCGCTTCATATTAAGGGTGCGGGAGCTTGCCCGGGGCGTGGCCCAGGCCTATTACGACAGCCGCGAGGCGCTCGGTTTCCCGGCCGCCGGCAAGCCGCTGGAGCCTGCCGCGTGAGCGCGCCGCTCCTGGTTGAACTGGGCTGCGAGGAGTTTCCACCGCGGTCTCTGGACGCGCTGTGTGATGCGTTTGCCGGCGGCGTGCACCGCGGTCTGGCGGACGCCAACCTGCTGACAGACCCAAACGCCGCCGCCGCCGCCTACGCGGCGCCGCGGCGGCTCGCCCTCATCATCCCCGGCGTGCTGCCGGCGCAGGAAGATCGCGAGGAACAGCGGCTGGGACCAGCTGTAGCGGCGGCGTTTGACGACGACGGCAATCCCAAGCCGGCCGCGTTAGGGTTTGCCAAATCCTGCGGCGTCGAGGTAAGCGACCTTGAGCGCGTCACCACCGACAAAGGCGAGCGGCTGGGCATTACACAGCGCCAGGCCGGAGCGCCGCTTCAGGCACTGCTGCCCGAGCTGCTGGCCAACGCCTGCGCCGGCCTGCCGGTGCCCAAACCCATGCGCTGGGGTGACAACGAGTACAGCTTTGTGCGGCCCGTGCACTGGGTGGTTGTGCTGCACGGCGATAGCGCTGTGGAAGGAGAGCTGCTGGGGCAGCCGTTTGGTCGGGATAGCCGAGGCCATCGATTCCACCACCCGGACCCGGTCACGCTCGCCAATGCCGATGATTACGTTGCAGCCATGCTGGACGCCCACGTTATGGTGGACCGGGTGGCCCGGCAGGAGCGGGTGGCTGCAGCGGTGCGCGGCTGCGTGGAAGCGCCAGACACGGTTGACCTTGATGACAAGCTGCTGGCGGAGGTCACCAACCTGGTGGAGTGGCCCAGCGCCGTCGCTGGCGGTTTTGACACGGCCTTTTTGAGCGTACCCGCCGAGGCCCTGATCTCGAGCATGCAGTCGCACCTGCGCTTTTTTCCCGTGCGCGATGCGTCCGGCGAACTGGCCGCGCGGTTTGTCGGGGTGGCCAACATCGAATCCACCGACGTGGAGCAGGTGCGCCGGGGTTACGAGCGGGTGATCAATCCGCGGCTGGCGGACGCGCGTTTTTTCTGGGAACAGGATCAGAAAACGCCGCTTGAGCAGCACCAGGAAACGCTCGCCAACATGGTGTACCAGAAGCAGCTGGGCAGCCAGTGGGACAAGGTCCAGCGCGTCAGCGAACTCGCTGCGGCCCTGTCCCAAACACTGGACCGGGATGTGGACGAAGCCCGCGCCGCCGCGGCGCTGGCCAAATGCGATCTGCTCAGCGAGATGGTGGGGGAGTTTCCGGATCTGCAGGGCACTATGGGCCGCTACTACGCGCAGGCCCAGGGTCATCCGGAAGCGGTGGCGCAGGCCATCGAGCAGCACTATCTGCCGCGATTCTCAGGCGACGTGCTGCCACCCGAGGGCCCCGGGCAGACGCTGGCGGTCGCGGAACGGCTGGACACGCTGTGCGGGATTTTTGCCGCCGGCCTTAAGCCCACCGGCAACCGCGATCCCTTCGCGCTGCGCCGCACGGCCCTGGGCCTGATCCGCATTCTGATTGAAGGCCGGCTGGATCTGTCCCTGCCGGATTGGATCGACCGCGCCCTGGGCCAGGTCGGCGAAGCGATCAGCAATGCCGGGGAGGCCCGGGAGACGGTGCTCGCGTTTGTGCTGGACCGGCTCCGCGGCTGGTACGCAGACCAGGGCGTGACCGGCGACCGGTTTGACGCGGTGGCCGCGGTGGCACCCGCCTCCTTGCTGGACTTTGATCAGCGTATCGCCGCCCTCGGCGACTTCGGCAAACTGGAGGTCGCTGGCGCGCTGGCGGCTGCCAATAAACGCATCAGCAACCTGCTGCGCAAAGCCGGGGAAGACGGCGAGCCGGGCACCGTGGATCGCGGTGCCTTTAGCGAAGCGGCCGAAGGGGAGCTGCTGGACGCACTGGAGCAGGTGGCGGAAGTGGCCCGGGAAGCCAGTGCCCGGCGCGACTACACCGAGGCGCTGACGGCGCTGGCCGCACTGCGGCCGCAGGTGGATCAGTACTTCGACGCCGTGATGGTGATGGCGGACGACCCCGCGGTGCGGCGGAACCGGCTGGCCACCCTCGCCGCCGTCAAAACCGCGTTTGACCAGGTGGCCGATATCTCGCATCTGCGGGGCGACCCATGAAGCTGGTGGTGCTGGGCCGGGATGGCGTGGTCAACCAGGTGGCAGACCAATCGCTCGGCGACGGATTTCAGCCGGTGCCCGGCAGCGTGGACGCCATCGTGCGCCTTAACCAAGCCGGCTTCCGGGTGGTTGTGGCTACCAACCAGCAGAAAATTGCCCGCGACAATCTGTCGGTGGGAGACCTGCACGACGTGCACCAGGCCATGGTGCACGCGGTGCAGGAAAAAGGTGGCGCCATCGAGGCGGTTTTTTTTGCCGCCAGCGGCAACCCGGACGGGCATGGCAAGCGCCAGCCCAAGGTTGCGCTGCTGCGGCAGATCGAGCGCCGTTACCAGGTGCCGTGTGAGTCCATGACGGTGGTTGGCGATTCGCGGGCGGATCTGGAAGCGGCCAAATCCGTCGGTGCCCGGGCCCTGCTGGTGCAGACTGGCCGGGGCCAGACATCCCTCAACGAACTCAGCCATTTTGACGGCGTCACCATCTATCGGGACCTGGCGGCGGCCTCGGAAGCCCTGTGTCGCCAGGAGGCGAACCGCTATTAAGCCGGGCCGGCCAGCATGCTGATGCCGCTGCGCTCCTTTGCGTTTCTGCTCGTGATGGCCGTGACCCTGGCGGTGTTTGTGCCCGTCCTGCTGCTCACCGTGGTGCTCCCGGTACCGGCACGCTTTCGCTTCGCCAATACCTGGATCCGCTTTAACCTGGGCGCCCTGCGGCTGCTCTGTGGATTGACGTATGAGGTGCGCGGCCGGGAAAAGATTCCGGACGAGCCGGTGATCTACTTCGCCAAGCACCAGTCCACCCTGGAGACCTTTTTGCTGCAGGTCACGCTGCCGCCGTTCTCCTGGGTCCTCAAAAAGCAGGCCCTGCACATCCCGCTGTTTGGCTGGGGACTGGCGATACTCAACCCCATCTCCATCGACCGCAGCGCTGGGCGCAGCGCGGTGGAGCAGGTGCGGGATCAGGGTCGCGAGCGCCTGGAGCAGGGCTATAGCGTCATTATCTTTCCTGAGGGCACGCGCAAGGCGCCAGGATCACCGCCGCACTATCGCATCGGCGGCGGCGTGCTGGCGGAAGGGCTCAACGTACCGCTGGTGCCGGTGGCGCTGAACACCGGCTACTTCTGGCCGCCGAAATCGCTGTTTGTTCGCCGGTCCGGAAAAGCGGTGATGGAATTTGGCGATCCGTTTCACCCAGCTGGTATGAACGCGCGGGACATTGTTAATGAGATGGAGGCGCGGATCGAGGCGGCCAGCAATCGATTACTGGCCGAGGCAGGCGGAGAAATGATCAGCTAGAGGATTCGCTGGACGCGGCCGGCTTGCGCCGACGACGCCGGCGCCGCTTCTTTTTCGGCGCGCCGCCGTCTTCCGAAGACGCCGCTTGCTGCTCGGATGACCCGCTGGCGGACCGGCCGCCGCCACCGCGACGTCCGCCACCGCCGGAGGAGCGCCGGCGCCCGCCGGCGCCCCGGCCCGGTCCACGACCGCGGCCATCCTGGCGTGGGCGTCGGGGTCGCTTCACCGGTGGATCGAGTTCCACCAGCAGCTCCGGATCCACACTTTCTACCGGCACCGATGCCTCAATGTAATCCTCAATCTCCGGCAGGGAGAACGCGTAGTCCTCGCAGGCAAAGCTGATCGCGTCGCCGGTGGAGCCCAGTCGGGCGGTGCGCCCGATGCGGTGCACGTAGTCTTCCGGATCGTGCGGCAGGTCGAAGTTGAACACGTGGCTTACGTCGGGAATGTGCAGTCCCCGGGCTGCCACGTCGGTGGCGACTAAGATGGCCAACTCGCCGTCGTGGAACTTGCCCAGCAAGGTCTGGCGTTTGTTCTGGCGCACGTCGCCGGACAGCACCTCGGCCTCAAAGCCGTTACCTTTGAGATACGCCGTGACGCGCTCGGTGGCCCGCTTGGTGTTACAGAACACCATGGTGCGGCCCGGCTCGATGCGCCGCAGCAGCCCCACCAGCAGCGGGATCTTTTCGCTGTTGGCGGGAAAATAAACGCGCTGGGTCACCCGGTCTGCGGTGACCTGCTCCGCCGCCACTTCCACCCGGTCGGGGTTGTTCATGTGCTCGTAAGCCAGCTCGGTCACCCGCAGGGAAAGCGTGGCCGAGAACAGCATGTTCAGGCGCTTGTTCGGATCGGGCATGCGGCGCAGCAGAAAGCGGATGTCCTTAATGAAGCCCAGGTCGAACATGCGGTCCGCTTCATCCAGGATCAGCACCTCGATGTGGTGCAGGTTAAAAACCTTCTGCTTGAAGTAGTCGATGATCCGACCCGGCGTGCCGATCAGAATATCGACACCGTCGAGCAGGGTCTGCCGCTGCTTTTCGTAATCGATGCCGCCGTAGGACAGCGCCATCTTGAGGCCGGTATGGGCGCCAAGGACCGTGGCATCTTTGTGGATCTGAATGGCCAGTTCCCGCGTCGGCGCCAGGATGATGGCCCGCGGATTGTTGCCGCGGCGCTCCGGATCGGCCGGCTCCTGGGTCAGCAGTCGCTGGTAGGCGGCGATGAGAAACGCGCCGGTCTTACCGGTTCCGGTTTGCCCCTGGCCAGCAACGTCCGTGCCCTCGAGCGCCAGCGGGAGGCTCTGGGCCTGAATCGGTGTGCAGTACTCAAAGCCGGCATCCTTGAGGCCAGCGCGAATTTCCGGGACGAGATCAAATTGATCGAAACGGACGTCGGAGAAGGTAGGTTTGGACATGGAAACGGAAATTAGACTCTGGCTTGCAATGGGCCGGCCCTTTCGCTGCAATGCGCAAAGTCGGCTCGGTTTGGCGGGTGACGTTGTGCAGGCGAGGCGACCGGAAGTGCCTCAGAACCCGCGCAGTGTAGCGGAAATGGTTGAATCCGCAAGCGCGCGCCCCAAGCTAACAGGCTGAAATGATTGACGCTGCACTCGAGGAGAATGACGTGAGCGACCGAATTATCCACATCACCGACGACGAGTTTGAGTCCCGAGTGCTGCAGGCTGACGGGCCGGTGCTGGTGGACTTCTGGGCCGAATGGTGCGGCCCGTGCAAGATGATTGCCCCGGTCCTGGATCAGGTGGCGGAAGAATACGGTGAGAAACTCACCATCGCCAAGCTCGACGTGGATGCCAACAAGCAGACCGCGGTCAAGTTCAACGTGCGCAGCATTCCCACGCTGATGCTGTTTGCCGGCGGCGAACTGAAAGACACCAAGATGGGTGCCATGAGCAAAGGCCAGCTGACCGACTTCATCAACGGCTCCATCGCCTGACGACCCCAGCTGATTTGCAGCGGGACGCTCCGGGCGTCCCGCTGATTCCTTCCGATTAGCCCCGCAATCCGCCGCTGGCCAGGCGCTGCGCCCATCTGCGCCTTTACCGTCGCCAGGGTTCATGCTAACTTTGCCGGTGTCGGGGGCCGAAAAACCCCTGCCAACCCTCTTTACCCATCAATCCATTAACGAACGAAGTCGGCCCGTCCGTCTGCATCGCTATTGAACATACCGGGATTACGCCGGCTCACACCGGAAACACCAGCACAGCCCAACCGGGCACTCTAACAAGGCATAGCGCCAATGAACCTCACCGAATTAAAGAAGAAATCTGCCGCCGAACTGGTTGAGATCGCCCGCGAGATGGGTGCGGAAAATAACGCCCGCGCCCGCAAGCAGGATCTGATCTTTGCCATCTTGAAATCCCACGCCAAAAGCGGCGAGTCGATCTACGGCGACGGCGTGCTGGAAATCCTCCAGGATGGCTTTGGCTTCCTGCGCTCCGCCGAGAGTTCCTACCTGGCGGGCCCGGACGACATCTACGTGTCGCCGAGCCAGATCCGCCGCTTCGGGCTGCGCACCGGCGACAACATCGCCGGCAAGATCCGGCCGCCGAAAGACGGCGAGCGCTACTTCGCGCTGCTTAAAGTGCAGGAGATCAACTTCGAGCCGCCGGAAAATGCCAAGGGCAAGGTGCTGTTCGAAAACCTAACGCCCCTGTTTCCCCGGGAACCGCTGGGCCTTGAGCGGGGCAACGGCAGCACGGAAGACCTTACCGCGCGCATCATCGACATGGTGTCGCCGATCGGTAAGGGGCAGCGGGGCCTGATCGTCTCGCCGCCGAAGGCCGGCAAAACCATGATGCTGCTGAACATCGCGCAAAGCATCGTGGCCAACAACCCCGACTCCAAGCTCATCATTCTGCTGATCGACGAGCGCCCGGAAGAGGTCACGGAGATGGCGCGGGCGGTGGACGCCGAAGTGCTGTCCTCCACCTTTGACGAGCCGGCTTCCCGCCACGTGCAGGTGGCTGAGATGGTGATCGAGCGGGCCAAGCGCCTGGTGGAACACAAGCAGGACGTGATCATCCTGCTCGATTCCATCACCCGCCTTGCCCGCGCCTACAACACCGTTGTGCCCTCGTCGGGCAAAGTGCTCACCGGTGGTGTGGACGCCAACGCGCTGCAGAAGCCAAAGCGATTTTTTGGCGCCGCGCGCAACATCGAGGAAGGCGGGTCACTGACGATTCTGGCTACCGCCCTGGTGGACACCGGCTCCAAGATGGACGAGGTGATCTACGAAGAATTCAAAGGCACGGGCAACATGGAGGTGCACCTGGACCGGCGCATCGCCGAGAAGCGCATCTATCCGGCCATCAACATCAACCGTTCCGGCACCCGGAAAGAAGAACTGCTGGTGGAACCGGATCAGCTCCAGAAAACCTGGATCCTCAGAAAGCTCATCCACCCCATGGACGAACTGGCCGCCATCGAGTTCATGCTCGACAAACTCAAAGCCACCAAAACCAATAACCAGTTCTTCGACTCCATGAAGCGCTGACGCGCCACCGCGGCCACAGCCCAAAACCGCCGAAGCCGACGGGAACGCCCGGCAACCCCCGTTATTGAATGCGGGCCAGGATGCCGTCGAGTTCGTCCAGGGAGTTGTAGCTGACCACGAGCTGGCCTTTGCCGCTCTTGGTGTGCTTGAGCTGCACCTTTGCCGCCAGTTTTTCGCCGAGATCCGTTTCGAGCTGGGTGATATTGGGATCTTTCGCCGCCGCCGGTTTAGGCTTGCCGCCGCCGTCGCTCAGCCAGCGCTTCACCAGCGCTTCGGTTTCCCGCACCGACAAACCCTTGAGGGCCACCTGCCGAGCCGCCTGCGCCTGATCGCTGCCGCTTAAGCCCAGCAGGGCCCGGGCGTGACCCATCTCCAGCGAGCCGGATTCCACCAGCTTTTTCACCGCGTCCTCCAGCTCCTGCAGGCGCAGCAGATTCGACACGGCGGCGCGGGAGCGGCCCACCGCTTTTGCCGCCGCCTCGTGGGTGAGTTCAAACTCTTCGATGAGGCGCTTGAGGGCAGCCGATTCTTCCAGCGGGTTGAGGTCTTCCCGCTGGATATTCTCGATCAGCGCCATGGCCACCGTGGCCTGGTCCGACACGTCCCGCACCAGCACCGGGACTTCGCCGAGCCCGGCAAGCTGCGCCGCCCGCCAGCGGCGTTCGCCGGCGATAATCTCGAACTCGCCGCCGCCCACCGGGCGCACGACGATGGGCTGCACCATACCCTGCGCGGCTATCGAGTTGGCCAGCTCCTGGAGCCGGTCCTCGTCCATACCCGTGCGCGGCTGGTACTGGCCCGGCCGCAGCAGATCCACCGCCATCTCGCGGTATTCGCCTTCCGCGGCAGGCTGCTTCTTGCCGGCGGCGGGCGACGCCGCATCGCCGAGCAGCGCGTTCAGTCCTTTACCCAGACCCCGTCGTTTAGCGTTCATCAGCCGGCCCTCCGATCAGCGCCCAGATGTTCCCGGCGCATCAGCTCGCTGGCCAGCCGCAGATAAGCTTCCGAGCCGCGGCTGTCCGGATCGTAGGTGATGACGGGCTGGCCGAAGCTGGGGGATTCGGCGATCCGCACGTTACGCGGGATCACTGACATATAGACCTTGGCACCAAAGTGCTGCACCAGCTGGTTGGAGACTTCGGTGGACAGATTGTTGCGAACGTCGAACATCGTGCGTAGCAGGCCTTCTATTTTTAGGTCGGGATTTACAGCTTCCTGAATCTGCTCGATGGTCTCGAGCAGCGAGGTCAGCCCCTCCAGCGCAAAGTACTCACACTGAATCGGAATCAGCACTCCGCGGGCCGCGGTGAGCGCGTTGACCGTGAGCATGCTGAGCGACGGCGGGCAGTCCACGAGGATCTCGTCGTATTCGTCACCCACCGGCTCCAGCGCCCGCTTGAGCTGCGCTTCCCGGGCCAACTTGTCCATCAGCCGCACCTCAGCGGCGGTGAGGGCGGTGTTGCCGGGCAGCAGGTCAAAACCAAACTCATCCAGCCGGTGCCGGGCCTCCTTGACGGACGCTTCGCCGAGCAGCACCTCACCGGTGGTGATGGTCTGCGCCCGGGCGTCTACGCCGCAGCCCATGGTGGCGTTGCCCTGGGGATCCAGGTCCACCAGCAGCACGCGCCGGCCGGCCTGGCCCAGGGCGTAGGCCAGATTGACGCACGTGGTGGTTTTTCCCACGCCGCCTTTCTGGTTTGCGACTGCGATGATGCGGGCCAAATCAGTCCTCGGTTCGTGTTGCCATAATCAGTTTACGTGCTCCCTCCGCGCCTGGCACTTGAAGGGTCACTTCCTCCACGCCGGCAAAGCCGGGTAGTTCCACATCGGCGCCGGAACCCGGCCCCTGCATGGCGAGCAGGCGCCCGCCGGGCGCCAGCAGATGGCGCGCCAGGCGCGCCAGTTTATCCGGTGCGGCAAACGCACGGGCAGTCACCGTGTGCAGCAGCGCTGCGGGCGCAAACGCCTCGACCCGCGCTTCCACCACCTCCACGTTCGCAAGCCCAAGCGTGCGCACCGCGTGGCGCAGAAAGCGGGCTTTTTTTCCGCCGCTGTCGATCAGCCAGAAGCGCCGCGCCGGCTCCGCCACAGCCAGCGGCAGACCGGGAATGCCGGCACCGCTGCCAACGTCGGCGATCCGCTCACCTTCCAGAAACGGTCGAATCGAGAGCGCATCCAGTAGGTGCCGGTGCACCATCGCCTCCGGGTCCCGAATCCCGCTCAGATTGTAGGCGCGGTTCCAGCGCTCAAGCTCCGCCAGATAGGCAAGCAGCTGATCAACCGCCGCGTCCTCCAGGGTCGTGGCCAGCTGCTCAAGACCCGCGGTGAGGCTGCGCCGCAGCGCCGGCTCCGATGGGGTGGCCCGGGTCACCGTCACATTTCCTCTGTTCACCGCCAGCGCGGTGTACGCACCTGCGGGGTCGCGTAGTATCTTTGCTCCGAGAAAGCGGTGCAAGGCGCAACCGAGTGCGAAAATTTCTGCTGTTCCTCCTTATCCTGGCCCTGGGTCTGTTCCTCGGTGTGCCCGGCGCGGTGGGTTTTGGGCTGGAAAGCCGCGGACCGACCCTGATTCAGAATCTGGATGCTTCGCTTGGGCAGTACGAAATTCGTGCCGGCGCCATCGAACGGGGCTGGTTTTCGTCTCGCGTGGAGCTGGACGTGCGGCGCAGCGACGGGCGGCCGATCTTCACCTACCCGCTGGCGCTGCGCCACGGCCTCTGGGCCGGGCGGCTGGCGTGGCTGGCCGGCGATGGGCCCCTGTCCGCACCGGACAGCGAACAGCTGGGCCACCTGGCCTGGGCCCTGCGGCTGGATACGGGCCTGGACGCCACCCTGACGCTGGAAGAACCCGCCGGCGCCTCCGGTGAAGCGCAGCTCACGATGGCCGCGGGGTACCGGAAGGGCCGCCTAGTAGTGCCCAACTGGGATGCGCCCAATATGGCGGGCCTCACCGGTACGCTGGACTTCGACGCCGCCACGGGCCTCGCCACGGTGGACACCGCGATTGATGAGGTTCGGGCACCCACGTTTTCGAGTCAGGGCGTCGCTTTGGACGGTGACTTTGCCTGGACAGCGCCCTGGCTGGACGCCGACCTGAGCTACCGGGCAGCATCGCACCGGGTCGGCCCGTTTGAAGAGGCCTTCGAGCCTTTTTCACTGCAGTTGAATCTCACCCATCTCGACCAGCGGGTGCTTGGCCAGGCCCTGCGGCTGCGCGACAGCGCCTCGCTGCTGGCGCTGCTGCCGGCGCTGCTGGAGGGTCAGCCCCGGGTGGAAAAGCTGCGGGCGGACACTGCACACCCTCTCGGGGCGTTTGAGTCGGAGCTGTCGGTGTTTTTGACCGAGCCGCCGCCGGCCGGCTTTATGACCAACATCGACGCGTTGATGCGTGTCGTGGACGGCAGCGGCTACCACCGGGTAGACCCGCCGCTGCTCCGGGCCCTGCTCGACAGCCAGCTCCAGCTGCAGGGCGTACCCGCGGATGAACGGCCCTACCGGGTGGACGCAACGGTGGCGCAGATGCAGGAGAGCGGGTTTCTACGCCCCATACCGGAAGGAAAACTGGGCGGCGAATACGAACTGCGGAACGGCGAACTCAAATTTAACGGTCAGTTGAATCGTCGCTGGCAAACTGGAGTTCAACCCGCGTCACCCTGACGCCCCATTCGCTGGCGGTCTGGTTGAGCAGACCCAGCAGCCAGCTGTTCAGCTCCCGGGCGCTGCGCTCCGACAGCGCGGTGTACGTCATCTGTTCGACCAGCTGCTGGGCGGAGCTCCGCGCAAGGTCCGTGGCGGCGTGCCGCACGTCCTGATTGGCGTTGGCCGCCTTGCGCGGATCGAGCACCTGGATAAACAGGCGGCCCTGGGCAACCACCGCCTGCTGGTCCCGGGTAGCGAGACCCGGGCAGCTCAGGTCAAGCACCTGCCCCGCGGTCGTGACGCGATGGGTGACCCGGTCGATCAGCGGCAGCACCAGATGCCAGCCCGGCCCCAGCGTGCGGTGGAACCGGCCCCAGCGGTTGATGGTGAACGACGATTCCGGCGGCACCCGGCGCAGGCTGACAGCGGCGCCGATCAGCAGCAATCCCAGCACAACCTCGGCAACCAGCGTCCAGGGATTCATGCCGCCAGTCCCGGCAGGATTTCTGCGGGGGAGCCGCAGGCGGCGACCCTTCCGCGGTCCAGCACCAGCACGCGGTGCGCAATCTCTGCCACACGGGTGGTGTCGTGGGTGATGAGCAAGTAGCTGATGCCGTGCTGGGCCTGCAGCTGAATCAGCCGCCGGGTGATGGCTCGCCGCACCGGGATATCGAGAGCACTGAGCGACTCGTCGAGAATCAGCACTCGGGGATTGGCCGCCAGCGCCCGTGCCAGGGAAACGCGCTGGCGCTGTCCGCCGGACAGCTGGGACGGATAGCGGTCGACCAGCGCCGGGTCCAGCTCCATCCGGGACAGCAGATCAACCACAGCATCGGACTCCGCGTGGTCCGTGGGTTGCGCCGGTGCCTGGTTCAAGGCCTGGGCCAGCACCGCGCCAACGCGCCGCCGGGGATTGAGGCTGCCAAGAGCATCCTGCAGCACCAGCTGCAGCGCCCGGCGCTCGGCGGTCCATGTCGGCGGCAGCACCTGGCCGTCGAGCAAAACCTGGCCCTGATCCGGTGCCGTCAGCCCCATCAGCACCCGGGCCAGACTCGATTTGCCGCTGCCCGAGGGACCAACCACGGCCAGGGTTTCCCCCGCCGCCAGCGTCAGGCAAACATCATCCAGCGCCGCAACCTCGTCCCCGCCCCGTCGGCGGTGGGTCAGCTTGAGGTTGCGGGCTTCGAGCACCGGCTGCGGCGCCAGCGCTGGCGCCGGCGTCAATTGATCTGAAGCCGGCGCCTCGCCCAGCCAGCATACCGGCAGCTTAAGCGCCTCCAGCAGCTCCCGGTCGTGACTGATGAGCAGTACGCCGAGCTGCCGGTCCGCGGCCACCCGCAGCAGTACCTCAAGCACCTGCCGGGCACTTTTTCCATCCAGCGACGCGGTGGGTTCGTCCACCAGCAGCAGCTGCGGGCTTAGGGACAGGGCGAGCGCCAGCGCCACGCGCTGCGCCTGCCCGCCGGACAGTTCATGCGGGTAGGCGGCCAGCCAGTCCCGCTCGTCGGTGAGCTCAAGATCCGTCAGCAGTGCCCGGGCGCGATCGCGGGAACATTTGAGCTGAGCAAACTGGCGGCCGATGCGCAGCACCGGATTGAGTGCCGCGACCGGGTCCTGATCAAGCGCGGTGATGGCGCGGCCGCGGATCTGCCGCCAGGCCCGGGCTTCGTCCGGGGCGGGCAGCGGCTGTTCGTTGAGCCAGCAGTCGCCGGACCGGTGACTGCCCGCCGGCAGCAGACCGAGCAGCGCGTCTTTCAGGGTGGTTTTGCCGCAGCCGGTGGGTCCGCAGACGGCCAGCACGGCGCCGGGAGCCAGCGTTAAGTCCGGCAAACGCAGGGCCGGCTGGGCCGTTCCGGGGTACCGGACGGTGAGGTTGGCGATCTTGAGGAGGGCGGCGGCCATAGTCAACAGCACTCATGATATGCCGATTTACCATAACGCGGTAAGCGGTTTGCTGATATTCTCTGCCGCCCATGGGTACTGCGGTTGACCAATCCCCCGTTATCACCAGCCGAGAGCAGCTTGTGGCCGACCTTGAACGCGGCGGCAAGCCTAAGGACGCCTGGCGCATCGGGACGGAGCACGAGAAGTTTGGTTTCTGCCTTGAGTCGCTGAAGCCGCTGGCCTACGCCGGCAAACCGGGCATCCGACATACGCTCGAGGGTCTCGCGGAATCGGGCTGGGAGCGCATCGAGGAAGACGGCAACCTGATTGCGCTCAGCAACTCAGACGGCAGCTCGGTCACCCTCGAGCCCGGCGGTCAGCTGGAGCTGTCCGGCGCACCGCTTTCCAATATTCACCAGACCTGCGGCGAAGTGAACCGTCACCTGACCGCGGTCAAGGCCATTGCGGAACCGCTGGGCGCGGGTTTTCTGGGTATGGGTTTTCACCCGCTGGCCACCCGGGACGACATCGACTGGATGCCCAAAGGCCGCTACAAGGTCATGCGCCGCTATATGCCCCAGGTAGGTACGCTGGGCATCGATATGATGACCCGTACCTGCACCGTACAGGTCAACCTCGACTTTGCCGACGAGGCGGACATGGTGCTGAAGTTTCGCCTGGCGCTGGCGCTGCAGCCGCTGGCCACCGCGCTGTTCGCCAACTCACCGTTTACCGAAGGCCAGCCCAACGGCTATCTGTCTTACCGGTCCCAGGTGTGGACCGACACCGACCCCAACCGGGCCGGCATGCTGCCGTTCGTGTTTGAGTCGGGCATGGGGTACGAGCGATGGGTGGACTACCTGCTCGACGTGCCGATGTATTTTGTGAGCCGAGGCGGCGGGTATATCGACGCCGCCGGCCAGTCGTTCCGGGACTTTCTTGCGGGCAAACTTCCGGCCCTGCCCGGCGAACTGCCCACGGTGAACGACTGGCGCGACCACATGACCACCGTGTTTCCCGAGGCCCGACTCAAGACGTTTATCGAGATGCGCGGCGCCGACGGCGGCCCGTGGTCCCGCCTGTGCGCGCTTCCTGCCTTCTGGGTGGGGTTGCTTTATGACGACACGGCGCAGAACGCGGCGTGGGATCTGGTGAAAAGCTTTACCGCGGAGGAGCGGCAGCAGCTGCGCAACGACGTGCCGCGGCTGGGGCTGCAGGCGCAGATCCAGGGGCGGCCGCTGCAGGAGCTGGCCAAAGAGATCCTCAAGATTGCCACCGCCGGACTCCACGCCAGGGCGGCGCATAACGCTGCCGGAGATGACGAGACGGGCTTTCTGACGCCGCTGCGGGAAATCGTGGAATCGGGCGTTACGCCAGCGCAGCGCAAGCTCGACCTGTTTCACAGCCACTGGGAAGGCGACATCCGGCACTTATTCGAGGAATGCGCATACTAAGCCCCTCCGGGTCAGACCTGGTCTGACCGGAGCGTTTTTCTGACCCGGTGTAATGGTCTGACCCGCTATTGGTCCAGGGAGACCATGCCGGCTTTGGTTTCTTCGATTTTCCAGACGATGAGTTCCCAGTCGGCGCGGCGCGGGCCGTCGGCTTTGAGGCCGAGAAAGTAGCGGTAGCCGGACTGAACCTGGATGGTGATTTCCTGCGGCCCGCCGCGGCTGGCGTCGCGGCTTACGCCGGGCACCAGATCCCGATTCACCAGCCCCCGGGCCTTCAGCGTGTGTTCCCCCGGCGGCAGTCGATGCAGGGTCCGGTCGTCCCGCACCTCCTTGCCGTCGATCTGATAAACCTGCACGGGAAAAATCCGCTCCGCCCGGCGCCCCACCTGCGTCTGAATCAGCCCGTAGCGATCGCCCGCCATCGGCCCCGACTCAGGCCCCGTCGCACACCCCAACAGCAAAAGCATCAACCCAGTCCCGCACACCACAGCACGGGAGGCTTCGAGATAGTTCCTCATGCCCTAATGAACCACCAAGTAAAGGAAAGGGTCGCCAAGGCCTCCGCAATCGACAGGCCTCAAGCCGTTCGGGGGTGGGGTGCACCAAAATGGGGAACGTCAAACGGCCGCATTTTGGTGCGCCCCACCCCCGGACGGCTCCAGACCGAAGCCAAAAAACTCACCGCGAAGTCAGCTTCAACTCAATCCGCCGATTCCGAGCATAAGCCAGTTCATTCTCCCGATCATCAAGCGGATGATGCTGCCCAAACCCGGTAGCCGCCAACCGCATCGGGCTGATGCCCAGCTCCGTTAAGTACTTCACGATCGCCAGGGACCGCGCCGTAGACAACTCCCAGTTGGAAGGAAACAGAGCGGTGGTGATCGGCCGCTTATCGGTATGCCCG
>JBCCVP010000103.1:0-17959 GCA_039195135.1 Pseudomonadota bacterium | reverse complement strand
CTGAGCGACCATTTTTCTGAGGTGGTGCTGCGCGGCGCCAGCCGGCTACAGCCGGGCCTTGGGGTGTACACCGAGCGACTGCCGCGGGAAGCGGTGCATTATGGCGGGTACTACTCCATGACCGAAGAAAACTGGCCACTGATCGGCCCGCTGGAGGTTGACGGTGCTTTTGTGGTCAGCGCCCTGTCGGGCTTCGGCACCATGGCGGCGTGTGAGGCCGGCGCGCTGGTTGCCGACTGGGTCTACGGCCGGGACGTGCCGGCCTACGCCCGGTCCCTTTCACCCCGCCGCTATGAGGACCGGACCCTCATGGCGGAGCTGAAGACGGCACCGCGGGGCATACTCTAGCCGCTGCCAACCCATTGCCCAGCCGCAACGCTGGCCATTGTCAGCCGAGCCACGGGATCGGGGGTGCCGGCTCGGCCGCCGGGTTAGCCAGCGCGCCGTTCACGACATCCATGGTGTAGCTCAACAGCGACTGCCAGCGTGCCGACAGCTGCTGCGCCGAGACCAGGGCCTGTTTTGCCTCAGGCAGTTTTCCCTGGCGATACAAGGCCCAGCCCCGGGCAATCTGCACAAAGCTGTTGTCGCCAAAGTCCCGGGCCGCCGCGTCCAGGAACGCCTGCGCCTCCCCGGGACGACCCGCCTCGGTCAGGCTGAACCCGATCACCCAGGCCGCGTACGCCGTGGGCTCCCGGGACCAGGATCTGCGAGCGTGCTCGGCAGCCTGGTCGTAGTCACCTAACTCGTAAAACCAAAGCGCGACGTTTGCTTCTGTATAGGCGTCGTTGTTACGACCCTCTTCCCGAGAGATGCGCCAGTACTCATCGACGAGGGCGCTGGCCGTTTCCGGCTCGCTTTTCATCCGGGCCAGGGCTTGGCGGTAAAACGTGGATCGCCAGGTGGTGGCATTGCGCTTGCCCGGTTCCGCCGCAGCCACGGCCTGCCGGTATTGGCCGCTGCGAAACAGCGCCTTGGAGTGCAGGTAGTACAACCAGGACGACTCCCAGCGGGCTGGATCCGGCTCAAGGGCCGCTGCGCGACCAGCGGCGGCCGCCGCTTCGCCGTAACGTTCGGCCCGGGCCAGCGTTGAGCTCAGCTCGTACCAGGCCCAGCGGTCGTCCGGGGCTGCCTCCACCAGCGTCTGCCAGGTGCTGATTTCCGGACCGATGCGATCGTGGGCCCGCTCGGTGAGCGCCGCCAGCCAGTGCCGCTGCGGGTCGGTGAGCGTCGGTGACCGCCGGGTCATCCGCCCCACCTGCTGCTTCAGTTCGTCAAACCGGCCGATCTTCGACAGCGCGTACGCAAAATCCAGCTGCACCTGCGGCACGTCAGGCTGCGCGGCTGCTGCCTCTCGCAGCAATTCCGCCGCCTCGGAGTAGCCGAACCGGTTGGGGGCGTCGTACAGCAGAGCGCGGCCCCGCTGCAGCGCAGTCTCTTTGGCAGGAAGGTTGGCGGTGGCCAAATCTTCGCTCCCGGCGGAGGGATTCTGTCCGGCACACCCGATCAACGTCAGGATTAGTACGATAGCGGGGGTCGTGGCCCCAAATTTGGTTCTCATGGCCTGGTTGATGAATCGCATATCAGTAGATATGGTACACACATGTATATATCCCGCGCGAGTACAGTCTTATGACGAATCAGATTTCGGAAAAACGCCGGCAGCTGCTGGTGGGGTCTCTGGGGCTTGGAGCAACGGCCTTTACCGGCGTTGGGGCCACCCAGTCGTCCATGTACGACGTGCTGGTGATCGGCGCGGGCCTGAGCGGGCTGCATGCGGCAACGCTGCTGGAGGAAAGCGGCCTGAAGGTGCTGACGCTCGAGGGCCGGAGCCGTATCGGGGGGCGCGTCTATACGCTGATGGACGTCCCGGGAAAACCTGAGGCAGCCGGAGAGCTGATCGGCCAAAACTACGCTCGGATGATCGACGCGGCGCGGCGTTTTGGCATGAAGCTGGTTGAGCCAAATCAGCTCGGCAGCGAATCGGAGTGGTTTTTCCGCATCCGCGGGCAGAACATTCGGGCCAGTGAATGGCCGGAGCATGCCCTGAACCCGCTCACCGGGGAAGACCGCGAATTACTGCCCAACCGCTACCTTTGGGTGCTGTCGCATCGCAAGAACCCCCTCAGCGGTCAGCCGCTCGACGCCTGGGTGAAGCCGGAATTCCACCAGTTCGATATTCCTCAGACGGAGTACCTGCGCAGTCACGTGGGCCTGAATGAAGAAACCATCCGCCTGATGAACGTGACGATTCACTCCGATCACATGGACAACACGTCGGCGCTGCATGAACTGCGGCGCTACGCGGTGGGCGAGTTTAATCGACGCATCGCCGAATCCAAGCCTGAGCTGCCCCCGGTACTGCAGGTGGAGGGCGGCAACTCGCGGCTGCCGGCGGCGATGGCGAACAGCCTTAAGAACGGCGTGCTGACCGGCAAGACGGTCTATGCGTTTGAAGACAAGGGCTCTCACGTCGTTGTCCACTGCGGCGATGGCACCCGCTATCAGGCCAAGAAGGTCATCTGCTCAGCCCCCTATCCGGTGCTGCGCAGCGTGAAGTTCTCCCCCCGCCTGCCGGCGCGCATGGAAGCGGCGATTGCGGATATCGACTACGGCATTTCCATTCAGGTGCACTTTGCGCTCAAGCGTCATTTCTGGAAAGAAGACGGGCTGCCGGCCAACATCTGGAGCGATGAGACCTTCGAACGGTTTGCCGTGCTGCGCCGCCGGGAGGACGGGGAGCCCTCGTCGGCGATCGCCTTCATCAACGGCAACGAGGCGTACAAGTACAACTTCATGACCGACGAGCAGGTGGCTCAGTACACGCTGAAAGAGTTGATCAAGGCCCGTCCGGCTATTGAAGGAGCGCTGGAGCCAATTCTGGTGCAGTCCTGTCACCGGGATGTGCACGGGGCCGGCGACTGGGTGTTCTGGCGTCCGGGCCAGGTGAAGGCCTACGCCAGCCACATGCGGGACTCGCACGGCAACATCGCTTTCTGTGGAGAACATACCGCGCTGCTGGAGCGGGGTATGGAAGGGGCCTTTGAGTCCGGCGAGCGAGCAGCGCTTGAAGTGCTGGGTGTGGCATGACCCGCTGGGTACGCCGGGGCGGCCTGCTGCTGCTCGCGCTGGCCTGGGCCGGGGGCGTCGTGGCCGATGACGCGGCCAATCCCGTTGCCCGGGACCTCAAAATCCTGACGCAGTGGTTTGCCGGCGAGTTTGATAACGAAGAGCAGGTCTGGTTTGAAAACGACCCGCGCTCCGCCACGTCGGAAACGGATCGCCACCTTCGCATCCACACGGCCCACCGGCGGCTTGATCTGCCGGCGCTGGGGGACCATGTGTTCTACGTAGAGGAATACCGGGACAACGACCCGGCGTCGGTTTTCCGCCAGCGCCTGGTGATCTTCGACGCGCTGCCGACGGAGGGTGTGATCCGCATGCGGCAGGGATTTCTGCGGGACGCCGCGGCAGCCCGGGGTGCCCACCTTGCGCCGGAGAAGCTCGCCGGTCTGACGCCGGACGGCGTGCAGTTTATGAAAGACATCGATCCCACAAGCGACTGCACGGTACGCTGGCGACGGGTTGCCGACCACTACGAGGGGCAGATGACGGAGAAAACCTGCCAGTTTGGGGAGGGAGATGAGCGCCGCTATTCCGTCCACAACATGGTGCTGTCCGCCAACAAATACTGGCGGGAAGACGGTTCCTATTTTGTGGCCGATGATCGCCACAAGGCCGGCAACCAACCCGGCAGCTACACGCAGCTGCGGCGGGCGCGGAGTTATCTGTGCGATTTTACGTTCCGCGGTGAAGACGGCCGGGTGAGCCAAACGGCTGCCGGGCTCAGGCTGCTGAATCAGGGCGGCCAGGTTGAAGTGACCCGCGAGAGCGACGGCCAGCGTTTCACTGCGCTGCTGCGGAACAAAGAATACCCGTACTACGAAGAGCGGCCGGATTTTCTCTATTTCTCTTTCCGGGAAACCGGCGCTGCGCGGTCGATGGTGTACACCGTCAACGATGCTGATTCCCGGCGTTTTGGTTTCAATACTCAGGGCATCGGTGCCCATTGCCATCTCGAAGGGTACTCGTTTCGGGAGAGCCTCACCGAGCTGGAACCGCACTTCTAGGAAGAAAAAACCCGGCGAAACACACCGGGTCTGACCCGGCGGCAAGCTCCGCCTCGCGGCAAGCTCCGCCCGGCGGCAAGCTCCGCCCCGCGGCAAGTTCCGCCCCGGCGGCAACCCCGACCCCTTACTCCTCCAGCGTTAGGCCGACGCGGAAGCCGAGGATCTGGCTGTGATAGGTGGCGCCGTCGGCAGCCTGGGCGGCGGCCCGGACCCAGTCGGTGCCGGAAACCCAGCTGCCGCCCCGGGGCGTGCGTCGGGAACAGTCGCCCCCGTCTTCGGCGAGCCATGCCCGGCCGTCGAGCGGGATCTCCCGGCTTTCCGAGTGCACGCAGTCGTCGGTCCACTCCCACGCGTTGCCGAGCATGTCGTGCAGACCCCAGGGATTGGCCTCGAAGCTGGCAACCGGCGCTGTCTGCAGATAGCCGTCATCGCAATTGAAGACGGGACCATAGTCGAACCGGCGCCGGAAGTTGCTGTCTCCAACGTTGGCAAAGGTGCAGGCCGCAGCGTTATCGGCACCCCAGAACCAGGGGCCCCGGGTGCCGGCCCGGAGCGCATACTCAAACTCCGTGGAGGAAAGCAGCCGATAGGGTTTGCCGGTGGTTTGCGCCAGCCACTGAGCATAAGCCGTCGCGTCGCCGTGGCTCACGCATACCACCGGGTGGTTATCGTTTTGTGGATAGCCCGGGTTTTCCCAGCTATGGGCGCGGACGTAGCCCATAATCCGATTAACGTTCCAGGTATTGCAGCCCTGATCGCTCATCTGGTGACCCGATGATTCCATGAAGGCCCGGTACTGCGCCTGGGTCGTCTCGGTTTTCGCCACCGCCAGGCGGTAGGAGATGGTGACGGTTCGCAGCGGCAGGTCACCCCGCTTAACGTTGACCTCAAACGGCTCTGCCCCCAGCTGTGCTTGGCCGGAAGGCACCATCACCATCTCGGGGCAATCGTCGCAGTCAGTAAAGGTCTGGGCGACGATCGGCAGGCTGAGCAGCCAGCCGATCATCAGCCCGGCGGCCCGGCTGGTCATGGAGCGACCTGGTCGAGTTCGTGATAGGTGAAATTCCCGGCTGCTTCCATCACCTCGTCGGTCGCCGCGTTGACGATACGGTCTCGAAACCAGAACGAGTCGGGCCCCAGCAGCACCTGGTAGTCAAAATAGCGTTCGCCGAAGACGCACTGCTTGGGCGGCATGGACATGTGATATCTGGCCTCCTGACGCCGGATGGTCAGGTCGCAGTTTTCCGGCAGAGGTGACATTTGATCCGGCGTCAGCTCGGCCAGAATGCCCGCATCCCGCCAGGCACCGAGGTACCGGGTTTTATCTTTGAAATACCAGAGCTTGACCGTGACCACGTCACTGTCGACATCCCTCGTGAGGGTATAGATACGCTGGCGAAAAATGGCGCTGGGATCGCCGTGTTTGGTTTCTTCCACGTAGAGAACCTGATCACCAAACTCGGGCAGATTGACCCGCCGGTAGTGAGAGGTGACGGCAATATGTCCGGGTTTTCCGCTGCCGTCGGCTTTCCAGATCGGTTTGCCCGCCGCTCGAAGCTGATCCAGCTGGCGATCGTTATGGTAGTCGCCGGGCCACCAGGCCATCACCTGGTCGAGCATTTCGGCGCCGCCTTCGGCCTGCTTTCTGGACGTGCCGGTGCAGGCAGTGGCGATCAGGGCAAGAATTAGAGCCACGCTACGCAGTGCTTTCATATTGGGGGTCTCGCTGGGCTTCGGGCCGGAAACTCGCAGCGTACCACAAACACAAATGCGCATATATCAATCACATATGTGTGATAGAATTTGCCTAATGCGGTGGAGTTTCCTGACATGAGCCTAATGATCCCCCTTCGGGCGTGTGGACTGATCGGCAGTCTCGCGCTGGCCGCCTGCGTAGCGGCCTCTGAGGCACCTGAAACGAATACTGCGCCGACCGACCCCAAGGTGGCGGCGCGGGGCAAAATCCTGTTTCTTCAATGCCGGGCCTGTCATGGGCTTAAGCCGGAAGAGGGTCACCGGGTCGGACCCAACCTCAGCGGCCTGTTTGGCCGGCCGGCCGCCAGCCAGGACGGTTTCACCTATTCCGAGGCGATGCAGAACGCTGGCATTACCTGGGATGGCGCGCAGCTGGATGAGTTTCTGAAAACACCCTACAGTAAGGTGCCGGGCACCATTATGGCGTTTGCCGGTATCTCCGCGGACGCGGACCGGGCGGCGGTCATCGAATATTTGAGGGCCGAAACCCCGGTCGAATGATCACCCGGTTGGGGCGCTTACCGGGGGCTGGTGACCGCCGCGGTTTGAATGCCACGACAGCCTGGATGATTCTCAAGGCACATATAGGCGATGGTCACGTCATCACACAGTAGCTGCCGGGCGATGCGCAGCACCGGGTCTCCAGGGCTGAGGCCTAGAGTTTCCATAGCTCGAATAGACACCCGGGTGGCCGTAACCACCTGCCTTACCTGACGGATTGGTAGCGGGCTATCGGCCGCCAGTTCCCAGCCCAGCGGCGCTGCCACGCCGCTAACCTCCCGGGCTCGCATATTCCAGCTTTCGCAGTACGTGCCGATCTGGCGGCTGGCGCCGGCCACAAAGTTGATTTGACTATCCGGTCCCAGGCCCAGCAGCGTCGCAATGGATGGTGGTGGCCGCCTTAGCTCATTGACGTCAACCCGCGACAGCGTGAGGCGGGTTTTGCTGGAAAGCTCATCCAGTTCCAGGACGGTGCCTTCAGCGCCTGAGGCGCGCTCCTCAAAGTCTAAGATCACGTTCCCGCGACCGCGCTGACGCTTGATCAGGCCTTCCTCGGCTAGCAGCTCAAGCGCCTTGCGGGCAGTGATTGTGGATACGCCGAATACCGAGCCTAGTGGGCGTTCGCCTGGGATTTGTTCGCCGGGCAGCGCCATATGCGACAGGATTTTTGAGCGGATGATCTGGTAGATCTGGTGGTAGAGCGGCTCGGAGCGAGAGCTGCTGACCGCGCCCAAGTCAAGCGCGTCAAACGTGGCCTGCGCCGGCAACTGTTCCCGGCCTGGGCTGCGCCGCCGGGGTGGGTCCCCGGCGGCTCGTCTCGGTGTTGCGGTGGCCAACCGTCAGAAGTTGTAGGTTGCCCGAAGGCCAACCTGGCGCCGATCCCGCAACCCCAGCTGATACCCGAAGGTGCTGAAGTCAAACAGGGCCGTGTCATTCGACAGATCCCGGAACCGGTTGATCGCCGTTGGCGTGTCGTCATCCGTGAGGTTGGTAACAAACGCTTCAATGCGATAGCGCTCGGTCTGGATGCCGGCCCGCAGATTGATCTGGTAGCCGGCGGTGGCCCGGGTCAGGTTGATTTCGTCGGCAAAGCGTTCGCCCTGGTAGAAAAAATCGCCGCGAGCAAACCAGTCCATCGCGTTGGACAGCTCACCGTTGAAGGTGGCCGACAGGGAGCCGCTCCACTCGGGAAAACGCTCTGCCCGGCGGCCCGACGCGTCGGGTGTGCCGTACACTTCGTTGTGAAACCCAGAGTCAAATATTTTGAATTCCGAATCGATGTAGGCGAGCGTGGCACCCACGGAAAAATTTTCAGTCAGCGCGTAGTCACCTTCAAACTCCAGGCCCTTAACCTCCGACTTACCAGCGTTGATGAAGTAGTCAACCTGCTGGATGCCGTTGGTGGCGTTCGGATCGGCAATGATGTCGGCTCGCCGGAAGGTCTGGTTGGTTCGGTCCATGCTGAAAATCGCAAGCTGGGTTACGCCAGTGCCGCCGTTCCAGGTCTGCTTCCAGCCAAACTCCAGATTTTCCAGCTTTTCTTCGTCGAAGTTGGGTGATGCACCAGGCTGCAGCGAGCGCAGCTCTGCCAGCTGGGAGTCACTCAGGCCGGCAACTTCCGCGTTAAAGCCGCCGGGGAGATTTCCTTCGGAAAAGCTCGCGTACAGCAACGCTTCATCGTTTACCTGCCACTCGGCGATGGCCCGCGGCAGGAAGTTGTCGAACTCAATCTGGGTGCCGGGGACGCCGTCGGTCACATCGCCGTCGTCGTTGACCTCGTCCTTCTGCTGGCGCCCCTCGAGCGTAAGCGTCACGTTGTCGGTAATGTCATAGATAAGGCTGCCGAAAATACCCGTAGTTTCGATCGACTCCAGCGCCGGTTCAGCGCCAAAATCAAAAAAGCCCAGGGCGGGGACAATAAAAGTCCCGTTGTTCAAAAAATCCTGCTCAAAATGGTTGGCGCCGATGGACCAGTTCAGACGGTCATCCAGCGCGGATCCGGACAGGCGTATTTCCTGGCTGTCGTCTTCAAAGTCCCGGTTCGCAAAGGAGTAGAAGGCTTCATCGATGGAGTCATCGGCATCCCGCACCAGCCGGGTCTCTTCCCGGTTGGATCCGAATAGGCCGCTGAGGGTGAGATTGGTCCCGGGAAAATCGTAGTTGAACTGCACGCTCAGGCGGGTGGACTCCCGCTCCATTCCGCTGACCAGCAGGTTCGACCCGTTGACCGACGGCAGCGCGATCAGCGCGTTCCGCAGGCCTTCCGGAAGAATCGTGTTGAACTCAAGCGGCGTCAGCTGTGCATCGCCGCAGATAATGGTATCGGTGCCGCCAAACGGTCCACAGTTGTGGTCGTCCAGGCCGGAAAAGCTGTAGGCCGGCGGGCCGTCGTCGTTTTCGTAGTAGTAGCCGCGGACCTTAATGTCCAGATTATCGGACGGGGTGAAAAACAGCGTGCCACCGATCGCTGAGGTCTCCTCAGCGCCCAGTTCACCGCCGTCGCTGGAGCGAAAGTGGCCACCGTCATCCCGGTAGGACACGCTGAGCCGCCCGCTGACCCAGTCGGCAAGAGGGCCCTCCACGCTGGCTTGCACCTGGTAGTCGCTGCGTTCCGCCACCATGCCGGAGATGCGACCAGTGAATTCATCGCCGGGGGTCTTGGTGACGTAGTTCACCGCGCCGCCAAATGTCAGACGCCCAAAATAAGCCGACTGCGGACCCTTGATCACCTCAATGCGTTCCACATCCTCCAGGCCGATGCCCTGGATGCCGTTGGACACAAAAATACCGTCGATAAACACCGACGCGGTCTGCCGGCTGGGGGCCAGCGAGTTGACGGAGATGCCCCGGAAGCGGGGACTGTTGTCAAAGCGGCCGGGAATGCCGGCAAATTTTTCGTACACAAAACCTGGGGTCACCGCCGGCAGGTCGGTGATGTTCTGCAGCCCGATCGCTTCGATGTCCGCCGCGCTGAACGCGGTGATCGAAATCGGGATATCGGTGATCGTCTCCTCGCGTTTGCGAGCCGTCACAACAATTAGATCGATGGATTCGTCCGCTTCGGAGCCTTCCTGGGCCCTGGCCTCCTCCAGACCAGAACTGATCAGCGTAGCCAGCAAAGCCGGACCCATGACGTGCGCAATCTTCATACCGGGTACCTCGTCGTTGAAAGCAAAACCCCCGGATCCAGCCCGAGCCGGTGGTCCAGGTTCCCATTCCCGCATTCACAAACGTGCTTGTCAAGTCTACATATGTGTATGTAATTTGGCCAACCGCATTCCCTTTAGCGCATGAAATTCATGCACGGATGCCGATCCGGGTATGATTAAGAGAAACCTGGGAGCCCCGCGTTTGTCCGAAAAAACGATCAAATCAGTGCGCCGCGTGTTCGAAATCCTTGAGCTTTTTGACGAGGAGCAGGCGCCCCTGGCCGCCAAGGACATCGCTCGCCGGCTCAAGTATCCGCTCACAAGTGCCCATGCGCTCCTAAAGAGCATGCACGAGCTCGGATATGCCGATTTCAGTCCGGATGACTGGACCTACACACCCTCGCAGACGCTCGTGCGCCGGCTGGACTGGGTGCGGGAGTATCTCGATCGGGAAACGCAGCTGCTGGAGTTTATGGGGGCCCTTAACGAAGAGACTCAGGAGACCATCAACCTCAGCCGGATGATCGGCAGTCGGATGAAAATCATCCACGGGCTGGAGTGCAAGCATGCGGTGGGGGTAAGCGTACAGGTGGGTACCCTGATGCCTCTCGCCGGCACGTTGACGGGCCTTTGTGCCATGGCGTCCTTTGACCGGCAAACGCTCGATCGTTACCTCGAGGCCGAAGAGGCGGCGCCGCCGCCGGCAAAGGTGTTGAAAAAGATCCGATCTGAACTGGAGGCGCACGGCACTGCTATGCAGATCGACCTCTTTATCAAGGGGATTGGTGCGGTATGTCTACCGATCCACGGCACGGTGGCCAACGATGTCCTGGTGCTGGGTGTGGTCGGGCCAAGCGAGCGGATTGTCGCGTCGGCGACAGCTCACCATGAGTCGCTGCGCAAGCTGTCGCGCCAGTATGGCGTCAAGACCTGGTTCCGATTGAAAAAGCGCTGACCCAGGCCTCGCTGTCAGCGCAGCATGGTTGCTTGACCATGCGCATATGTGTGAGACTCGTATACATACCAGTATGAGTGGCGACGATGGCTGCCGCACAGCGTGCGTTTGTAAACGGTCGGTTTGGTCAGATTCATGTGCGAATCGCGCAGCCCGAGTTGGCGGATCGCGAGCCCCTGCTTTGCCTCCACATGTTTCCTCAGTCCGGACGCAACTTCAGCAACCTGCTGCATCTCATCAGCGAGCGGCGAACGGTGGTGGCGCCGGATTTTCCCGGCTACGGCGAGTCCGATCCACCGCCGCACGAGATCGATGCCGAAGCCTACGCGGAATCGGTATGGCAGGTGGTCGACGAACTGGATCTGCTGAAGGCGGCTGGAAAGGTACACCTGTTCGGGGTTCACGCTGGCGCCAAGCTTGCGGTGGCCGCAACCCGGCAGCGTCCGCAGGCTGTGGGCCGCCTGATCCTGTCTTCCGCGGCCGTGCTGTCGGATCGCGAGATTGGACAGCTCAAACAAACGATGAGTCCCGTACCGCTGGACGATGAGGGCACCCGTTTCGCGCGAATCTGGTCCATGGTGGCGGAGAATCGCGGGCCGGGCATGACGCAGGAAATGATGGCGCTTGCCTTTGCGGAGATTGTGCGCTGGGGGAGCGCTTACCTCTGGGGCTCCAGCGCCGTATTTGAATACAATCGGCGGTTCCCGGACGACGTGGCAGCGCTGCCGCACGAGATTGTGCTGCTCAACCCCAAAGACGACCTTTACGAGATGACGCCAAGAACTTTGCCGTATCTTCAAAATGGTAGGCTCATAGATCGGCCGGACTGGGGCCACGGTTTTTTACAGGCCCAGTCCCGGCAGGTGGCGGACGCGCTTAACGGGCTACTTGCCTGAAACTTGATACCCAAGGAGAAGACATGCCTGCGTACATGGTCATAGCGGCGAAAATCCACGATCGCGATGCATTCCGGTCGGGCTACGGGCAGGCGGCGGCCGCTCTGGTGAAAAAGTTTGGTGGCGAGTACATCGTGCTGGCGCCTGGCGCCGAGCTGTTGGAAGGCGCGCTCGAGGGCTACACCTCCATGGCTATTTCCCGCTGGCCGGACAAAGCGGCGGCGCGGGCCTTCTGGGACTCCGAAGAGTACGCGCAGGTGAAGAAGCTGCGGGAAGGCCAGGCCGACGTCGAGGTGATGCTGGTCGAGATGCCGGACGCCTAAGCCCGCTGTTCCCGGGCCCGCGGCAGGTCAGAGATAGCGGGAGAACGCCGGCATCTCGGCATCAACCTTTAGGCGGATCAGTCGGGCCAGCGCCTGAGCCCGCGGCAGCGGGGCCGCGATGGAAAGGGCCAGCGCAACGGCCTCATCCCAATGCCCATGCCGTGCCAGGCCCCAGGCCACGTCGCGGCCGGCGGAGTCTTTGAGAGCACTGCCACTGAACGCCGCGTCCTGCGGAATCTGATCGAGTATCGCCATCGCCTGCGCCCTAGCACCGGCAAAAGCCGCCGCGCCGGCGATCTCATAGTGGGTCCAGTGCCGCAGCAATTCGTCCGTTTCCTGCCCGGCAATGGTCAGGGCATCCGGCAGCAGCCTCCGGGCCTGTTCATAGAGCTGAAGGTCTGCAAGCTCCGTGGCAATACGGCTTAATGCCCGGGCCTGATGCTGCGGCGTCTTTGCCTCCCGCGCAGCCTTGGACGCCTCTGCAAACAGTTCCTGGGCCATGTCCACGCGACCGGCCGCGTGGTAGCCCGCTGCTGCTTCCCGCAAGGCTCCCGCCACAAAGTAGCCGTCCGTTTGGGATCGCGCGATACGCACGGCTTCGGTAAGCAGTCGATCGACCGCCGCTGGGTCTGACAAGCGGTTTCGCGCCACGTCTGCATAGGCTACCGCCTGGTAGTAGGTCAGCCCCATGGTAATTCTATCCAGCAACCGATCGGCCGTTTGCGCGTCGCTTTGCACGGCGATCGCCCGCAGCGTGCGGGCCTTGTAGGAGGCCTGGTTCGGGCTGGTTTCCGCCAGCCCGAAGGCGCCGGTTGCAGCCAGCTCCGGCTGGCCATTGCGCGCGATCGCCACCAGCAGCCGGCTAAGGAGATCCGTTCGGAGCGCTTCGTCCACCACCTGGTGTGCCCTGCTGAAACCCGTTTCTGCCGCGGCGCTTGCGAGGCCGGCAAATCCAAGTTCTGCGCTGGTTTGAGCGATGCTGCTCAGCGATTTTGCCGCGGCCGGCGGGTCGAGCGCCTGCTGACGACCTACGGCCTGGCCCAACAAAGTCAGGGCCAGGTCTCGCTTCGCCAGCGCCGCCGCCGCCTGCGCCGCCTCGGTCGCGCCGGCAACCCACTGTTCGGGCTGCTCGAGCTCCTGAAGAGACGCTTCAAGACTGGCAAGTAAACATTTGGCCGCGATCGGCGGCGCGCACTGGGCGCGGACGCCGGTGCAGGCCATCAGGGCGGCAAAACCAAAAATCAAAATCCGAATGCTCATGGGCGTATCCTGATCCCGGGCGGGCCAATTTATGGTACATATATATACTCAGAATTCACATATTTGTGCATCAATATGTCCTATCAGTCTGGCAAATCCATCGCCACAACCCGCCGTCGTTTCCTGCAAGGGGTCGGCAGCGCGGGAATCCTGACGCTGGCGCCTGGCCATACGCTGGCCCAGCCTTCGTCCTTCGATGTCCTGATTCTGGGCGCGGGTCTATCCGGCCTGAACGCTGCCTACATCATGGAACAGGCCGGTGCCCGGGTGGGCCTGCTTGAAGCGACCCAACGCGTCGGTGGACGGGTGATGACGGCGCAGGAGGCGGAAGTTCCCGGTGCGCCGGAGCTTGGCGGCAGCGGCATCGGCTCCCAGTATGCGCGGCTGATCGATGCTGCCCGTCGCTACGGCGTGGCGCTCGACAAGTCCCGCCCGCGCACGGAGGGCCGGGTGGGTGAGTATTTCTATCACGTGCGAAACGAGGCCATCCTGCCCGCTGACTGGGCGGACCACGCCGCCAATCCGTTTCGTGACCCGGAACAGCGGGCCATACCGCTGCATCTTTATCAGTTTCTGCTTTACGGCGGTGATGAGAATCCACTCCCCAAGGGTGATCTGGCGGCCTGGCAAAATGGGAGCCACGGCAAACACGACGTGTCGGTGCACGATTTTCTGATCGCCCGCGGCGTGGCGCCGCAGGCCATCAAGCTGGCGGCCGGTACCAACATGAGCTACGGCACCAGCGCTCACGACCTGTCCGCGCTGATGGGCTTTCAGTCCGCCAATCTGGTGCGAACGCTTTATGCTAATGCCAGCGGCGGCGCACTGGCGGGGCGCGGGGGTAACCAGCGCATACCTGAGGCGATGGCTCGGGGATTGAAGACAGAGATCCGGTTTGGGCAGGCGGCGCGCGCGATCCGTTCGTCCGCGCAGGGCGTCGCGGTAACCACGAGCACCGGCGAAACTTTCCGGGCCAAGCGATGCATCTGCACGCTGCCGTTCAGCGCCCTGCGGCACGTGGCCATTGAGCCCTATCTGGAAGGTATCCAGGCAGAAGCGGTGAGCAGTCTCGGCTACACGCCGGTGTTCCAGGCTCACTTCGTTCCTACGCGGAAATACTGGGAAGACGACGGCTTGCCGCCCAGCATGTGGACGGACCAGACCCCGGGCCGCTTTATGGCGCTGAAAAACAGCCTAACCTCGCCGGACGAAATCACCTCCTGCCTGTCCTTCGTCAACGGCGAAATGGCGAAGTACCTGGATCGTCTCCCGCCGGAGCAGGCAGGGCAGCGCATTCTGAACGATCTTCATCGCCTGCGCCCTGCGACGCGCGGTGCGCTCAGGCTGGTAAAAACCTGGTCCTGGAATCGATCACCGTTCTACGGTGGTGCCTATGCGTACTGGAAACCGGGTCAGATCACCCGCCTGGCAGGCAACATGGCTAAACCGTGGCATCATCTGCACTTTGCCGGAGAGCACACGGCGGTAATGAACCGGGGAATGGAAGGTGCCATGGAATCCGGCGAACGCGCGGCTTTTGAAACCCTCTCAGCCTTAGGATAGATCATGCAGGATATTTTCGTTCCAACCAGTCGGCCGGAAGATGGCCTGGTGGGTCCGCTCCACACGGTGACGTACGTGACGGCGGCGCCGGACGAGGTCGGCCGTGCATTTGTTGAAGGTTTTGAGCTGGGTGAGTCGGACGCGCTTACCAATGAGCACCCAGACGATCAGGGGGCGCGAACCCGGCTGTCATTGGCCGAGATCCCGAACTGGCGGGTTCGGGCGTACACCGCCAGCGGGGAAGCCGCCAATATACAGGTGCGCGTCGTCGGCGTTGGGGAAGATCAGCCGGTGGTTCGATCCGAATATATGGGCCTGCACCTCGGAGGAGCAACGGTGGGGTTTCCCATTACCGATCTGCCGACCCACGCGGAGCGGATGGAAAACCTGGGTTTTCAGTCCACCGTCGGCGTTAAGGAGCTGGAGTTCACCAGCCCGGAAGGCCAGACCTACATCTCCGCCGAGGTGCTCTACCTGGCGCCGGAAAACGTCTTTCTGCTCGGCGTGATGCGGCCCGACATTTTTGTTCCCGTCGGGCCGATGGCCGCAGGCCGGGGCATCGGGGGGCCGGCCTACTCGGCGCGCTGTGTAAGCGACGCCGACGCGGCGGGCGCGTTCCTGGATGAGGTTCTCGGGTTTGAAAAACGCCGCGATATGGAGCTGCCGATCGGCGAAAACTCCGCGCTTTTGCTGCCGGCCGGCATGGACGAGCGGTTCATCCAGGCGTTTGCGCCGGGCTCCAGCAGCGGCTACCTCGTGATGATGGATCACCGGGACGCCAACCTGCCGGAAGCGGCAGCCTCAAGATCTCCGCACCGTGGCATTGTTATGTGGTCGTTTGAAACAACGGACCTGGATGCCGTCTATCAAAAAGCTCAGGCCTTTGGTGCCCGCATCCTGCAGGAGCCCAGCGAGGGTCCAAGCCCGTTTATTCCCGCCCGTCGGGTGATGCAGGTGGAGGACCCCTGCGGCTTTCCCTACGAGATCTTCGAGCGTTGAAACGCGGCTACACCGAAGGAACCCGCGGCCAGCTGCACTGGCATGAGGCGGGCAGTGAGGGACCGGAGCGTTTTTCTGCCCTGGTGTGCCTGCATCCGTCGCCCTACAGCGGCCTGGCCTTTGCCCGGCTGGCTCCGGAGCTTAATGCGGGCCGGCGGGTGCTGGCGCCGGACTATCCGGGCTACGGGGGGAGCGATTCCTGCGGTTACCAGCCCTCGATTGGCGAGTTTGCCGATGCCATGCTGGAGGTGGTGAACGACCGCTGCGAGGGGCCGGTGGATCTGCTCGGCTTTCACACCGGATGCCTCGTTGCCGCCGAAATGTCCTTGTTGGCAAGCGAGCACGTGCGCAGCCTGACGCTCATCGATTCGCCCGCTTTTGATGCGGAAACCCGCCGGGCTTATCTGGCCAAAATGGGTGCGCCGTTTGAGCTTGAGGACGAACTGAGCAGCCTGCAGGCGGCCTGGGAATTCAACGTGGCCGGTAAAGCGGAGCGAATCGGCCTGGACCGCGGTTTTGAGCTGTTTGTGGAGCAGGCGAGAGCCGCCCGCGGCATGAACGCGGCGTTTCATGCGGCCTTCAGCTACGACGTGGAAACCCGGCTGGCGGCGGTCTCGCGGCCAACGCTGATTGTTGCCACCCAGTCCAGCCTGCTGGAAACCACCCGCCGGACGGCGGAGCTCATCCCCGGCGCTCACCTGGTGGAGCGCCTGGAAATTACCCGCGACGTGCTGGACGGCGACGTCTCAACCATCGCGCAGACGTTTATCGATCATTATCCCGATGCCTGATCTGTCCGGGGTTCGCCTCCTGGCAGTTTCTGTAGCCCTGCTGCTCGCCGGCTGCGCGGGCCGGCCCGCGGCCATGGCCATTGTTGACGTTACCGTCATCGACGCGATCTACGGGCAACGCGATCATCAATCGGTGGTGCTGGACGGGGAACGCATCGTTGCTGTCCTGGGGCCCGAGCAACGCCTGCCGCCGGTTCGGGAGACGATCGATGGCCGGGGTCGTTATGTGATTCCTGGGCTCTGGGATTTTCACGTGCATTTGACCTACGACGAGCGGCTGACTTCCGCCATGCCCGGTCTTTTCCTGCGCTGGGGCGTTACCAGCGTCCGCGACACCGGCGGACAGCTTAGCCGGCTGGAGCCACTGGTGCGTTCGCTGCGCGCTTCCGACGCGGCCGCGCCGCGGGTGTTTTTTGCCGGCCCGCTGCTGGATGGGCCGCTTGTCATCTACGAGGGTGTTGAGCAAAAGCCACTCGGCGTGGCGGTGCCGGACGCGGCAACGGCCGACGCCACCGTTGCGCATTTAAAGTCCCGCGGCGTGGACTTCATCAAGATCTATGAGCTGGTCAGCCCGGGAGTATTTGCCGCGCTGGTCGCAGCGGCGCGCCGGCACCAGCTGCCGATCGATTCCCACGTGCCGCTGCTGATGCTAGCCCGGGAAGCCGGCGCGCAGGTGGACGCCATGCAACACCTGAGAAACATTGAACTTGACTGCGCCGGCAACGCACCAGCCCTGCTTGCGGAGCGGAAAAAACGGGTCCGTTCCAATCCCGGGAGCCTGAGCGGATTTGCCCTTCGGGGGGCGGTGCGGGCGGAGCAGATTGACGCGGCTATCCGGGCGTTCGATCGCAAGCGGTGCGACGAAACGATCCAGGCGCTGACGACTACCCTGCAGGTCCCCACGCTGCGGCTAAACGCCTACGGCATTGCGCCGCCCTATGGCGATGCGGCGTGGACCGATGCCCTGGCGGTGCTGCCGGAGTCGGTTAGCCGAGAATGGAACGAGTATCGCCAGCGAATTCTCGCCGACCCGCCCCAGCGGGACCTGACCCGGGCCCGCTGGAGCCTGAAGCTCACCGGCGAGATGTTTGCCGCTGGCGTGCCTTTTGCTGCCGGGACGGACACGCCGATCGCCTTCAGCGTGCCCGGCTACAGTCTCCATCGGGAGCTGGAGTTTTTGGTTCGGGCCGGATTGACACCTCTTCAGGCGATCGCCAGCGCCACCTTGGAACCGGCCCGGTTCTTTGGGCTGGAGCAATCCCTGGGCGCCATCGCCCCCGGCTTCGACGCGGACCTGCTGCTCCTGGGCGCAAACCCCCTGAACGACATTCGGCAAACTCGCAACCTCGTCGAGGTTTTCTACCGCGGAAAACGTTTCCGCTAGCGCCGGCAAGACGCCCTGGCGTGGCTGGTGGCATGGCCCGCTCTCTAGCACCCGGTTCGGCGTTCATGTGCGCTTTTTCTTTCCGGACGCATTAACAAGGGTAACTGGCAAGCAAGGCAGTCCTATGTCGCAGACGGCGGTGGTAGCAGCCGGGGAGAGGTCTACGTGGTCTTCGGTTCCGAGGAGACCGCCGACGCCAGCTTGGATGTCACCGGTCTCGTCGGATCCAACGGTTTCACCGTTGCCGGCAAGG
>JBCCVP010000102.1:0-17979 GCA_039195135.1 Pseudomonadota bacterium | reverse complement strand
TACAAAAATGACCAGGGTCCCTATCTGACCCACAAGCTCGAAGCCTTCAGACCCGTCGAGATCACCTGGTCCGTCGTCGTATCAATCCCTTTGATACGACAACTTGGCTCAAGATACGAGACCCGCTTGGGGTCTGACCCGTCCCCCCCCGGGGGTCTGCCTCCCTAAAGCATCTTCCCGGGATTGAGGATGCCGTGAGGATCAAACAGCGCTTTCAACCCCCGCAGCAGCTCGATCTCCGCCGCGCTGCGGGAATGATGCAGGTAGGGCTGTTTCAGCAGTCCGACGCCGTGTTCGGCGCTCACGCTGCCGCCGAGATCTTCCACGATGGCAAACACATCGCCATTCACCGCCTCACAGGCGGCCTGAAACTCGTCCACCGCGAGCTCCGCAGGCTTGAGGATATTCAGGTGCAGGTTGCCGTCGCCGATGTGGCCGTACCACACCACCTCAAAATCGGGATAGCGCTGATTCACCACCTCATCGAGACGGCTCAGCAGCTCCGGCACGCGCGAGATGCGCACTGAGATGTCATTTTTGTAAGGCGTATGGGGCGCGATACGCTCCGAGATGTTCTCCCGCAGTCCCCACAGAGCCTGGGCCTGGCTGTCACTCTGGGACAGCACGCCGTCGGTGCACAGTCCCGCCTCCAGCGCCTGCTCAAATAGCGTCAGCGCCTGGGCCTCCCCGTCATCACCCTCGCAGTCAAATTCCAGCAGGGCATAAAACGGGCTGCGGGTTTCCATCGGCGCACTGCCCCCGTGACTGAGTACGTGATTGAGCGCGAGGTCGGAGAAGAACTCAAAAGCCGACAGCTCCAGCGAGTGCCGCGCCTGATCAAACAGCCGCATCACCGTCGGCATGTCCGGTACCCCGAGCACCATCACCGCCTGCGCCGGCGGCGGCTCCGCCAGCTGAATCAGGGCTTCAGTAATGATGCCGAGCACCCCCTCGCTGCCCACCATCAGGTGCCGCAAATCAACACCGGTGGCGTTTTTCACCAGCCCGCGGTTGAGCTCAAGCACCTCGCCGGTACCGGTCACCACGGTCAGCCCCGCCACCCACTGACGGGTGTTGCCGTAGCGCAGCACCTTGACGCCGCCAGCGTTGGTGGCGATGTTGCCTCCGATCTGGCTGGAGCCTTTTGAGGCAAAATCCACCGGGTAGAGCAGCCCCTGCTCCCGGGCAAAGTTCTGCAGCGCCTCGGTCACTAAGCCGGCGCCCACCGGCACCAGCCGGTCCACCGGGTCCAGCTCACCGATCCGATTCATCCGATCCAGCGACACCACCAGCTCACCGCGCGCCGCCACCGCGCCGCCGCTCAAACCCGTGCGTCCGCCGGAGGGCACCAGCGCCCAGCCTCGCTCTGCGGCCATCTTTACCAGCGCCACCACCTCCGCCGTGTCCGCGGGAAAAACCACCCCGCTGGGAGCTGGTTCGGCGAAGCGGGTCCAATCCCGGCCGTAGTGGGTCAGCGTTTCCTCGTCAGCGGCCAGTTTCAGGTCCGGCAGATGTGATTTCAGTTCATTTAAGTCGGGTAACAGAGGCGTGGACACGGGTGCGTTTCCAAAGGGCGAAGGCGCATGTTAATCAACCGCGGCAACCCGTACCATAGCGGCTTGTCTGACCCTGCAAACGGACCTGGAATCAACGTTGAGTTCTTTATCGCTGGCCAAAAACCGCATTCGCATACTGCTCCTTGAAGGCATCCATCCCCGCGCCCGGGAGCTGATGGACAAAGCGGGCTACTCCCGGGTTGAGGCCCTGGACCATTCCCTCACCGGGGACGACCTGACCAAGGCCCTGAGCCGAGTGCATTTTCTGGGTATTCGCTCCCGCACCCAGCTCACCGCCGAGGTGCTGGCGGCGGCGCCCCGGCTGAATGCGGTGGGTTGTTTTTGCATCGGCACCAATCAGGTGGACCTGGACGCGGCCTGTGGCCTGGGCATCCCCGTGTTTAATGCGCCGTTTTCCAACACCCGCAGTGTCGCCGAGCTGGTGCTGGCGGAGATGATCATGCTGGTGCGGGGTATTCCCCAGCGCAACGCGGCGGCCCATCGGGGGGAATGGCTGAAAAGCGCGCAGAATTCCCACGAGGTGCGGGGCAAAACCCTGGCCATCATCGGCTACGGTCACATCGGCACCCAGCTGGGCGTGCTCGCTGAGGGCCTCGGGATGCAGGTGGTTTTCCACGATATCGAAACCAAGCTGCCCCTGGGCAACGCGGCCATGGCCAACTCCCTCCACGAGGCGGTGGGCCAGGCGGACGTGGTTTCACTGCACGTTCCCCAGACGCCGCTGACGGAAAACCTGATGGACGAAGCGGCCATCGCCGCCATGCGGCCCGGCAGCTGGCTGCTCAACGCCTCCCGGGGCAACGTCGTGGACATCGACGCGCTGCGCGCCGCGCTAGACCGGGGCCACGTGCTGGGCGCCGCCATCGACGTGTTTCCAACCGAACCCAAATCCAACGAACAGCAGTTTGAGTCTCCGCTGCGGGGCCTGGACAACGTGATCCTCACGCCGCACATCGGCGGCAGCACCGCCGAGGCGCAGACCAACATCGCTGAGGAAGTGGCCAGCAAGCTGGTGCGCTACAGCGATAACGGCACCACCCTGTCAGCGGTGAACTTCCCCGAGGTGACCCTGCCGGACCACGCCGGCAGCCACCGCATCATGCACATCCACCGCAACGAGCCGGGCGTGCTGCGGGAGGTCAACCGGATCTTTGCCGAAATCGACGTCAACATCGCCGGCCAGTATCTGCAGACCCGCAACAACGTGGGCTACGTGGTGATGGACGTAGAGACCAACGCGCTGGAAGAACTCCGGGACAAGCTCAAGGCCATCTCGGCCACCATCCGGACCCGGGTGCTGTATTGAGCGGTAACCCGACACCCGTCGAACGGGTGGTGCGGGCAAACGGCGTCGACCTGGCCTGCCGTCTCGAGGGCAATCCGGCCCACCCGCCGGTGCTCCTGATCATGGGGTTCAATATGAATCTGGAGGCCTGGCCGGAGCCCTATGTGCAGGGATTGGTCCGGCGGGGCTACTACGTCATTCGGTTTGACAACCGGGATGCGGGGATGAGCAGCCGTATCACCGGCACCCGCCCCGTATCGATCCCCTGGATTGCCCAGGCGCGCCTGCTGGGTTTGCGGTTGCCAACCCCTTACGGTCTGGAAGACATGGCGGAGGACGCCGCCGGCATTCTGGATCAGCTGACGACACGCCCCGCGCACGTGATCGGCGTCTCCATGGGCGGCATGATCGCCCAGCTGCTGGCTATCGCCCACCCGGACCGCATTCGCAGCCTGGGGCTGCTCATGACTCACAGCGGTTCGACCGCCTACGCGATTCCCTCGGCGCGGCTGCTGTCACTGATTTTTCGCCAGCCCGGAAACACACCAGAAGCGCAGCTAAACTACTATCGGGAGTTCTGGAATACGGTATCTGGCCCAAGCTACCCGCTCGACCCGGACGAAGTGGACGCAATGACGCTCACCTCAGCCCGGCGCAGCCCGCAGCCCCACGGCCGTCACCGGCAGCTGGCGGCGGTGATCAGCGCGCCGGACCGGCGCCCGCACCTCAAGTCGCTGGCGGTGCCCACCTCGATCATCCACGGCAGCGCCGACCCACTGATCCCCTGCCGCGGCGGCAAAGCGCTGGCCCGCGCCATTCCCGGCGCCCGGCTGAAGGTGATCGAGGGTCTGGGACATACCCTGCCCAACGAGCTGGCGGATGACATGCTCGACTTTGTGCTGGCGCCATGAAACCTGAACTGCGGGCCGCCATCTTTGACGCGGTGCGGCGCATCCCGAAGGGCCACGTGTGTGCCTACGGGGCCGTGGCACGCCTCGCCGGACTGCCCGGGCGGGCCCGGCTCGTGGGGCGGGCCCTCAAGGAAACGCCGGAAGATACGAGGCTGCCCTGGTACCGGGTGGTGCGATCAGATCGCTCCCTGGCGTTCCCCGTTGGAACCGAAGCGTTTGAACGGCAGCGGAAACTGCTGGCGGCGGAAGGCGTCAAACTGGTCCGCAACCGGGTGCCGGCCCGTGCCTTTGAGTGGACCCAGGACCTGGACTACGCACTCTGGGGCCCGCCGCCGGACGCGCAATAGCGCCGCCACTCGTCCGGCGTATTGATATTGCGCAGCGCCTCGCCCGGGTGGGTCAGGCGCACCGTGTTCACCGCGGCCAGCACTCGCCACAGCGAATAGTCGCCGCGCTCGATCTGCTCCAGCACCCGCGGCCTGCTCAACGGTTCATAGATGGCACAGGCGGGCTCAAATTGCTCTTCGCCCGCAAACGCCACCGCCGCTGCGTCCGCCCGGCGGGCCTGCACCAGGCGGGTCAACAGCGCCGGCGTCACCGCCGGCAGATCCACCGCCAGCACCAGCCAGGCAGCATCGGGGCACGCCTCCTGCGCCGCGTGCAGCCCGGCCAGCGGTCCGGCCCCCGGTCTAAGGTCCCGGACAAAGTAAGGCGCATCAACCTCCCGGTCCCCAACGGACTCCCATACCGGGTCAGCAACGCCCCTAAGGGTCCGCCGGGCTCGCTCCCGGAGGCTCTCTGACCCGACGGTAAGATCACCCTTCGGCCGGCCCATGCGGCGGCTCCCGCCGCCGTTAAGCACCAACCCGAAAAGTGGCGCCAGCGGCGTGTTGGAATCCTTATTACCCATAGCGGTCGATATAATAGTGCGTTCTGTTTTCCGCGAAAAAAGATCCTGGCCATGTTCTTAAGACCCTGCCATTTCATCCTTTGTCTGCTGCTGACGGCAACCGCCGCGGCCATTGCCCAGCCTGGCACCCGGGATGCCGCAACGGACGAAGGTGACGCCCAATGGATGGCCGTATTCCTGGACGGTCAACGAGCCGGTCACATGCGCAGCAGCCGGCAGGAATTTAGCGACCGGGTGGAGTCCAGCGAGGAGTTTCTGCTGAGGATCAACCGCAGCGGCATCACCATCGAGATGCTGACGGAAGAGCGCTACATCGAAAGCCCTACGGGCGAGCCGCTGGGGTTCTTTTCACGCCAGCAGGTATCCGGCGGGGAGATGACGGTGCAGGGGGAGATCCGTGACGGTAAGGCGTATGTCACCACCGTGAGCGCCGGTACTGTGCAGGAGCAGACATTTGACTGGCCGGAAGGCGCGGTGATGGCGGAAGGGGCCCGGCTGGCGGGCCTGGCCGCGGGCCTTGAGCCCGGAGCGGAATTCAAAACCACCACCTTTGTGCCCTCCGCCCTCGACTTCTATCCCATCACCACGCGGGTGATCGGTGAGGAGCGAGTCGATCTGCTGGGCACGGACCAGGATCTTTACCGCATGGAAGAGACCACGCTGCTCGGCAACACGGCCAACACGCTGACGGGCTGGCTGGACGAAGACTATGAGCTAAAGAAAGCCCGCATGTCGATCATGGGGCTGACGGTGGAGGCCATCGCCTGCCCCGAGGCCTGCGCCACCGGCAACGTCGAGCCGGCGGACATTTTTGTCCAGGCGCTGGTGGAGTCTCCGAGCGCCCTGCCCGGCCGGCGCCGGGAAGATGCCCTTACCTATTACTTCCAGGCCCGCGGAGACGGCGATGTGCCGCTTTACTTTGCGCAGTCGCGGGAACAGACGGTCGAGCCTCTGGAAGACGGAACATATCAGGTGACGGTGCGCCCGGAACCCGGCGCGGCGGCGCCGCTGGCTTCGCCCACCCAGGATTTTTTTGACGCCTCGCGCTGGCTGCAGATAGAAGCACCGGAGATTCACGACCTGGTGCGCAAGGCCCGCGGCGACGCGGTGCGGCCCGCCGATCAGATGCGGCGTTTTGAAGCGTTCGTCAAAGACTACGTGTCGGACAAAAACCTGTCGGTGGGGTATGCCTCGGCGCTGGAGGTGGCGCGCAACCGCAGCGGCGACTGCACCGAGCACGCACTCCTGCTGGCGGCCATGGGGCGCGCGGCGGGCATTCCCACCCGGGTGGCGACGGGCCTGGCCTACGTCGACAACTGGCTGGGCAACCAGCATGTGTTTGTGCCCCATGCCTGGACCCAGGCCTGGCTGGGCGGTCGCTGGGTGAGCTTCGACGCAGCCCTCGGCGGCTTTGACGCCGGCCACATCGCCCTGGCCTACGGCAATGGGGATCCGGCCAGCTTCTACGACGGCATCAGCACCCTCGGCAATCTCACCCTCGAGTCGGTGGAAGCCGCCGCGCCCTGAGCGGAATCCGCATGGCCCTGCCAATCTGCGACTGCTCGGCCCGCCTGCTGCTCCGCCCGGAGGGGAATCGGATTGCGGTGTTTACCAAAAGCGACTGGGCCCAGGTTGGCGTGCTTGAACTCAACGGGCAAAACCAGGTGCTTTCGCTGACCATCGCCGAACCGCACCGGCGGAAGGGGCTGGCAACCGAGATTCTGTCGCTCCTAAATGTCGAACGCTGGGCGACGCCCATTGCTGCCCAGGAAGACGCCGCGGCCATCGCGTGGCTGACGGATGCGGGGTTCACCTCGAACGCTGGCGGCTGGCAGCCGCCAGCAGAATCTCCGGGACCAGCCCGGGCTGAAGACGACTACCCGGAACGCGTGCGCCGATGGCATCAGACCCTCGGCATTGAGCGCGACTACGCGCAGCGTCGGGGCCTGGACCCGGTTTCCGAACCTGCCCAGCTCGCGCACGTGGGGCCGGACTGCTTCGATCGGGCGCTTTACCTTCAGCCGTCAGCCGCGGAGGCCTGGAAAGAGCTGCAGCGCGCGGCCCGGGAAGCCGGCGTGACGCTGGAGCCCGTTTCCGGCTTTCGCAGCCTCGACTATCAGGGCCGCATTCTCAAGAGAAATCTGGACGAAGGGCGGCGGCTGGAAGACCTGCTGGCGGTGAGTGCCGCCCCGGGATTCAGCGAACACCACAGCGGCCGGGCGCTGGACATGTCATCCCCAACCACCAAACCTCTGGACGAGTCGTTCGAGACCACCCCCGAGTTCAGGTGGCTGCGGGATCACGCATCGGCCTTTGGTTTTCGGATGAGTTTTCCGCGCAATAACCGCCATGGGTTTATTTACGAACCCTGGCACTGGGCGTTTGCAGCGGCTGACGCCCCGTCTTAAAACCCGCGGTGGCCGTGCTACTGGCTCAGGATTGTCTCGAAGCCGCCCATAATCATGCGTTTGCCGTCGAACGGCATGTTGGCCGGATCAAACGCGCTGAAGCGTTCATCTTCCATCGCCTTTTGCATGTTGGCGTCGCGCACGTCTTTGGAGGCCCAGGTCACCCAGGCTAAAACAACCGTTTCCTCCGGCTCACACCTGACCGCCATCGGAAAGGAGGTCACCTCCCCGTCGGGCACGTCAACGCCCCAGGATTCCACCACCGACAGCGCGCCATGGTCTTTGAAAACTGCCGCACTCACCTCCGCCAGTTTGAGGTAGGCCTCACGGTTGGCGGTGGGCACCGCCAGTACATACCCGTCAACGTATGCCATCAGTTCTGCTCCCTCGATTGCTAAACCGAGTATGGCACGTTGGGCCGACGCGCGGGGCTGAACTAGCAAATACTTGCAACAAATTCCACCGATTGGGTTCAAATTCCATGCGCAGTTCGGTTATGCTGAAAGTGCAGGGGGAGGCCGGCCAAGGCGCTAGCTGCGCCGGTTTAGGGGAACAATTTGAAGAAGACTACGCGCGCTTTCGCGAGCCTCCTGCTGCTCGCGCTCTCCGGCTCCAGCTGGGCTGACTACCAATACCAATACTACGAAGGCGACTGGTCATCGCTACCCAACTTTGACGCCTTGAGTCCGGTAGCCACCGGTACGGTCCAGACCTTCGATATCTCGGTCCGCCAGCGAGACTCCCAGTACGGGTTCCGCTTTGCTGGTGTGATCACGGTGGTGACCGAAGACACCTACGTGTTCTACACCAACTCGGACGACGGCTCGCAGCTGTTCATCGACGACACGCTGGTGGTGGACAACGACGGCCTCCACGCCCCGCGGGAACTCAGCGGCAACATTACGCTGGCGCCCGGCGCCTACCCCATCACCGTGACCTTTTTTGAGCAGGGTGGCGGAGAAATTCTGGAGGTGTTCTGGAGCAATTCGACCAACGGACGCCAGTCCATTCCTATCGATGGCGTGATCGGCGAGCTCCCGGACCTTTCCCTGTCGGGCGCCTGGGGTCCCGTCATCGACTGGCCCCACGTGGCCGTCTCGGCAGCCAACCTGCCAGACGGGCGGGTGCTTACCTGGTCCGGTTCGGAGCGGGAGACCTGGCCCTCCACGGAGCAAACCTACAGCGGTACCTGGAATCCCCAGACGAACGAGTTCGTCGAGGTTTTCCACGACGGTCACAACATGTTCTGCGCCCACCTGGCGATGGCCGAGGACGGGCGGGTCTTCGTCAACGGCGGACGCAACACGGTGAACAGTCCCTGGACCAGCCTGTTTGACTACCGCAACGACTCCTGGGAACAGATCGAAAACATGCCGGCGGGCGGCCGCTGGTATCCCACCACGCTGGCGCTGGCGGACGGCGACATGTTCACCGCCATCGGCACTGCCACCAATCAGCGCAACCCGGAACGCTGGGATCCGGTGAGCGGCTGGCAGGTGCAGCCCGGCATCGACTTCAACGACATGGTGCTGGATGACTATTTCTCCAGCGGCAGCCACGGCGAAAGCCGCTGGTGGCCTCTGCTCCACGTGGCGCCGAACGGAAAAATTTTTCACTCCGGCCCCACGCCTCAGATGCACTGGATCAACCCCACCGGCAGCGGTGACTACGAGACCGTAGCCGGCGGCGTCGACGACTTCTACCACAAGCACGGCACCACCATCATGTATGACGAAGGCCAGCTGCTGACCGCTGGTGGCTGGATCGCCGGTGACAACATCGCCAGCACCAACCAGACTTTTACGGTGAACCTGAACGGCCCGATGCCGCAGGTCAGCAGCGCCGCACCCATGATCTACCCGCGAAAATTTCACAACGGCGTCATGCTCCCGACGGGCGAGGTGCTGGTGGTCGGCGGCAACACCTCGGGGCGCAAATTCAGCGACGATGGGTCGGTGCTGGAACCGGAGATCTGGAACCCGGCTACAGGCAACTGGCGTCTTGGGGCTCCCATGACCATTCCGCGCAACTACCATTCGATTGCGCTGTTGCTCACCGACGGTCGGGTGCTCGCTGCCGGCAGCGGTTACAACTCCAACAGCGTTCCCGCGTCCACTCACCGGGACGGACAGGTCTACTCGCCGCCTTACCTGTTCAACGCCGACGGCACGCCGGCCAGCCGGCCGGCTATCAGCAGCGGGCCGGGCATCGTGGAGACCGGTGCCACCTTCAACGTCACCACCTCGGCGTCGGTGGCCTATTTCAGCCTGATCAAGATGTCCGCCACGACCCACGGCATGAACACCGACGTGCGCTACCTGCGGCCTACGTTCACCGGCAGCGGCGGCAGCTACGATGTGACGCTGCATCCCAATCCAAATGTGGCCACGCCCGGCTATTGGATGCTGTTTGCCGTGGACGCCAGCGGCGTGCCCTCGGAAGCCCACGTCATGCGCGTGACCGCCGTCGACACCCGGCTGAGCAACGTAGCGCTGCAGGGGACGGTGACGCAGTCCTCCACGCTGCCGAGCAGCAACTCCTTCGGCCCGGCAAACGCCATCGATGGAGACCTGTCCGGGTCCGACGAATCCGGCTCCCTAACCCACACGGGCCAGGACAACAACGCCTGGTGGGAGATCGACCTGGGTCAGCACTACAGCATTGAAACGCTGCGCATCTGGAATCGCACGGACTGCTGCGCCGCCCGCCTGTCGGATTTCTACGTGCTGTATTCCAACGAGCCGTTTGTCTCGCAGGATCTAGCGGCCACCCGGGCCCAGGCCGGCGTGAGCGAAATTTTTAACGCCGGTATCGCCGGCCGACAGTCGAACTTCAGCGTGAACGATACAGCCCGATATCTGCGGATTCAGCTTGGCGGTCAGAATTTTCTGCAGCTGGCCGAGGTGCAGATCTTTGGCAGCGCTGCGCCCCCACCCCCGCCCCCGGTGCCTTCGGAGTTTCGCATCGATCATGGCGTGCTCAGCAACGTGGGCAGCAGCTGGCAGTCCGTGGTGCTCGGAGAGACCTTTGTCGAACCCGTCGTGATCGCCACGGCCCGCTATGGTGACGGACAAGGGCCCGCCGTTACCCGGGTTCGCAACGCCGCCGGGAACAGCTTTGAAGTTCGGGTACAGAATCCCGACGACGAGCCCCTGGCGGGGTTTCAGGTGAACTACCTGGTGGTGGAAGCCGGCGTCTATGCTAGCGATGGCCTGCGGCTGGAAGCCGTGCGCTACCAATCGTCGGCAACCAGCCACAACGGCAGCTGGCAGCCGGAGCCGCGCAGCTACGGTCAAAGCTACACAAATCCAGTGGTGGTTGGTCAGGTGATGTCCGCCAACGACGCCGACTGGAGCGTGTTCTGGGCCACCGACGGGAATGCTGACAACCCGCCGAGCGCGGCCGGGCTGGCGGTGGGCAAGCACGTGGGCGAGGACAGCGACACAACCCGCGCCACCGAAACCATCGGCTACGTGGTATTGGAAGGTGGCGCCGGCATCCTTGGGGACCTTCGCTTCGAGGCCGGTGTGGGTCTCGATATCGTCCAGGGTATGACCAACAGCCCGCCGTATGTCTACTCCCTGACCGAGAGCTACTCCCATGCCGTGCTGAGCAGCGCCGGCATGCAGGGCACCGACGGCGGCTGGCCGATTTTGTTCGGCACCGGCGGGAGCGGCGCAGCCCTGAGCATCAGCATCGACGAAGATCAGATTCGCGACAATGAACGCAGCCACACCACCGAGCGGGTGGCTTACGTGGCCCTGGGCACGAACGTTGTGGAACTTTCGGTGGCCGACCTGGAGACCGATCCTGCCCCTGTTAATACCGCTGTGGGTTATTCGGCGACCGCCAGCGGGACCGACCCGGTCCAGTACAGCTGGAACTTCGGTGCTGGAGATACGCCGTTCAGTACGAGCAACACCGCCAGTCACAGCTTTACCGAGCCCGGTCGCCACGTGGTCACGCTCACGGTGCGGGACGGGGCTGGAAGCGAGGAACAGGTGGCCTTTACGCAGCTTATCCACCTGCCCCTGTCGGCCTCTTCACCGGTCCAATCCAGTGGCCTGGCGACCCATCCGAACCGCGACGAAGTCTGGACCGTCAATCCCGACAACCATACGGTCACGGTGCTGAACAGCAGCGGGCAGGTGCAGGCGGAAATTTCCGTGCCGGAAGAGCCCCGGGGCCTTGCGGTGGCGCCGGATGGACGCGTTTGGGTCAGCAGCAAACGGGCCGCCGCGGTGAGCGTTATCAATCCCACAGGATTTGTGGTGGAAGAGATCTACCCGCTCACGCCGGGTACCCAGCCCCACGGCCTGGTGATTGCCGGCGACCGGGTGCTGGTGGCGCTGGAGGCCACCGGCGAGGTGCTGGCCCTGGCGCGCGCAAGCGGCAGCGTTATCCAGCGCACCGCGGTGGGCAATCGGCCGCGGCATCTGTCGCTGAACGCCGATTTCACTCAGCTTTTTGTCTCGCTGTTTGTATCACCCCCGCTGCCTGGGGAAAGCACCGCGGACCCGGTGGTGCAGGACGGCAGCACCAGCTATGGCGGCACGGTGCAGGTTCTGAATCCGGCAACGCTGGCAACGCTGGACACGGTTGTGCTGCGCCACAGCGACCGGCTGGTGTCCGAGCACAGCGGGCCTGGGATTCCCAACTACCTTGGGCCCGCCGTCATCTCGCCCGACGGCACGTCAGCCTGGGTGCCGTCAAAGCAGGACAACATCCTGTCCGGCGACCGTCGGGGCGCCCTGGGCATGACCTTTGATCAGACCGTGCGAGCCGTCGTGTCAAAAATTGATCTGCCGGCGGTCTCGGAAAATCTCACCCTGCGGGTGGACCTGGACAACGCCAGCGTGGCGAGCAATGCCGCCTTCGACCCCTACGGACTGCACCTGTTTACGGCGCTGGAGGGCAATCGTCAGATTTCCGTCACCGACGTGCACTCAAGCGTGGAAATCATGCGCTTCGACGTGGGCCGGGCCCCGCAATCGGTCGCCGTATCGGCAGACGGAACGCGGCTCTATGCCCACAACTTTATGGATCGATCCGTGAGCATCTATGACGTGGAAGAACTCGTGCACGCCGGCACCGCCAGCGTCAGTCTCCTGACCACGGTGAACACGGTCGCCAGCGAGAACCTGAGCGCAACTGTGCTTCGGGGCAAGCAGCTGTTTTATGACGCCCGGGATGATCGGCTCGCGGCGCTCGACTACATGAGCTGCGCCTCCTGCCATAACGAAGGCGAAGAAGACGGCCGGGTCTGGGATTTCACCCAGTTTGGCGAGGGCCTGCGCAATACCATCAGCCTGACCGGCCGCTCCGGCACGGCTCATGGGTTTCTGCACTGGTCCGCAAATTTTGACGAGGTTCAGGATTTTGAGGGCCAGATTCGCGGCTTTGCCGGCGGCACCGGCCTGATGGCCGACAGCGATTTCAACGCCGGCACCCGCAGCGAGCCGCTCGGCGATCCCAAAGCCGGCCTCAGCGCCGATCTGGACGCCCTGGCTGCGTATCTCGCCTCCCTGGATGACGTGCCGGAAAGTCCCTACCGGGAACCTGACGGCAGCCTCAGCACCGCCGCCGAGGCGGGACTGTCCGTCTTTGCCACCGCAGGCTGCCACACGTGCCACACGGTGCCGCACCTCACCAACAGCAGCGACGAGTCCGCGCTGGAAGATATCGGCAGCATCAGCCCGGCTAGCGGTGGCCGCCTGGGGGGACCGCTCGTCGGCATCGATATCCCCGGTCTGCTCGGCGCCTGGAGCCACCCCCCCTACCTGCACGACGGGTCTGCGCCTACGCTGGCGGCGGCGATTGCCGCGCACCAGGGGATCAACCTGTCGTCCAGCGAAGTGAATCAGCTGGCCGCGCTGATCAGCGAACTGGAGGACGCCAGCGAGATTCCGCCACCGCCGCCCCGCAGCAAGCTGGCCGGCGGCGTGGTCAGCAACGTTTCCAGCAGCTGGACCACCATTACGCTGGACAACACCTATGACAGCCTGGTGGTCGTTGCCACCGTGCAATACGACAGCAGCGCTTTACCGGCCGTGGCCCGGGTCCGCCAGGCGCAGGGCAACCAGTTTGAGCTGAGGGTTCAGAATCCTTCCGGCGCATCCCTGGCGGGCTACACGGTGCACTACCTGGCGGTGGAAGAAGGGATTTACACCCAGGCAGAACACGGCATTACGATGGAGGCGGTGATCACGACCGCCGCCACCACGGCGGGCCGGGACAACTGGACCGTGGAACCGCGCGGCTACGCGCAAAGCTACGCCAACCCCGTGGTTGTGGGCCAGGTGATGACGGAAAACGATGCCAACTGGAGCGTTTTCTGGGCCACCCGGGAAAACTCCAGGAATCGACCGACCGCGGCCGGATTGGGCGCAGGCAAAAACGTTGCCGAAGACAGTAATGCCACCCGCGCGGCCGAGACCATTGCCTATCTGGTGATTGAGGCCGGTTCTGGCACCGCAGAAGGTAAAGCTTACGTAGCGGGGATCACCACGGACAGCGTCAGGGATCTGTCTCACTCAGACGGCCCCTTCGTCACCGCCGTGAGCGGCAATTTCAACGTCGGCATCGCAACCCTCGCCGGCCTGGATGGAAACAACGGCGGCTGGGCGGTGCTGGACGGTGCGGCCGCCCTGGCGCCTAATCAGATAACGCTGGCGGTGGACGAAGATCAGATCCGCGACGGCGAGCGTAACCACACCACCGAGGAGGTGGCCTACTTCCTGCTCCAGTAGCGTTTGACGCGCCAGAACTGCCCACCGTAACCCGGCTGACGGCCTGCGTCAGCCGGGCTTAAAGTGTTCCCCTCAACTCGGCTCCTGCTTCTCAAGGGAAAGCAACCGGCCGGTTGTTTTTGCAAATAGGAATCATTAATGTTGAAGCGTCACCCTAGGGCGGTGACTCACGAAACGCCCCCGCTTATCCACGGACTTGCTGTGATTCCAGGCCCGGTCGATCAACGGTTTTCTGGATCCCGATCTGGAGAGAAATAATGACGATCCACCCCAAGTATCCCCTGCTGATTATCACGGTGCTGGCCTTGAACGCCTGCGCGAGCCGTCAAACCGCCCCGGCTCCCGCCAGCACGCAGCCGGCCGACCCCAGCTTTGTCGCCAATCCCCACTTTGGCGCCATCGCGGACGCAACGGACAAGGCCAGCAAGGACAAAGCAGCCATCCTTGCTATGGGCGGCGACTACCGGGTCTCGTTCGAATTCATGGAAACGGTAGCGCTGCAGGCCGGCTATGAGCATAAGGACAAAAAAACCAGCGGTGCGTACGAAACGGTGGTGGTTGTAGAGAACAAACCGAGCCGCGTGGTGCTGCAGCACATGCTGGTTATGCCCGGCGGTCACGTGATCAAACACTGGCGCCAGGACTGGATCTACGAGGCGACGGAGCGGTTCGAGTTTGTGGCCGACCAGACCTGGAAAACTCAGCCCCTTGAGCCGTCAGAAACGGAAGGCCGCTGGACCCAGTGCGTATTTGAGGTGTCGGACGCACCCCGCTACTGCGGTACCGGTGCGTGGAACCACAGCCATGGCGTTTCCACCTGGACCAGCGACCGCAGCTGGCGGCCCCTGCCGCGGCGGGAATACACCACGCGTAGCGACTACAACGCGCTAAATGTGGAGAACCGCCACACGGTCACGCCCAATGGCTGGACCCATGAACAGGACAACACCAAAATCGTGCGGGACGGCACCGAAACCCGCCATACGCTGGTGCGCGAATTTGGCTTCAACAACTACCGCAATATTGAAGGTTATGATTTTTCGCCCGCCACGGCGTACTGGGAACGCACCGCCGCCTTCTGGGAGCGCGTCCGCACCGCGTGGAGCGCCCGCTTCGACGCCACGGAGCCGCTGGTGATTCACACCGCGGTCGACGGCATGCCCATTATTCAGGGCACTTTCGAAATGGCCGAACAGGTGGCGGACCTGGCGCCCGAGGCTCAGGTGGACCGCATCGAACAGCTGCTCAATACCTACGTGACGCCGGCCAAAGGCGAAAGCGAAGACCGGGTGGCTGCGGCACCGTCGAATTCGCCGGACTACTAAGCGCCCGGTACGTCCGGGTTGGAGCGCAACCGGGGCCACCGGGAGGCGTCCAAGGTCTCCCGGTAGCCGTGCCAGGCGGCGTAGGCCAGCCAGGGCATGACCACAATCAGGCCGACAAAGGCCGTAGCCAGCCCCACCCCCGTGAGCAGCACGATGTATAGCGCCCACTTGAGGCAGACCCATTTGTTGCGCAGCACCGCATTGATGCTCGAGACGCAGGCCGTCACCATGTCCACCTCGCGGTCAGCGATCATGGGCAGGGAAAAGGCCGCCGAGGCGAAGGTCAGTGCGGCAAACACCGATCCGATCAGGCTGCCGATCCCCAGAAACTGCAGCACCACACCGGTCCCCCCCTGTTCGATGGGGAAAAACGCATTGAGCATCATGCCGGACCGGGACCAGACCAGCAGAATCACCACCTGGATAAGCGCAAACACGCCGGCCTGGCCCAGGATATGCCGGGCCAGCCGGACGGAGCGGATAAACGAAGGCTCAAAATCGGCTTCCAGGGATCGACTCACGCTGTAAAGGCCGGCCGCCACCAGCGGCGCGACGTAGACAAAACCCGAAAGCAGTCCGGCGAGCAGCGCGAAGCGCCCCAGATTCCACGCCGCCCAGGACACCAGCGCACTCACCAGGGCGATGACGAGCCCGTAGGTCAGGGAGAGCCGGCGGGCCCGCTGCAGGTCCTGCCAGCCGCGTTTGAGCCAGCGCCGCGGTGCTTGCGGATCCAGCCTGGCACAGGGCACAACAAACGGCTGGGCGTCTGCGTTCTCCCGCCGCTCTGGACTGGTGTTTTCGGCTGCCACGACGTTGGATCCCCTCCTGATCGCACAACCTTGTTATTTTACGCGAACGGCCCCCAAATACCCGCCGGGAAACGTTTCGGATTTCCGAAATACCCTGCGGGGATCTCACGATAGTTCGCGCCGGTACGGTCGGTACGATGGCCTTGTGTTTCACGCAATAAGGCTGACTTGAAAATGAAAGTTCGAAACGTTTTAGCAGTACTCGCGTTGGTTCTCTCGGCAAGCGCCGGGGCACGGGAAGCGGGCACCTGGATTGGCCGGGTGGGCATCACCACCGTTGATCCGAAATCCAACAACAGCGAGATCGTTGACGTTGACTCGGGCACATCGCTAAATTTGAATGCGGTCTATTTTTTCAGCGAAAACTGGGCCATCGACGTGCTGGCGGCGTGGCCCTTCGGCCACGACATCGAGCTGAAAGACGGTACCGAAGTGGGTGACACGGATCACCTGCCGCCGACGGTGAGCATCCAGTATCACTTCAATCCCGCCGAGCGGCTTTATCCCTACGTGGGTGTCGGCGTGAACTACACGCGATTTTTCAGCGAAGACACAACGGGCCCGCTGGCGGGCACGGATCTGTCGCTTGACGACTCCTTCGGCCTGGCGCTGCAGCTGGGGGCCGACTGGCAGCTCAATGAAAACTGGTTTCTGAACGTCGACGCCCGCTGGATGGACATCGATACGGAAGCCAAACTCGACGGCGTCAGCATCGGCGACGTGGAAATTGATCCCATCACCTACGGCATCAGCCTGGGATACAAGTTTTAAGCCCCGACTCTCCGGCTTAAGGACGCGGGGTATCAACTACGGACATGCGGTCCCCGCACAAACGAGGGTCGCGCCACTGAGCTCTCAGCTGGCGCGCCCACTCACTTAAAGACCCGGCCCGTGCTCGCGGCGGGGCTACTCGATCGCGGCCTGCGCCGCGATGATCTGATCCAGGATCGCGACCAGCTCATCCCGGCTGTAGCTGTAGGGGCCCCACTGATTGAGCTGCACGAGCTCATTCATCTTGGCCTGGATGGTCCACCCCTGCTCCTCCGCGTTCGGCACCACCATGTAGCGGCGCAGCGGCTTATCGTCGAACAGAGCGTGCATAAAGGCGTCCGAAACCTCGTCGGGCTCCTTGTAGGACAGCTCCCGGGCCGCGGTCGCCTCGGCTGCTTCCAGCACCTCTTTGGTGATCTCCTGACCCGTTGCCTTCATCAGCTCAAGGTCCCGCGCAACGCCGGTGCGGCGGATGTTGGATTTGTAGTTTCCGGGTTCAACCACGCTGACCGATACCCCAAGCGGCTGCATTTCCGCCGCCAGCGCATCAGTAAAGGCCTCGATCCAGTGTTTGCTGCCGCTGTAGGCGCTACCCCCGGCCCAGGACAATGTGCCGGCGATGGAACCGGTGGTGACAATGCGGCCTTTCGACTCCGCCACCAGCGGCGCAAACGCCTGCGTGGTGCGGTACACCCCCTCCACGTTCACGTCGAACACAAAGGTCTGTTCCGTGATGGGAGTTTCGATCACCGTGTCGCCAGCACCAACGCCTGCGTTGTTAACCAGACCATAAAGGCCGGTGCCTTTTTCTTTGATCAACGCGACCACCGCATCCACTTCGTCCTGGCTGGTCACGTCAAGCCGCACCGCCGTGATGTTGTCGATGGCGTTCAACGCTTCTAAGTCTTTGGCTTTGCGGGCGCCGGCGTAGACGTGATGGCCCCCTTCCGCCAGCGTCTCCGCGAGATTGCGGCCGATGCCCGTGCTGGCGCCCGTCACGAGGATCGACTTCTGACCCTCGGCCAGTGCTTGGACGGGAGAAAAACTCAGCGACAGCAATGCGGCACACGCGAAGGTCTTAACGATGTTCATGGCTCACCCTCAGAAAAATGATGGCCAACCGTAGCACGTCCACGTCTGGTCGCTTCCTAGCGCGTTACCTTCCGCAGCCAGGATTCCTTCAGGTCCAGCAGTCCCGGCGCCAGACCGAACCACTGCCACTGCCCCTTGTCAT
>JBCCVP010000101.1:0-18544 GCA_039195135.1 Pseudomonadota bacterium | reverse complement strand
TCGCCCGCCACCTCCAGCATGTTGGAGGAGATGTCCACGCCGTGCCAGCCACCCACGTGGTCCACCAGCTCCCGGCCGATCCGCCCGACGCCACAGCCAAGCTCCAGCACCCGATGGTCGGAGCGCAGGGCCAGCGCGGACCGCACCTGGGCAGCCGTCCAGCGGCCGGTAATGCGCACGATGTCTTCGCTGGCGCTGCCATCAACGGCCGCCAGCGCACCGCTGTCGGTGCTGGCCTGGGTGTTCCAGAAACTGGAATAGGATTGAAAGTCCAAGTTGCACGCGCCCCGGGGGTCAAAATCGGCCGCGGATTATAGCCCTGACCCGACTGATTAGATAGGACCCGGCGCCGACCCCGACCTGCAGACGGGTGCGCCAGCGGCTGACAGGAGTGATGTCGATCCGACTCTAGGCCGGGAATCGAGCCGTGCTTATCGTGGTTTGCGTCGCGGGTAAACGCGACCCCGCAATGTCCTGCAAACAAATAACGGAGGTAAGTATGGACAGTTGGAAATGGATCATCCTGGCAATGGGAGTTTTGCTCAGCACCGGTTTTGCCCACGCCGGCCAGCCCGTGGATATCAACCGCGCCAGCGCCGAAGAGATTGCCGAGGCACTCGATGGTGTGGGCCTGAGCAAGGCCGAGGCCATCGTGGCCTACCGCAAGGCCAACGGCGCGTATAAGCACCGGGACGAACTCATCAACGTGAAAGGCATCGGCATGTCCACGGTGGAACGCAACCGGGACTACATCCAGATCGGCGCCGTACCCGCCCGCAAACCCGCTGCCCGAAAAACGAGCGGCTCTTCCTGATCTCCCGGCTGTCCGGGAGCTAGCTGACCGTCGGACTGCCGGTCGGCAACCTTGCACCACCGGCGCGCATTACTCGCGCCAACCCCCGCGGGCGCCAGGGACGGTGCCCGCAACTCTTTATGGGCATGAGGCTTCGGTTGGGCTCATTGCGGGAAGGAGCAGAGTCCGTTCAACACTCGAGGCCTGGATGGAGCGCTTGCCTACGTCAGTTCAACAGGAAGTAGCTGACCAGAGTCACTACGCAAACGCCGATTAGATTGAGCACAAACCCTTCCCGGGCCATCTCTCGGATTGTGACCTGCTGGCTGGAGAACACTACCGCGTTGGGGCCGGTCGCCACCGGCAGCATGAAGGCGCAGCTGGCCGTCATGGCGGCAGGCACCATCAATAGCCGCGGGTCGATGCCTGCGGCAACGCCGGCTGCCGCCATGATGGGCATCAGCAGCGCTGTGGTTGCCGTATTGCTGGTGATTTCCGTCAGGAAGGTCACAGTCAGGCAGAGGATCGCCAGAATCAGGAGCATCGGCAGGAACTGCAGTTGTGCCAGGGTCTCTCCCAGCGCCGCGCTGATACCCGTGGCGGCAAATGCTTTGGCGATGGCGATGCCGCCGCCAAACAGAATCAGAATGCCCCAGGGGATGGAACCGGCCCGTTCCCAGGTCAGCAGTGCTCCGCCCCGACCGTTGGGGATCAGAAACATCAGCACCACCGCCAGCATGGCCACGCTGGCGTCGTTGGCCCACGGCAGGTCCAGCCACTCGGACCAGCCGCCAAAGGGCTCCCGGCGCGTCATCCAGGCCAGCGCGGTAAGGCCGAACACGCTCAGGGTGCGTATCTCCTCCGGCCGCCAGCGGCCCGTGTCTGGCAGATCCACGGGATGCGACTCTTTTACCCGCCGGGTAAGCCAGAGGGCAATGATGGGCACCATGATCACCACCACCGGCAGCGCCCAGCCCATCCACTGGGTAAACGTGGGTTCATTGCCCGTGGTTTCTTTGTACACCTGCAGCATGATCAGGTTAGGAGGCGTGCCGATGGGGGTACCGATGCCGCCGACGCTGCCAGCGTAGGCAATGCCAAGAATCAGGGCACGCTTAAGGTTCACGTCCTCCAGCCGCTCCGTGATGGCAAGCACGATCGGCAGGAGCATCAGTACGGTGGCCGTGTTGGAGATCCACATGCTCAGCACCGCCGAGGCCGCCATAAACCCAAACACTAAGGACCGGCCACCCTGCCCGCCAAACAGATTGACCATGCCAAGCGCGAGGCGCCGGTGGGCGCCGCTGCGCTCCATGGCGGTGGAGAGCATAAAGCCCCCCATCAGCAGAAGAATGATGGCGTTGCCGTAGGAGTCGGCAATCTCTTTTGCCGGCAGCACACCCACCAGGGGGAACATGGCCAGCGGCAGCATGGACGTGGCGGGAATGGGAATCGGCTCAAAAATCCACCAGGTAGCGCAAACCACCGTGATGGCGGCAGCCCAGCCCGCCTTCGGCCCCAGAAAACTGGCCACCCAAACTCCGACCAGTACCGCCAGGATGGGCCCCAGCGGTAGTGCAATCTTTTGCAAAGTGATCCCCTTCGTTGCGGACCGGCGGATGATAACCCGCCGCCGGGACTGCGCGGCTACCCGCTATTCGGTGGAGGCTACCTCACGACCCTCCAGCGCCGCTTTCATCGCCTGCCAGGGCAGCCGCGCGGCCCGAATGCGAGAGGGATACTGGCGTACCCCCTCCAGCGCGGCGAGCGGTCCGAGCTGCAGGCGAAGGTTTTCGTCAATTTCCCCGGCCAGGAGATCGTCCAGCGCGGCGCACTGGCTCAGCGCATGGTCGCGGGACTGGCCGGCAATGGCCTCGGTCATCATGGAGGCAGAGGCCATAGTGATGGCGCTGGCCTGGCCAATAAACGACGCGGCGCGCACCGCCTCACCGGCGAGTTTGAGATAGACGCGGATATCGTCCCCGCACAGGGCGTTCAGCCCGCGGGAATGATGGGTGGCATCTTCCATCTCGCTGAAATTGCGAGGGTTGCGGTTGTGGTCGATCACCGCATCCCGGTAAAGCTCCTGCAGACTCACGGGGAGTGGCCTCTACGCCAGCATCTCCCGGGCCTTGCGCACCGCGCTCACAAACTGGTCCACCTCTTCCCGGGTGTTGTAGAACGCCAGCGAGGCCCGCGCTGTGGCCGGCACACCAAAAAACTGCATGGCCGGCATGGCGCAATGGTGTCCGGTGCGGATTGCAACGCCCGAGTGGTCCAGGATCGTGCCCAGGTCGTGGGGATGGATCCCCTCCAGCGTAAACGAGATGACGCCGGCCTTATCTTCCGCCGTGCCGATAATGCGTAGCCCTTCGATGGTGCTGACCGCCTCCGTCGCGTATTCCAGCAGCTCCGCTTCGTAGGCCTGGATGCGCTCCATGCCGATGCCGAGCAGATAGCGGGCGGTAGCACCGAGACCGATGCCGCCGGCGATGTTGGGAGTGCCCGCCTCAAACTTGGCTGGCGGTTCATTAAACAGCGTTTCCTCGAAGGTCACGTGCTTAATCATCTCCCCGCCGCCGTGATAGGGGTCCATGGATTCCAGCCAATTCGACTTGCCGTAGAGCATACCGACGCCGGTGGGGCCGAACATCTTGTGTCCGGACACGCAGTAGAAATCGCAGTCCAGGGCCTGCACGTCGACCGGCATGTGCGGCATGGCCTGGGCGCCGTCCAGCAGCACCGGAATGCCGTGGGCGTGGGCCCGCTCGATCATTTGCCGGGCCGGATTGATGGTGCCGAGGGCATTGGACACGTGCACCAGCCCCATCATTTTCACCTTGTCGCTGAGTAGACGTTCAAACGCCTCAAGGTCGATCTCGCCGCGGTCGGTGATGGGAATCACCCTAAGCTCGCAACCGGTCTGGCGCGCGAGCAACTGCCAGGGAACGATGTTGGAGTGGTGCTCCATGTGGGACACCAGAATCTGGTCCCCGGGGCCCACCCGCGGGCGCACAAACGCCTGGCTCACCAGGTTGATGCCCTCGGTGACGCCGCGCACAAATACCAGGTTTTTTTCGCTCGGCGCGTTGAGCAGCTGTGCCATGGCGGTGCGCGAGCTCTCGTACTCGGTGGTGGCTTCCTCGGCGAGGGTATGCACGCCGCGATGAATGTTGGCGTTGTGCTCCTCGTAGTAGTTCCGAACCGCGTTGATCATAGCGGCGGGACGTTGTGCAGAGGCTGCATTATCAAAGTAAATTAATGGCTTACCGTGAACTTCTCGACTCAGTATCGGAAAATCCCGGCGCACCACCGTCACGTCCAGCGGGCCCGAGTCCACGATGGTTTTCGGTGCAGCGCTCATGAGTTCAGTTCTCCATCAAGATGGTTTTCAAGCAGTGAGATCAGGTGCTCACGCACACTCTCATCCGCGTCCGCCAGCACCTCCCGGCAGAATCCGGCAACCAGCATCTGCCGGGCCTGGGCTTCCGGAATGCCGCGGGAGCGCAGGTAAAACAGTTCCTTGTCCGACAGCTCCCCCACGGTAGCACCGTGGGCACATTTCACGTCTTCCGCGTAGATCTCAAGCTCGGGTTTGGTGTCAATTTCCGCGTCGGCGGACAGCAGCAGCGTGGCGTTGGACTGGCGCGCATCGGTGCCGTCCGCGCCCTGCCCGACCAGCACTTTGCCGTTGAATACGGCGCGGCTGCGGTCTCCCAGCACGCCCTTAAACCACTGATTGCTGCTGGCGCCTTCGCCGGCATGGTGAATCAGGCAGTGGTTGTCAACGTGGCTTTCGCCGGCCAGGGCATACACCCCGGCGAGGGAGGCTTCTGCCTCGGACCCGGCCAGCACAATGTTCTGATCGTGGCGAACCAGAGCCCCACCCCGATCCAGCGTCAGCGACTCATAGCGGGCGCCGCTGGCCACCGCCACCTCCACCCGGTGTACCGCGCTGATCTGCGGTGCCGCCGGCGGAATACGCACGTGATGCAGTCGCGCGCCGGAACCCAGCTCCACCTGCGTGAGGTGGTTGACCAGGCCCGCAGCCCCTTCGTGGGTCGGCTCGGTGCGGTCGATGAGCACCAGCTGGGCGTCCGCCTCCAGGTGGATCAAATGACGCAGATGCACTGCCTGCGCTGCGCCGGTGTGGACGGCGAGCAGATCGACGGTCAGGACGGCGCCTGCCGGAATCCGCAGCACCGCGCCGTCGTCGGCGAGGGCGGTGTTGAGCGCCGCGAAGCCCTCGTCCCCGCCTTCAAACGGCTTCTCCAGCATCACCTTGAGCTGCGCATCGTCTGCGCTGAGATGCTGGCCGAGATGACCGATGGCAGCGCCTTCATCAGGCGACGACTCACATTTGCCGTCCACAAACACCAGCTGCTCGCCGGAGAAACCGGGAAGCGCGAGTCCGGTTAGCTTCGGCTTGTCCGCGGCCGGCTCGACGACGTGCTCCGCGAGCAGCTTTTCCAGCCGCCGCAGGGAGGTGTATTTCCAGTTCTCCTGCTTACGTCCGGGTAATCCCTGTCGCTCGAGCAGCGCCCGGTGGTCGGAGCGAACCCCGGCCCACCAGTCCGCAACAGGAGCCGGCTCGTGCGCCAGCAGTGCCTCAAGCATGCTCACGCGGCGAGCTCCTTCTCGAGCCAGCCGTAGCCGTCTTCTTCCAGCTTCAGCGCCAGGTCCCGTTCGCCGGACTTGACGATGCGCCCGTCCATCAGCACGTGTACCGAGTCGGGAACAATGTGTTCCAGCAGTCGCTGGTAGTGGGTGACCACCACAAATGCCCGTTTGTCATCGCGCAGGTCGTTGACGCCGTCCGAGACAATCTTCAGCGCGTCGATGTCCAGGCCCGAGTCGGTTTCATCAAGGATCGCCAGCTGCGGCTCGAGCACCGCCATCTGGAAAATCTCGTTTCTTTTTTTCTCGCCGCCGGAAAACCCCTCATTCACCGCGCGGTGCAGCAGATCGTCGGTGATCTTCAGCTGCTTCAGGCGCTGGCGCACGAGCTTCAAAAACGCCATGGAGTCCAGCTCTTCTTCACCGCGGGCTTTGCGCTGAGCGTTCAGCGCCGCGCGCAGGAAGTACACGTTGTTTACGCCGGGGATTTCCACCGGATACTGAAACGCCAGGAACACGCCGGCGCAGGCGCGCTCTTCGGCCGCCAGCTCCGTCAGATCCTGACCGAAATAGGTGATCGTGCCGGAGTCGATGTCGTAGCCATCGCGCCCCGCGAGCACGCTGGCCAGCGTACTTTTGCCGGAGCCGTTGGGGCCCATGATAGCGGCCACTTCGCCCTCTTTAACCTCCAGCGACAGGCCTTTGAGAATCGGCTTGCCTTCCACGCTTGCATGCAGCTTGTCGATTTTCAGCACGCTCATCCAACCGCTCCTTCCAGGCTCACCTCAAGCAGCTTCTTCGCTTCCACCGCAAACTCCATGGGTAGTTCTTTAAAGACCTCCTTGCAGAATCCGTCCACAATCATCGACACGGCGTCTTCTTCGCCGATGCCGCGCTGCAGGCAGTAGAAGAGATGGTCTTCGCTGATCCGCGACGTACTGGCCTCGTGCTCAATATGAGCCGTAGGATTACGCGCTTCGATATACGGAAAGGTGTGGGCGCCGCAGCGTTTTCCAATCAGCAGCGAATCACACTGGGTGTAATTCCGCGCGTTGTCCGCCCGCTTCTGCACCTGCACCAGGCCGCGGTAGGCGTTTTGCCCCTGCCCGGCGGAAATTCCCTTGGAGATGATATGGCTGCTGGTGTTGCGGCCGATGTGAATCATCTTCGTGCCGGTGTCCGCCTGCTGGTGATTGTGCGTCAGCGCAACGGAGTAGAACTCGCCGGAGGAGTGATCCCCACGCAGGATGCAACTCGGATACTTCCAGGTGATGGCGGAGCCGGTTTCCACCTGGGTCCAGGAAATTTTTGACCGTTCGCCGCGGCAGTCGCCGCGCTTGGTGACAAAGTTGTAGATGCCCCCTTTGCCGTTTTCGTCCCCGGGATACCAGTTCTGCACCGTGGAGTATTTGATCTGCGCCCGGTCCTGCGCCACCAGTTCCACCACCGCTGCGTGAAGCTGATTTTCGTCCCGCATCGGCGCGGTACAGCCTTCCAGATAGCTCACGTAGCTGTCGTCTTCCGCCACGATCAGCGTCCGCTCAAACTGGCCGGTGTTGAGTTCGTTGATGCGGAAGTAGGTGCTCAGCTCCATCGGGCAGCGCGTCCCTTGGGGGATCCAGACGAAGGAGCCGTCGGTGAACACCGCCGAATTGAGCGCCGCGTAAAAGTTGTCACTCTGGGGAACGACGGTGCCCAGATAGCGGCGCACCAGTTCCGGGTGTTCGGTGATCGCTTCGGACATGGAGCAGAAGATGACGCCGGCCTCCGCCAGCTCCTTGCGAAAGGTGGTGCCTACGGAAACCGAGTCAAAAACCGCGTCCACAGCCACGCCCGCCAGCCGCGCCCGTTCGTGCAGCGGCACGCCGAGCTTGTCGTAGGTTTCGATGAGCTTGGGATCCACTTCATCCCAGCTCTTGTACTTGGCCGCCGACTTCGGCGCGGAGTAGTAGGAAATCGCCTGAAAGTCGATCGGCGGATAGTGCACGTGGGCCCACTCCGGCGTCGGCATGTTCTGCCACAGCTCAAAAGCTTTGAGACGCCACTGGGTCATCCAGCCTGGCTCGTTCTTTTTCTCTGAAATAAAGCGGATCACGTCTTCCGACAGGCCCGGCGCCACCGTATCGCTTTCGATGTCGGTGAAAAAACCCGGCTCGTAGCGGCGCTTAACGAGCTCTTCGATATGTTCATTGCCTGTGCTCATCAGCGCGTCTCCACCAGAGAAATAGCGGGTTTCAGGGCGCCGCCGGCCGGCGGCAGCGAGAGTTCTGTGAGGGTGACCTCCGACAGTGCCCGCTCCACCGCGGCGGAGATGCGCTGCCAGTGGCCGCGCAGGCTGCAGAAGGATTCGGTGGCGCAGAGCCCTTCGTGGACGCTGCACTGGGTCATCCCGATCGGCCCCTCCATCGCCTGCACCAGGGTGGCGACGGTGACCTGATCCGGGTTTTCCCGCAGCCGGTAGCCGCCGGCGGCGCCGCGGTAGGACATGACCACCTTGGTGCGGGCCAGCGTTTTGAGCACTTTGGCCACCGTGGGGGGCTCAAGACGGGTTTCCTGGGCCAGATCGGCAGCGCTGACAATGCGCTCAGGATCACGGGCCATGGCTGCGCAGACCACAATGGCGTAGTCCGTCAGTTTGCTGATTCGAAGCACGGAGGTACTCGCAAAACGTGATAGAGGACCAAAATTGTACGAATTGCCAGGCGGCATCGCAAGACCGCCCGGCGTCTGGTTAACCAGCAGCTATCGTTTGTCCAGCTTTTGGGGTCGAAACAGCCTCAATAAGGAGTCGAAGGAGTCGTTCAGGACCACTTCACAGGCGGGGATCAGTGAGCCGTCGTTGGGAATGTGCTGCTCCGATGGATGAATCACCCCAAACTCAAAATATTGCGCTTTCGGCGGCTTGCCCTTGTAGCCGTAGTGGGATTTGCAGAGGTCTCGCTCAAAGGCGAAGGCTGAGCGACAGGGTACCGCCCGGTCTTCGTAGATCATGCAGGCCTGACCCGCGTCGTCCAGAAACGGGCAAGGCAGGCCGTCCTGGCGCACCGCGTTGCCCAGACTGGTCATCACCTCTTTTTGTTTCCAGTCCTGTACACCACGGTAGCCGCTGCGCAGCAGCGACTGCAGCTGGGCCCGGGCCCGCTGGGTAATTTCCCGCCGGGCTTTTCGCTTCAGCCGTTTCAGCGCCTGGCGCATCACAAACGCCTCGCCCACCTTTACCAGCAGCAGCTGGTGGCAGCAGAAGCCACACCCTTTGCGGCACTCAATCTTGTTCTCCACAGGCCCGGTGGCCGCCGCGTTGATCTCCTCGATGGCCGCCAGCACCCCCCGGGTACGCGCGTTGGCGCTGTTCACATCCACCGGCTTGGGCAGCTCGCGCAGCCGCGGCGCCAGCTTGACCGCCACCGCGTCCGCCCGCTCCTGGGCTTCCCCGGTCATCACCTGGTAGCGCTGCAGACGCTTGAGAATCTCGTCCGGGATTTCGTTTTGCGAAGGACCCGCAGCCGGGCCCTTCACCGGGGTTTCGTCATTCAAAAATGAATCACCGAACGGATGCTTTCACCCTCGTGCATCAGGTCAAAGGCTTCATTGATTTTTTCCAGGCCCATGTTGTGCGTGACAAACGAATCGATGTCGATTTCGCCCCGCATGGCCTGTTCCACCATGTCCGGCAGCTCGGTACGCCCTTTGACGCCGCCAAACGCCGTGCCCCGCCAGACGCGGCCGGTCACCAGCTGAAACGGCCGCGTGGCAATCTCCTGCCCGGCACCAGCCACGCCGATGATCACGCTCTCCCCCCAGCCTTTGTGGCAGCACTCAAGGGCCGAACGCATGGTGTGCACGTTGCCGATGCACTCGAAGGAGTAGTCGGCGCCGCCATTGGTGCGCTCCACAATCACCTCCTGGATCGGATCGCTGTAGTCCTGCGGATTGATGCACTCCGTCGCCCCCATCTGCATGGCGAGACCAAACTTGGACGGATTGATATCCACCCCAACGATGCGCTCAGCTTTTGCCATAACGGCACCCTGCACCACCGCAAGACCGATGCCGCCGAGGCCAAACACAACTACGGTTGATCCCGGCTCCACCTTCGCGGTGTTAAGCACCGCCCCAATGCCGGTTGTTACACCGCAGCCCAGGAGGCACATCTTTTCCAGCGGAGCCGACTTGTTGATCTTGGCGATGGCAATTTCCGGCAGCACCGTGTATTCGCTGAAGGTGCTCGTGCCCATGTAGTGAAAGATGGGCTGTCCATTGGAGCTGAAGCGGGAAGTGCCGTCGGGCATCAGGCCCTGCCCCTGGGTCACGCGAATCGCCTGGCACAGGTTGGTTTTGCCGGACGTGCAGAAACTGCAATCGCCACATTCCGGCGTGTACAGCGGAATGACATGATCATCCACCGCCACCGAGGTGACCCCTTCCCCAACTTCCACCACAACTCCGCCACCTTCGTGGCCGAGCACAGCCGGAAACAGGCCCTCCGGGTCGTCCCCGCTCAGGGTGAAAGCGTCGGTATGGCAGACGCCGGTCGCTTTGATTTGAATCATCACCTCCCCGGCGCGGGGACCCTCGATGTCGATTTCTTCAATCTGCAGCGGCTCTCCGGCGGCTCTGGCAACAGCAGCTCTTGTTTTCATGGTCCATCCTTCCCTCTCAAAGTCTCGCCATCATAATTGAACCGGCTCGTTGTGCCGACCGGACGAAGCCACGACAATGGCCGCATGTCCAAAGCCACTTCCGCTGAACGTGCCGAGCTGCGGCAGGAAATTGCCCGCGGCTGGGTACATCCGGACGCGAGCCTGGCCTCGGCATCCAGCGACGCGAGCTTTCGCAGCTACTGGCGCATATCCCACAGCGGCGAGACCCACATTCTGATGGATGCGCCGCCGCCGATGGAAAATTGCGCGCCCTTTGTGGACGTGGCGGGGCGCCTCGCCCGGGCTGGTGTGCACGCGCCAGAGGTCCTCGAAAAGGACCTGACCCAGGGTTTTCTGCTGTTGGAGGATCTGGGTAACAGGGACTATCTCAGCGCCCTGACCCCCGGTAACGCCGCTGAGCTTTATGCCGCAGCGGTCGCCGCGCTCCTGAAAATTCAGCACGGCGATGCAGCGGGGCTGCCGGACTATGACGAAGCGCTGCTGCGGCGGGAGCTGAATCTCTTTCCCGAGTGGCTGCTGGACCGGCATCTGGGCTGGACCCTGAACAGCGCATTCTATCGGGAATGGTCCGCCGCCTGCGATCTGCTGGTGGACAACGCCCTGGGCCAGCCGCGGGTGCTGGTGCACCGGGACTACCACAGCCGCAACCTGATGCTGATCGAATCTTCTGAAGCGTCGCCCGCCGTCAATCCCGGCGTCATCGATTTTCAGGATGCGGTGCTCGGGCCCGTCACCTACGACGTGGTTTCCCTGTTTCGAGACTGTTATGTCGCCTGGCCTCGAGATCAGGTGGATTCCTGGCTGCAGGAATTCCGCCTCGGCCGGGAACGCCTCGGCGCCGAACCGGTGGATCCCGGCATCTGGCAGCACTGGTGCGACCTGATGAGCGTGCAGCGACACCTGAAAGCCGCCGGCATTTTCTGCCGCCTCAACTATCGCGACGGCAAAGACGGTTATCTGGCGGACATTCCCCGCACCCTGGGCTACGTGCGGCAGATCACCGATCGGCACCCAGCGCTGAGCTGGCTGGGCGACTGCATAGACCGGACGCTGCAGCAGCTCAGCGAAATACCGGGGCCTGCGATCTCGTGAAGGCCTTTATTCTCGCAGCGGGTTACGGGAAGCGGCTGGCGCCCCTGACCGATCACACGCCCAAACCGCTGCTTCGGGTAGGCGACAAAACGCTGCTCGAGCGGCACCTGGAGGCTCTGGCAACCGCTGGCTTTGCGGACGTGGTGATCAACGTCGCCCACCTGGCGGCCCAGATCGCTGACTTTGTGCAGGACGGCGATCGCTGGGGGCTGCGCATCCGCGTGTCGGCGGAAGGGGACGCGCCTCTCGAAACGGGCGGCGGGATGCGGCGGGCGCTGCCGCTGCTCGGGCCGGACCCTTTTGTCGTCGTCAACGCCGACATTCTTTGCGACTATCCGTTCGACAGGCTGCGCCGGCAGCAGCCGACGCACTGCCACCTGGTCCTGGTCGACAATCCGGACTACCGCAGCGGCGGCGACTTTGGCGTCCGCCAGGAACAGCTGACCAACGATCCGGAGCTGACCTACGCCGGCATCGGCGTGTACCACCCTTCCCTGATCGCCCGGTCCGACACGGACCACTTTTCCGTAGTCCCCCGAATTCGCGACGCCGCCACCCGGGGCCTGGCCTCGGCGGAACACTACCGCGGCGCCTGGTCCGACGTGGGAACGCCGGAGCGCCTCGCCCTCGCTAACGCAGGAACCCGCTGATGAAGCTGAAGCCCCTACAGACCGCCGCCATCGCCTGCCTGGGCGTTTTGCTGCTCACCGCCTGCGCCAGCCGCAGTCCCGAGCACGTGATCTATCTGGTGCGCCACGGAGAAACGGTGGACGCGGCCGGCGACCGCCCGCTGAGCCCCGCGGGTCACGCCCGGGCCCGCTGGTTGGCAGACTACTTTGCCGACCGCAATCTCGATGCGGTGTACAGCACCCCCCTCAACCGCGCCCGGCAGACCGCTGAACCCACCGCCGATCGGGAGCGGCTGGACATCACCAGCTACAACGGCCGGGACCTTGCGTCGCTTGCCCAGACGCTGAAATCCCGCGGCGGGCGGGCGCTGGTGTCCGGCCATTCCAACACGACGCCGGCACTGGCCAATCTGCTGCTTGGCGATGAGCGCTTCAGCGAGTTTGATCACGACGAATACAGCCTGATCCTGGTGCTGACCGGCGCCGACGACGGCTATCTCGTTCGAGTGGAGCGCAGCGAGCTTCAGCCCTGAGGCGCTTCCGGCGCGCCTAAGACCTGTCGGGCAAACGGTACCGTCAGCTTCCGCTGGGCCTTGAGACTGGCTTCGGCGAGCTGATCCAGGAGAGAAACCAGCTCCGGCGCCGAGCGCGTGTGGCGACTCAGCAGGTAATCGAGCAGCGGTTCAGGAAGACGGATGCCCCGCGCTTTGGCGCGCAGCGCCAGCAGCTGACGCTGCTGCTCACTGCCGAGGGTGGGGAGCTGAATCCGGGTCATGGCAGCAAGCCGCGAAACCAGATCGGGGAGGGTCAGGCCAAGCGCCGCGGCAGCCTGTTCGCTGGTGACCACCAGCTGCGTTCCTTCCGCCCGCCAGCGGTTGATCTGGTGAAACCAGGCTTCCTGCCAGGCCCGGCCGGCGTCCGGATCGGTCAGCAGCAGGTGCAGGTCATCGATGCAGATGAGCTCCAGACCCGTCAGCTGCTCGAGGGTCGTCGGTCCCGCTGCCGCCAGCGCGGTCCCGCTGACATAGCCCGCCCGGGGACCGGCCCGGTGGCACAGGGCCATAAGCCAGTGGCTTTTGCCCTGCCCCGGTCCCCCGTCGGCCAACACCCAGTCGTCCGAGTCGCCCGACGCCAGAGCCTGGGTATAGGCCCGCAGCGTGTCGCTGCAGACAAACTGCTCCAGCGTCTGCTCGTTATTGGCGGGAAAGCCAAGCAGCAGCTGGGAAGATTCCGGGGCTTGCGTGTCCGTGGCCATTACGGGCCTTCAATGGCCGTCACTGGCCCGTCGATGTTCCATCGGCCGCTTTCTCGGTCGGCGCCGCCGCCGATTCTGCCTCACCGTCCGCGTAGAGCCGGCTGCCCCGATAGCTGTGGTGGGCGTGCCGCAGCAGCACCATCACCACCGATGCCGCCGGGAGCGCCAGCAGGATGCCGAGGAAGCCAAACAGCTGGCCGCCGGCGAGCACGGCAAAAATCACCGCCACGGGATGCAGACCAATCCGGTCGCCGACCAGCAGCGGCGTCAGCAGCATGCCCTCCAGCGACTGGCCGACGGCAAACACCACCAGCACCATCGCCACGTGGAAGATATCGCCGTACTGAAACAAGGCGCCGACCACGCCCAGCACCTCCCCGACGATGGCGCCGAGATAAGGCACAAAGCTGATGATGCCGGACACCATGCCCACCAGAATGGCCAGATCCAGACCCACCAGCCACAGGCCGATCGAATACACCACGCCCAGCGCCACCATCACCGTGAGCTGCCCGCGCAGGAAAGCTCCCAGCACGCTGTTCGACTCGCTCGCGAGCGTCACCACCGTGGGTTCGACGCGCCGCGGCAGTAGTTCCCGCACCCGGCTCAGGATCACATCCCAGTCGCGCAGCAGGTAAAAGGCCACCACCGGAATCAGCACCAGGTTCATCACCCAGCCCACCACGGCAACGCCGGAGCTGACAAATGACTCCACCAGGTTTGACGCAAATCCGGTGGCCGTTCCCATGTGCTCCTGCAGCAGCGCCACGATGCGATCCCGATCCAGCAGATCCACACCCATTTCTTCCGCGCGGCTGAGCAGCGGCGCCGCAAAGCCCTTGGCCCAGTCCACAAACGCCGGCAGGGAATCGACAAACCGGCGGATCTGGTCGTCCAGCACCGGCACCAGCACCAGCAGCAGTCCCACCACCACCAGCGAGAGCCACAGGAACACCAGCGTCACCGCCAGGCCCCGGCTCATGCCGCGGCGCTCCAGCCAGTCGGTCAGCGGGTCCCCCAGATAGGCAAACAGCGCCGCAACGGCGAAGGGCGTCAGGATCGGCGCCAGCAGGTACAGAAGCCACGCTCCCAGCACGAGGCAAACCAGCAGCATCCATTGGCGGGATTCAGTCATCTCGGATCTCGTTGTTATGTTTTTCAACGGTTTTGCGGCGGTCGACCCGCGGAGTCTCGGTCAGGCTGATCCTCGCCCACTTCGATCAGCGCCCGCACACCCCACAGCACCACATATTGCACGCCGGACAGCACCGTACTCGCCGTTACTGCCCAAACCAGCATCGTCTGCCATTGGGCTACGACCTGCAAGCCGGCCAGCGCCAACAGGACGACCAGCACAAGCACAATCTGCAGAAAGGTATTGGCTTTGCTGAGCAGCAGCGGCTGGCCGGTCACCGGGCGAATCCAGTAATGAAACGCCAGCGCGCCCGCCACAATCACCAGGTCCCGCCCAAGCACCAGCAGCAGCAGCCAGACGGGAATCCAGCCCTGGGCCCCTAGCACCAGGTAACAGCTCAGGAGCAGGAGCTTGTCCGCCAGCGGGTCCAGAATACCGCCGAGATCACTTTCCCAGTTGAAGCGCTTGGCCAGAAAACCGTCGACGGCATCTGAAACACCGGCAACAAAAAATACCAGCAGGGCACCACCGTAGGACCGTTCCACCAGCAGCCAGGTGAGGGGAATGACGGCGGCCATCCGCAGAATGGTGATCACATTGGGCAGATCGGCGCGTGACAGGCGCATGGTGGGTCCCGGGATCAGCGATCTCGGAGCGAGAGCTCCAGATCAATTGATTGACGCCCGGGCCGCGCGTCCAGCAGTCGGCCGGTGGCCAGCACCTGCTCCAGCCCGGCGAGACCGGCGTTGCTGACGATGCGCAGCTCCAGATTGCGGGTAAACACGCTGACTGGCTCCACCCGGTCCACCACCGACAGGCCGGTGAGATAGGACATTACCGCCGCGTAGTCCGCCGCGTTGTCCAGGCCGCTGACCCGCACCCGCAGCGCGCCGCCGGTAATCTGGTCCGGCGCCACCGCCATGCGCTGGCCCATGCGCCGCGCCAGCATCTCCACCCCCTGCACCAGGCTACCTTCGATGCTCGCCGCCCGCGATTCCCAGCGTTCCGCCGCGCCCCGGCCGCTCAGCAGCCAGCGAATGGTCCAACCCGCGCGTTCGGGATAGGCGCGGCCGAGCAAAAGCTGATCCGCGTTGTAGCGTTGCCGGCTGCTCTCCAGGTTGTCGGCAAACCCGCCCCAGACGTCCGCCACCCGCACGCTGGCCTGATCACTCAGGTCGAGCAGCGGACGAATAAGCGGGACGCCGCGGAGCTCTGCGGTCAGCGTCATAGCCTCGAGCGCCGAGTTTTCGCTGTCCCCTTCGGTCTCGCCGTCGGTCAGGCCCTGACCCTGGCCGAGCAGCGTCCGACGGCCACCCTGCTCCAGCGCCACCCACACCAGCGTTTCGGGCCGCTCCAGAGGCCACACGGGCAGCCGCAGATCCCGCAGCCGATCGTTGGCAAGGGTCTGGTCGAACGCCACTTCCAGCCAGCGCTCGGTACCGACCTCGGTGTACCCGTGGAACTTGACCAGCGGCCGTACCGTACCGAGCTGCCCGCTCTGGGCCAGCGCAGCGACCTGGTCCGGGTTTCCCGAAAGTTTGCCCAGCACCTGCACCAATGCCGCCTCAAAAGCGCCGTTCAGGCCGTCTGCCTGTACGACCGAGGCTGGAATTCGCGCCCGATAGGGGTCAAAGGCCGCCGCTGCCTGGCCCGGCAGCAGCGCCGCCAGCACCAGGACCAAGGCGGACACCTGGCCAGCCGTGCGCGGGAGAAAAGACATAGAGTGGGTTGGGACAACGCTGGTGAATTACTCGCTTTACGATACCATAGCGCGCTGACCTGAAGCGGGTTTTTCCGTGGCAGAATCTGACTCTCTCACCTACCGGGACGCCGGCGTGGACATCGATGCGGGCAACGCCCTGGTGGACCGCATCAAGCCGCTCATCAAGGCCACCCGGCGCCCTGGCGTCCTATCCGAGCTCGGTGGTTTCGGCGGCCTGTTTGCGCTGGATGACCGCTATCGGCAGCCGGTGCTGGTGTCCGGCACCGACGGCGTCGGCACCAAGCTCAAGCTGGCCCAGCGGCTCAATACTCACCACACGATCGGCATTGATCTGGTGGCTATGTGCGTCAACGACGTGCTGGTACAGGGCGCCGAACCGCTGTTTTTTCTCGACTACTTTGCCTGCGGCAAGCTGGAGCTCGACGTGGCGGAGTCGGTGGTCTCCGGCATTGCCCGGGGCTGCGAGCTGGCCGGCTGCGCCTTGATCGGCGGGGAAACGGCAGAAATGCCCGACATGTATCCGGAGGGCGAGTACGACCTCGCCGGCTTCTGCGTCGGCGTGGCGGAGCGGGAACAGCTGATCACCGGCGCCACAGTGGCTGCCGGAGATGTGATCCTCGGCCTGCCCGCCAGCGGCCCCCACTCCAACGGTTTTTCGCTGATCCGACGCATCGTCGACCGGGCTGAGGCTACGGACCCGAACGCCCTCGCGGCAGCGTTCGGCGCAGGTACGCAAACGCTCGGCCAGACGCTGCTTGCGCCCACTACGATCTACGTCAAACCCGTGCTTGCGCTGCTTGGCGACGCGCAGCTTAGGCCGGCGATCCACGCCATGGCGCACATCACCGGCGGCGGGCTTGAAGAAAACCTCGAGCGCGTGATCCCCGAGGGACTGCGCGCCCGGCTTGACCTGACCGCCTGGCACCGTCCCGCCGTCTTTGACTGGCTTAAGACGCAGGGCAACGTGGCGGACGCGGAGATGCTGCGGACCTTCAACTGCGGCGTGGGCTACTGCCTGGTGGTGGCGGTGGATCAGGTTCCGACGCTGCGCGAGCAGCTGGCCGGGTTCGGCCTCGACTCCTTTCTGATCGGCACCGTGGAAGCGGCCCCGGCGACCGGTGGCCAGTGACTCTCCGGGTGGCGTGGCAGGCCGCAGCGGGTCGCCGCTGCGAGTGGTGGTGCTGCTTTCCGGCCGCGGCAGTAACCTCGACGCCCTGATCCGCAAAGCAGGTCCGTTTGTGATTGCGGCGGTGGTCAGCAACGTGGCCAGCGCACCGGGCCTTAAACGGGCCACCGAGGCGGGCATCCCCACCATCTGCCTGCCCCATGGCGAGTTTTCTTCCCGGCAGGGGTTTGAGCAGGCGCTGGCTCAGGAGCTGCACAGCCTGAGACCCGATTTGCTTGTGCTCGCCGGGTTTATGCGGGTGCTGGGCAGCCATTTTGTGCGCCAGTTTGAGGGGCGAATGATCAACATCCACCCGTCCCTGCTGCCCCGCTACCGGGGGCTGCACACCCATCAGCGGGTGCTCGACGCGGGGGATGAGACCCATGGCGCCAGCGTTCATTTTGTCACCGCGGAGCTGGATGGCGGACCGGTTATTGCACAGGTAAGCATGCCGGTGCGGGCAACCGACAGCGCCGAATCGCTGGCCGACCGGCTGCTGCCGCTGGAACATCAGCTGCTGACGCGGGTCGTACTCATGTTCGCCAAAGGACAACTCGGCTATGACAATGCACAGGCTATCTTCGACCAGGCGGCGCTGGCTGCCCCGCTTCGCCTGCAGCCTGATCCTGCTGGCACCGGCGCTGGCGGCTGAGCCGCAGCCGTCGATTTCGCCGCTGCCGCTGCTGCAACCGGGCCCCCTGGCGTGCCCGGAAAACCAGCTTGCGCCTTTCTCCGCCGAATACGAGGTCTACCGCAACGGCCGTAAGCTCGGCCAGTCGGTGGCCACGTTGAAAAAAGCGGGCAATCTATGGCTCTACGAGGTGGATACGGAGGCAGAAAAGGGCCTGGCGGGGTTTCTGGGCGGCCAGGTGGAAGAACGCTCCCGCTTTCAGGTCCTCGGCAGTGAGCTGCGGCCGGTGGAGTACCAATACCAGCAGGGCATCAGCCTGTCGCGCCGGAAAGGTGTTGCCCACTTTGACTGGGACCGGCTGGTGATCACGGGCACCTACAAGAAAAAGGACTTTGAGCTGCCGCTGGTTAAGTCCCAGACCGACCGCACCCTCGTCAATCTGAAACTCATGCGGGCGCTGGCCCAGGGCGAGCAGAAGATCAAGTTCGACACGGTGGAGCGCGGCCGGGTTAAGCGGATGGACTTTGTGCGCCACGACGCGCAGGAGCTGCTCGACTCACCGGAGGGGCGGCTGGACACGGTGCGGGTGAGTCGTCAGCACGACAACCCGAAGCGGCACACCGACTCCTGGCATGCCCCGCAGCTGGGCTATCTGGCTATCCGCATGCGCCACGAAGATGGTGACGACGACGAGGTGATCGAAATGCGCCTGGTGCGTTGGGAAAGAGGCGACTGCCGGGTCTAGCTCGGAACCAGCCCGGAACTAGCCCGGAACCAGCCCAGAACCAGCTCAGACCTAGGCAGCCCGGTTGGCCGGCAGGCGCTGGATCTTGGCGCCGAGCG
>JBCCVP010000100.1:0-18549 GCA_039195135.1 Pseudomonadota bacterium | reverse complement strand
CTCCTGCAGGTTGCCCACCCCGCGAACCTCTAGCTCCCCAAATCCCCCGCCGCGCCGCGGACAGTTTTCTTTGGGCACCAGCGCCAGCTTGAAACCCTGTTTGGCCGCCTCATTCAGCCGCTCCTGGCCAAACGGAACGGGCCGGATCTCACCCGACAGGCCCACCTCGCCAAACGCAACCAGCCGCGGCGGCGGCGGCCGATCGCGAAAGGAGCTGTAGATCGCCAACAGCAGCGGCAGGTCCGCGGCCGTTTCCGACACCTTCAGCCCCCCAACGGCGTTGACAAACACGTCCTGATCTCCGAGCGCGATGCCCAGGCCCCGCTGCAACACCGCCAGCTGCATACCCAGCCGCTGTCCGTCGAGCCCCACCGCCAGTCGCCGCGGCTGCGCCATGGGACTGTCGGCCACCAGCGCCTGGAGTTCCATCAGCAGCGGCCGGGTACCCTCCCAGGCCACCGCGATCACGCTGCCCGGCGCCTGGCCGGGGTGACCGCTGAGAAAAATGGCGGACGGGTTGGCCACCGGCTTAAGCCCCGTTTCGGTCATCGCAAACACGCCGAGCTCCGACGCGGCGCCGTAGCGGTTTTTCAACGACCTAATCACCCGGTAACGGCTGCTCGTCTCTCCTTCAAAGTACAGGACCGTATCGACCATGTGCTCAAGTACCCGCGGCCCCGCAATGCCACCTTCTTTCGTGACGTGGCCCACCAGAAAAATACTGACGCCGGCCGACTTGGCGTGGCGCACCAGCGCTGCCGCGCTTTCCCGTACCTGCGCCACGGACCCCGGTGCCGACTGAACGAGGCCGGAGTGCAGCGTCTGCACCGAATCGACAATCATCACCGCGGGCTGCTCTTTCACCGCGGCGTCCAGGATCTGCTCCACGGAGGTTTCCGTGAGGCAGCGGATCGCCTTCAGGTCCACCGCCAGCCGCTGGCCGCGCTGGGCAATCTGCTGCGCCGACTCCTCGCCGCTCACGTAGAGCACCTTGTGCCCAGCCCCCAGGGCCGCCGCCACCTGCAGCAATAAGGTAGATTTGCCAATGCCCGGATCACCGCCGAGGAGCACCACCGAACCGCCAATCAGCCCACCGCCGAGCACCCGATCCAGCTCACTGTTGGCGGTGCTCAGGCGCGCCTTGCTGGCGTCCGCTGTCACCTCATCCAGGCTTACGACCGCCGCGCCGCCCGCCGCACCAGCGTAACCGCTGCGGGAGTTGGGGGCCGCCGCCGGCGCCTCCACCATCGTGTTCCACGCCCCGCAGTCCGCACACTGACCGCTCCACTTGGACGCCTCAGCGCCGCACTCCGTGCAGAAGAATCGCTTTTTACTTCGCGCTGCCACGCAGGCTCCTTTGTCGCCCTACCCTGTCTTTTGCCGGTTCAGCCGACCCGGCCTTCGGCGGTAAGATTCGTGCATGGACGAACAATCCGCAAGACCCGGCCAGCCCGATCACCCCCTCGTGGGCGAAGCGCCGGCATTTCTGGAGATGCTGGAGCAGGTCTCCCAGGCAGCGCCGCTCAACCGGCCGGTGCTGGTGATTGGCGAGCGCGGCACGGGGAAGGAACTGGTCGCCGCCCGACTACACTTTCTGTCGCGCCGTTGGGAAGAGAATTTCATCAAGCTTAACTGCGCGGCGCTCGCCGATACCGTGCTGGAAAGTGAGCTGTTTGGTCACGAAGCAGGCGCTTTTACCGGCGCCCAGAAGCGCCGCCCCGGACGCTTCGAACACGCCGACGGCGGCACCCTGTTTCTGGACGAGCTGGCGAATATCTCCACCCGGATCCAGGAGAAGATCCTGCGGGTTATCGAATACGGCGAGTTTGAACGCGTGGGAGGCAATCAGCCGGTTTCCGTCAACACCCGCATCGTGGGCGCGACCAACGTGGACCTGCCGTCCCTCGCCGCGGAGGGTAAATTCCGCGCAGACCTGCTCGACCGGCTGGCGTTCGACGTGATCACCCTCCCGGCCCTGCGCCACCGGTCGGAGGACATCATTCCGCTGGCGGAGCACTTTGCCCGGCGCATGGCGGCAGAACTGAAACACGAACTGTTTCCCGGCTTCAGTGAGCAGGTGGTGGAAAAGCTCAACAGCTGGCCCTGGCCGGGCAACGTCCGGGAGCTGAAAAATGTGGTGGAACGGGCGGTCTATCGCTGGGGGCCGGACGCCACGCCGATTGATGAGATTCAGTTTGATCCCTTCGAGTCGCCCTACCGCCCGACCGGCGCCGCCGCGCCGGCTCCGGCGCCAGCCGCTGGGCCAGCCGCTGCACCACCGGGGGGGCCGCTGGACCTCAAGGAAACTGTGAAGGACTTTGAAATTCGGCTCCTGCGGGACGCGCTGGAGGCCACCCAGTACAACCAGCGCAAGGCGGCCGAATACCTGTCGCTGAGCTACGATCAGCTCCGCGGCTATCTCCGCAAATACAAAGGGACTTTCGACTAAGAAGCCCGGGGACGCCCGGGGACAGGACCACGTGCCCGGTCCGTTCGGACCTGGCACTTGGTCCTGTCCCCTAGCTCCTTACCGTTTTTAGCTGTTGTGGCACTCAAAGCGCACGAGCTGCTGCGGTTCCCGATTGGACGACAGCTGCCCCAGGCTCACCACGCCAAACCGCCGCAGATGCACCTCGTCCCGGTGTACCCGAAACTCGTCCTCGCCGTCGATCTTGAGGTAGGTGCCGTTGGTGCTGCGATCCACCAGCACAAAATAGCCTTTGCGGTATTCGATACTGGCGTGATTTCGGGAGATCCACTCGTCGTCGATGATCAGATCGTTAGTGTGGTCCCGGCCCATGGTGAACGGCGGTGAGATGTCCTTCACCTCGATCACCTTTTCGCCGTAGCGAACGGTCACCGAGGCCCGGGCCTGCACGTCTTCCAGATTCAGCGCCTGAGACACGGTGGTCACATTGGAGGTGTCTTCCTGCCACAGCACGTCGACAATTTCGATGGGCATGAGTTTGCCCTTCACCCGGGTCTTGCCGAGGCTGCGAATTTCCAGCCCGTGCTCCGGAGGCACGTCTTTGGCGGTGCTGGCGGTGGTGACAATCTGCTGCGATTTGGCCAGACCCGCCATGCGGGCCGACACATTCACCGCGTCGCCGAACACGTCGCCGGCCTCCTCCAGCACGTCACCAAAATGCAGGCCGATACGAATCGAGACGGAATGCCGCACGATGTTTAGATCGTTGGATACCCGACGCTGCATATCGCAGGCGGAAAGAATGCCCGCTTCACCACTGGGCAGCGTGGCCATGATCTCATCACCGATGGTCTTGATAACCCGACCGCCGTGTTTGGTGCAGACCTGGGTAAGGGCGGACAAGGTGGTTGCGATGATTTCCCTAGCCTTGACGTCGCCGTGCTGCTCGAACAGCTCGGTACTGCGACACACGTCGGCAAAAAGGATCGTCATCGATTCCTGCTGACTCATACCCTCAAATCCTGCCTGTCCTTAGCCCCGAGCCGGGTCATTATCGCCGCCGCCAGCGGCTGTGGCAATTGAACCTGCCGCCGGGCTGTCGCCCCGCGCCAGCACCGCCCGGGCATGATCCAAAATGGTTGATTCGCTCGGCAGCACCGTGGCAGACGCCGGTCCCAGGGGAGTAAAACAGTCGGCGCCGCACAGCCGGGCGACGGGGATTCCAAGCCCCGCCTCGGCAAGGGCCGCCAGTACTCCCTCAGCGATCGCCCCGGATCGCCGCCCCTCGTCGACCACCAGCACCGCACCGCAGCGCCGGGCCTGTTCAATAATAGCGGTTTCATTGAGCGGCACCAGCCACCGCAGGTCCATCACCTGCACCTGCAGGCCCTGCTCCGCCTTGAGCTGCCGCGCCGCCCGCAGGCTCATCGGTACGCCATTACCGTAGGTCACGATCAGCAGGTCGGTGGCAAAAGGCTCATAGATGCGCGGCTCGCCCGGCGCGATCACGGTGTCGGTGGACGGATACTCGAACAGCCACCGACGGTCTCCATCCTCGTACAGATCCCGCGTCATATACAGCGCAATGGGTTCGATGAAGACATTGACGTCGCCGTTGATCACCGCCCCCGCGGCCAACATCCGCAGCATGGCGGCGGCATCGTCCCCCCGGGACGGACAGGCCACGCAGATGCCGGGAATATCCCGCAGCGCCGTGATGCTGGTGTCGTTGTGGAAGTGCCCGCCGAAACCCTTTTGATAGCCCAGGCCTGCCACGCGTAGCAGCATCGGGCTGCGAAAGTGACCGTCGGAGAAAAACCGGGTGGAACTTGCCTCTCCGCGAATCTGATCCCCCGCATTGTGAAAGTAAGCCAGGTACTGGATTTCCGGGATCGGCAGCAGCCCGAGAGTGCCATAGCCCTGAGCCAGGCCGAGGATGGTCTGTTCGTCCAGCAGCGTGTTGAAGACCCGGGAGCCGCCAAACTGGCGATGGAGGCCGCGGGTTACGGTGTAAACGCCTCCTTTTTGCGCCACGTCTTCCCCGAAGATCATCGCCTGGGGATATTTGATCAGCAGGTCCCGCAGCGCCCGGTTGATGTTACCGCTCAGATTGGCCGGCCCGGAAAGTTCCGGCAGCTTGTCGTTATGCCCGATGCTGCGGGCCGCTTCATCCACCCGCAGTGCTTCGGCTTTGACCGCCGGCGTGTGGGGCGGCGCCAGCGGCGCCGCCACCTCCGCCAGCGAGGTCAGCCGGGGCCGCTCGCTCGCCCGGGCGGCGGCTGCTTCGCAGCGCTCCCGGGCCTGCTGGTAAAGCTCCAGCACCGCCTCGGGGCTGAGCAGGCCCTCGTTGAGCGCCAGTGCTGCGCTGATCCGCAGCGGGTCCGCCGCCTCCGCCGTTTCCAGTTCTTCGCGCTGGCGATAATCCACTTCAAAATCGGTTCCGGCATGCCCCAGCAGCCGCACGCAGTTAAAACGCAGGAAAACCGGCCGGCGAGTTTGGCGGCAGGTTGTCACCGCATCCTCCACCGTGCGGTAGGCCGAGGCCAGGTTGAGGCCATCCGCCTCAAACCAGTCCAGGGCGGGTCGATCGCGGGTGCTGCGCTCCACCCAGCCGGCGGGCGTGTTGACCGAGATGCCCCAGCGGTTGTCCTCGCACACAAAAACCACCGGCACTCCGATGCCCTGATGGCTTGCCCACTGGGCCGCATTGATGGCGCCCTGGGCCGTGCTGTGGTTGAGGCTCGCGTCGCCGAAGCTGCAGAGCACCACCGAGTCCGCTGGCACCGGCAGCTCCGCGCCAATCCGCGCGGCGTGTTCGATGGCCCGGGCGGCGCCCATCGCTTTGGGCAGATGACTGGCGATGGTGCTGGTCTGGGGAATAACCCAGAGGGGCCCGCTGCCCCATACCTTGTGGCGTCCACCGGACGCCGGATCTTCGGCGCTGGCGGCAAAAGACAGGGCCGTGTCGTAGACCGGATCAATCCCCGGCACCTGCCGCGAACGCTCGAGCATCAGGGCGCCGCTGCGATAGTGAAGAAATGCGGGATCACTTTTGCGCAGCAGCCGGCCCAGCACCGCGTTGCCCTCATGGCCACTGCTGCCGATGGTGTAGAACACCTGATTTTTCAGACGCAGGCGCCGGGCAAGCAGATCCAGCTGGCGGCTGAGCAGCTGCGATTCAAACAGCTCCAGAAACGCAGCGCTCTCGAGGCCGCTGCCCTTAAGGCTCAGATCGGCGCCACCGCCACCGTCAAATTCGCTGACGAAGCCGACAAATCCTTCGTCGATGAGCTTGGCGCGATCAACCTGGCGGGCCGCCGAATCAGCCATCGTCAGCCCCCATTGGCCACGCCGTGGGGCACGTGGCCCGTTGCCACGTGGGAACTGGCGGAGTCGCAGTGCTCAGCCTGGTCGTCAAAAAAGATGTCCGCGCCAAACGCTTTCAGAAACGGCCCCTTGCTCTTGCCGCCGAGAAACAGCGCCTCGTCCAGGCGGATGCCCCAGTGGCGCAGCGTCAGGATGACGCGCTTGTGCGCCGGCGCGGAGCGAGCCGTCACGAGGGCCGTCCGGATCGGATTATTTTCACCGGGAAACGAAGACTGGATCGCGTGGATTGCGCTGAGTACGGATTTGAACGGCCCGCCCGACAGGGGCTGCTCCGCTGCCGCTTTCTCGCTGGCGGCAAACGCCTCCAGGCCCTCTTCCTGGTAGACCCGTTCGGCCGCATCGTGAAACAGCACCGCATCACCGTCGAAGGCGAGGCGCAGTTCCGGCCCCGTGCCGGCGCGCACCGCCGAGGGCAGGATGGTGGCGGCGGCAAAGCCGGCATTCAAAGCCTCACGCACGTCGTCATGGTTGGTGGACAGAAACAGGTCAGCGCCAAAAGACTCCACGTAGGCAAAAGGACTGGCGCCGTTGGTGAAGGCCGCGCGCACGATGTCCAGTCCGTGGCTTTCAATCGAATTGAAGATGCGCAGCCCCGTGTCACCGCTGTTGCGGGACAAAAGGATGACCTCCACCAGCGGTGCCTCTTGGCCCGGATTCACCTGCCGGGCCAGCTCATTGAGCCGCAGCAGCTTTTGCACAAGGGGAAAGGCGATACCCGGCCGCAGCACGTCATTTTCGTGATCGATCTGAAAGCGCGAGTAGGCGTCCACGCCTTCCGCCTCAAACAGCTGGTGGCTCTGGTCGAGGTCAAACAGCGCGCGGGAGGAAATGGCCACCACAAAAGACGGCCCGGGGCTGGCTTCGGCGGCGGTACTCACCCGGTGCCTCCCGCCGAGCGCTGGGATTCAGCTCGTGAACTGCTCATTGAGGATGCGGTCCTCCAGGTTGTGCTCCGGATCAAACAGCATGCGCACGGTGACGTCCTTGGCTTCCTCCACCGATACTTCCACCACGTCGCGCATTTCAAACGCATCGGCGGTTGCGCTCACCGGCCGCTTATAGTGATCCAGCACTTCGAAACTTACCGTGACGTGGTGCAGCAAAAGGGCGCCGCGCCAGCGCCGGGGGCGGAACGGGCTCAGGGGCGTCAGGGCCAGCACGTTGGCGCCCAGCGGCACAATCGGACCTCCCGCAGACAAGTTATAGGCGGTGCTTCCCGCAGGCGTTGCCAGCAGAATGCCGTCCGAGATCATCTCCTCAAGCTTGACCGCGTCGTTGATCTTCACGCGGATCTTCGCCGCCTGTTTGGTCTGTCGGAACAGGGCCACCTCGTTGAACGCCAGCGCCGACACCTCGGTGCCCGCGTCCCCCTGGGCGGTCATGCGCAGCGGATGCATTTTTGCCGTTTCCGCGCGCGCCAGGCGGTCCGGCAACTCAACCCCGGGCACCTCAAACTGGTTCATCAGGAAGCCGACGGAACCCTGCATCAGGCCGTAGATGGGTTTGCCCAGATCCATGGTCCGGTGCATGGTCTGAAGCATGAAGCCATCGCCGCCGATGGCGACGATCACGTCTGCTTCCTCCGTGGCCACATCACCGTAGCGGCGCACCATGTCCTGCCGGGCCTGCTGCGCGCCCTCCGCCTGGCTGGCGACGAAGTGGATCGCCGTCATGCAGGCCGGGCCCCGGCCAGCAGCGGATCGAGGCCTCGCACGGCGACGGCCGCTTTGGCGTAGTCCACACTGCCGCTGGCTCTCATGTCGTTCATCATATGCATAAAGCGCTGGACGCTGCTATTGCGGGCCACCCAGGACCGGACCGAATCGGCTTCGGCCTGCCGCTCGCCGATCAGCAGCGCCGTGAGCTGCCGCTGTTTCTGGTACAGCTCATCGCGCAGCGCTCCCCGGGCTGCCGCATGCCACTCGCTGTCTACCGGCAGCAGTTCAATCTGCTGCATCAGCCAGTTCAGTTTCAGATGCTGACCGAGCCGGAAATAGCCCTTCGCCACTTCCTCCAGGCTGGCCTGGATGCTGCCGGCAACGTCAGCGATGTCCAGCGCCGGATTGAGCAGCGCACAGCTCACCAGGGAGGCCACCAGCTCATCGCTGAAACCGCCCCGGGTCAGCCGGGCCTGCAGACCGCTGATCCGCTTGCCGGACGCTGCCGGGATCAAATCGCGGATCGATGCCGCCAGCTGCCGCACCGGCTCCCGGTACTGCGCCACCAGCGCCGCGATGTCCAGCGCTTCGCGGCGGCTTAGCAGCCAGCGGGTGGCGTGCCGCAGCAGATTCCAGACCAGCAGGTGGGCCTCCGTCTGGTGCGCGGTGATCACCTCGTTGTCCGTCGCCTCGATCGCCGCCCACAGTTCCCGCACCTCGAATATCTCCCGCGCCGCGGTGTAGGCCCGGGCCACCTCCGCCGGAGATGTGCCGGTTTCTTCCGTCATGCGCAGGCAGAAAGTGGCGCCCATGCGGTTGACCATGGAGTTGGTGACCGCGGTGGCAATGATTTCCCGCCGCAGCCGGTGCGTATCGGCCACCGCTGCGAAACGCTCCTTCAGCGGATCCGGGAAGTAACGAACCAGCTCGCCCGACAGGTAGCCATCTTCCGGCACGTCGGAGGCCAGCAGATCTTCATAGAGCGTGATCTTGGCGTAGGACAGCAGCACGGCGAGCTCGGGCCGCGTCAGGCCGATGCCCCGGGCCCGGCGCTCGTTGATCTGCTCTGCGTCCGGCAGGCTCTCCAGACCGCGGTCCAGCACCCCGCGGGACTCAAGCACGTCAATCATGTGAGCCTTGGACCCCAGCCGGGGCACCGTGTGGGCCTCCATGAGGCTGAGGGCCTGGGTCTGCAGGTAGTTGTTGCGCAGCACCAGCTGCGCCACCTCGTCGGTCATGGACGCCAGCAGCTCATTGCGCTCGGCGCTGTCCAGCAGGCCGGCATCGGTGGCCGCGCGAAGCAGGATTTTGATGTTGACCTCGTGGTCGGAGCAGTCGACGCCGGCGGCATTGTCGACAAAGTCGGTGTTGATACGGCCGCCGTCGAGCGCGAACTCAATGCGTCCGCGCTGCGTCAGCCCGAGATTACCGCCCTCACCCACCACCCGGCAGCGCAGATCGGTCCCATCCACTCGCAGTTCGTTGTTGGCTCGATCCCCGACTTCGAGGTTGGTTTCTTCGGCGCTTTTTACGTACGTCCCGATGCCGCCGTTCCACAGCAGGTCCACCGGCGCGCGGAGCATGGCCCGAACCAAGTCATTGGGACTGAAATCCCCGGCTTTGATCCCCAGAGACTCCGCCGCTGCTGGCGACACGGTGATCTGCTTGTCGCTGCGGGAGTAGATGCCGCCGCCGGGGCTGATCAGGTCCGCGTCATAGTCGGCCCACGACGACCGGGGCAGGTTGAACAGGCGCTCCCGCTCGGCATAGCTGGCGGCGGGATCGGGATCGGGGTCCAGGAAGATGTGCTCGTGGTTGAACGCGCCCAGCAGCCGGATCTGCCGCGACAGCAGCATGCCATTGCCAAACACGTCGCCACCCATATCGCCGATACCGACGACGGTAAATGGCTCTTTCTGGCAGTTCACTCCCAGCTCCCGGAAGTGACGTTTCACCGACTCCCACGCGCCGCGGGCGGTGATGCCCATTTTCTTGTGGTCATAGCCCACGGAACCGCCGGAGGCGAAGGCGTCCCCGAGCCAGAACCCATGGTCTTCGGCCACCGAATTGGCAATATCGGAGAAGGTCGCGGTGCCCTTGTCGGCGGCGACCACCAGGTAGGGGTCCGCGTCGTCGTGGCGCACCAGGTTCTCCGGATGTACCAGGTCGCCGTCGCGGATATTGTCCGTCAGATCCAGCAGCCCGTTGATGAAGCGCCGGTAGCTGGAGACCACCGCCGCCATGATTTCTTCCCGGGCACCGCCGGGCAGGCGCCGGGCGACAAACCCACCCTTGGCGCCCACCGGCACGATCATGGTGTTTTTGACCGTCTGGGCCTTCATCAGTCCCAGCACTTCGGTGCGGAAATCTTCAAAGCGGTCAGACCAGCGCAGGCCGCCGCGGCTTACCGGGCCACCCCGAAGGTGAACCCCTTCCACCTCCGGCGAGTAAACGTAGATTTCCCGCCAGGGTCGCGGCGGCGGCAGGTCGGGAACGCCGGAGGAGTCGAGCTTGAAGCTGAGATAACCCCGCTCCGGATCATCCAGCCGCCCCTGGTAGGCGTTGACCCGGAGCGTCGCGTCGATCAAAGCGGCAAAGCTCGAGATAATCCGATCTTCGTCGGAGGATTTAACCCGCGCGAGGCTGGCCTGAATCAGGTCCCGGCTCAGCGCTATGAGCTCCTCCCGATTGCCGGCCTTAAACTCGACGCCGTCCGGCGGCAACAGGCTGAGGCGGCGCGCCGGGCGCTCCAGCCGCGCCGTGGCCCGCGCCAGTAGTTCGCTGCCCGAATCATCCAGTGCCGGATCGAAACGGGCGGCAAACAGCGCCAGCAGCAGTTCCGCGTGGCTCGGATAGGCGGCCAGGGTGCGCTCCACATAGCTCTGGGAGTAAGGGCAGCGGCTTTGCTGCCAGTAGCGGCAGTAGGCCCGCAGCAGCGCCACCTGGCGCCAGCTCAGTCGGGCCCCGAGAATCAGGCGGTTGAAGCCGTCACTTTCCGCCTGGCCGCGCACGATCTGCTCAAACCCATCCTGGAAGATCTCCCGCACGCCGTCCAGATCCAGATCGCCGCCGTCCGCCAGCACAATGTCAAAGTCCTGTACCCAGCGCACGTCCCGCTCCCCCACCTGCAGCCGGTACGGTCTCTCGCTGACCACACGCAGTCCCAGGTTTTCAAGAATCGGTAGCGCATCGCTGAGGGCGATGGTTCGGGTCAGACGGAAGATTTTGAAACGGAACTTTCCGGTGGGCTGAATCCGCGGTCGGTAGAGACTGAGCTGCAGCGCGTCATCGGAGTCCAGCAGCGCCAGCTTTTCCACGTCAAACGCCGCCACCCAGGGCGCCACGTCCTCCACGTAGGCGGCGGGAAACGCGCCGGCAAACCGGTCCGCCAGCTTTTGCCCTTCCGCCTCGCCGTGTTTGTCGATCAGGATATCGGTCAGGCGGTCGACCCAGGACCGCACCAGCTCCTGAAGCGTCTGCTCCAGCGCGTTAAGGTCCAACTCCAACGTGGCTTCCGGGTCCACCCACACGACGACGTGCAGCCGGGCGAGGGTCGATTCGTCCACCTGTACCGTGAAATCGATGCGTTCGCCCTTCAGCACCTGCCTCAGCGTGTCCTGGATCAGGCGCCGGGTTTCGGTATTGAATCGTTCCCGGGGCAGGTAAACCAGGCAGGAATAGAACCGCCCGAAGCGATCCCGGCGCACCAGCAGGCGGGTCTGCTGCCGCTCGCTCAGTTCAAAAACGGAGGTGACGAGCTGATGCAGCTCATCGGTGCTGGCCTGAAACAGCTCGTCCCGGGGCAGCGTCTCAGCGATGTGCAGCAGCGCTTTGCCGCCATGGCTGGTCGGCTCAAACAGCGATCGGGCCATCACGGCCTCGATGTTCTTTCGCACCAGCGGAATGTTCCACGGGCGGCGGTTGTAGGCCGCCGAGGTATACAGACCGAGGAACCGATGTTCCCCCACCAGCGAGCCCTCGTCGTCGAAAATACCGACGCCCACGTAGTCAAGGTAGCCCCCCCGATGGACCGTCGAGCGGACGCCGGTTTTTGTCAGGACCACCGGCGATACCTCCGACACGCCTTTGGCGTCGCGGCTCGTTAACCGGGTGATCTGCACCACGGCCCGACGTCGGCTGTCCTGGCCAAGGACGCCCAGCCCCGTGGGTTCTTCGGGAATCAGTTCGAAGCCGCCGTCGGCCTGCTGCAGCTCATAGCGGCGATACCCCAGAAAGGTGAAGTTCTGATCCACCAGCCAGCGCAGAAACTCCGCCGTTTCCTCGTTGCGCGCTTTGCCGTAGGGCGTGCTAGCGGCCGCCACGTAGTCCGCTACCTCCCGCGCCTTGGCCAGCATAGCGGGCCAGTCAGCGACGGCGACGCGAACGTCGTCCAGGTGCGCCTCGATGCGATCCTTGAGCGCAGTGATGCGGGTCGGGTCGTTGATCCGGCTGATGTGGAACTGCATCACCGACTCGCGGCACCAGCCCTCATCGCCGTTTTGTTTGTCGACGCTCAAACCCATCAGGTAGCCGCCGGCATCCCGCTGCACCTGGTAGACCGGATGCACCGCGCGATGCACCGCGTGGCCGCAGCTGGAGATGGCCAGGGTCGCCGAGTCGACCAGGAACGGCCGGTCGCCGCTGATCACGTCCACCACCGTGGGCGCCCGGCTACCGTCCTCTTCGCTGGGCGGGTTGTAGATATCCACCTTGATCTCGCCCCGACCCCGCTGCCGCAGCAGCGCCATCTGCCGGCGGATACACTCCACCCAGAACGCCGCGGCGCCATGCTTCAGGTCTGTTTTGGGCAGGTGGGCCAGATAGCGCTGCCCCAGGCTGACCAGGCGCTCCGCCTCGGCGCCCTTGAGACCTTCGGTCAGGCGCTCGCCAATCCCGTCTATCGCGACGGTCCCGTCTCCCATGTCCCCTCGACTCCTTCAGTCCTTCCCGTCCGCCCTGATCAAAGCAGGCTGCGGACCGCTAGACGTTTCGGGCTAACGCAGCCCGGTCTCGCCGCGCGCTATCACCATGCGCTGAATCTCACTGGTGCCTTCGTAGATCTCGGTGATCTTTGCGTCGCGGTAGTAGCGCTCCAGCGGCATCTCGCGGCTGAACCCCATACCACCGTGAATCTGCACCGCCGAATGGGTAATAAAGTTGGCCGCCTCCGAAGCGTATAGCTTGGCCATGCTCGCTTCGGTGGTATAACGCTGGCCCGTTTCCACCGCCTGGTTTTTGCTCCAGGCGGCGTGCAGCGTCAGGTGCTCCGCGGCCGCCAGGCGGGTTTTCATATCGGCAATTTTGGCCTGAATCATCTGAAACCCGCCAATGGGTCGGCCGAATGCCTCGCGGTCAACCGCGTACTGCCGGCTGGCCTCGTAGGCGGCGGTAGCAATGCCCAGCGCCTGGGCCGCAATACCGATGCGTCCCGCGTCGAGCACCCCCATGGCGATGCGGAACCCCTGCCCTTCCTCACCGAGAAGACAATCGGCCTCGCAGCGGTAATCGGTGAGCTCAATCTCGCACGTGGCCGAGGCCCGGATGCCCATCTTGGGCTCGGTCTTGCCCCGAGCGAAGCCTTCCTTTTCCGTATCGATCAGGAAAGCGCTGATACCGCTGGCGCCAGCGTCCGGATCCGTTTTGGCAAACAGCACCACGTAGCGGGCAACCGGCCCCGAGGTGATCCAGGACTTCTTGCCGTTGATGGTGTAGTAGCTGCCGTCAGGAGACGCGATGGCTTTAACGCGCATGTTGCTGGCGTCAGAGCCCGACTGGGGTTCGGTCAGGGCGTAGGCACCAATCGCTTCACCAGCCGCCACCGGCTTGAGAAACGCCTGTTTCTGCGCTTCGGTGCCGTGTTTCAAGATGCCGTTGGCGTAAAGCGAGTTGTTCACGGACATGATCGTGCCGTGGGCCGCATCGGCCTCGCTGATTTCCTTAAGCGCAAGAACGTAGCAGATGGGATCCATTCCGGAACCCCCATAGGCCTCGGGTACCTCGATCCCCATCAGGCCAAGCTCGCCCATCTGGGTGACCGTTTCCAGCGGAAACTGGCCGCTGTCATCGTATTGCGGAGCGATCGGGACGATGCTGCTTTGGGCAAAATCCCTCGCCGCGTCCCGAATCATCTGTTGCTCTTCGGTCAGTCGAAAATCCATGCGCTCTTTATGCAGCCAAATCAAACGAGCATTATCTCACGGCTGCCCCGCAAGACCACCCTGAATATGCGCCCGGTGCACCTCCCACGGCAGTCATGCTATCCTTTCATCTCAATATCGCGATGAAAGGATAGAGTCATCGATCTCGGCGCCACATCCAGCCTCCTGAAAGTGCTTGCGGACCCCAGCCGGGTGCGGCTTCTCGCCCTGCTGCAGCAGGAGGAGCTGACGGTCGCGGAGCTGGCCAGCGTCACCCTGCTTGCCCAGCCCCGGGTGTCTACCCATCTGGCCAAGCTTCGGGAGACGGCGCTGGTGGTGGATCGCAAGTCCGGGGTGCAGAGCTATTACCGGCCCCACCCCAATCTGGACCAGTCCCCGCTTAGGGAACTGTGGCAAACCCTGGTTACGGCCGTGGACGACTCGCTGCTCGACAACGATCGCGATCGTCTTCCGGGCGTTCTTGCCGCCCGCGCGGAGTCCAGCAACTGGGCAGACGCAGTGGCCGGCGATATGGAACGCCATTACTCGCCGGGGCGCACCTGGGAGGCCACCGCCCGCGCAACCCTGCAGCTGCTGTCTCTAGGCCGCGTACTCGACATCGCCTCCGGCGACGGCGTGCTGGCGGAGATGCTGGCGGAACGCGCTGCAGCGGTGACCTGCATCGATTCGAGCGAGCCGGTTGTCGCAGCCGGGCGGGAACGTCTGAAGCGCTTCGACAACGTCACCTTCGCCCAGGGTGACATGCATGAGCTGGTCTTTGCCGACGGCGCCTTTGACGTGGTGCTGTTGATGCATGCGCTGACCTACACATCCCGGCCGCAGGCGGTCATCGATGAAGCAGCCCGGGTGCTAAATCCCGAGGGCGGCGTCCTGGTGGGCTCGACGCTTCGATCCCACCGCCATGAGGCGGCGGTGAAACCGTTTAACCATGTCAATCTGGGGTTCCGCATTGGCGATCTACGTCGGTTTCTGCGCAAGGCCGGGCTGAAGGTGCGCACCTGCCAGGTGAGCTCCCGGGAGGCCCGGGCGCCCCACTTTGAAGTCATCACGTTTCAGGCCGTCAAGGAATAGACATGTCTTGTAGGGATCAACTAGCCGCCGTTCTTGCGCGGCGCATCGCCGTACTGGATGGCGCCATGGGCACCGAGATTCAGGAACATCGCCTCGACGAGGCGGGGTATCGGGGCGACGGAAGCCTGAGTTTTGAGAAAGACCAGAAAGGCAATAACGACCTGCTGTCGCTCACCCAGCCGGAGCTGATCTTCGATATTCACCGGCGCTACCTGGAAGCCGGCGCTGATCTGATCGAGACCAATACGTTCAACGCCACCTCCATCTCCCAGGCGGACTACGGGTGCGAGCACCTGGTGGTCGATCTCAATCGCCGGTCCGCAGAGCTTGCCCGGGCCGCCTGCGACGCGGTTGCCACGCCGCAGCGGCCCCGCTTTGTGGTGGGCGTTCTCGGCCCCACCAATCGCACCGCCTCCATCTCGCCGGATGTGAACGATCCGGCGCTGCGCAACGTCACCTTCGATGAGCTGGTGGCGTCCTACCGGGAAGCGGCCGAGGCTCTGATCGACGGCGGTGCCGATCTGTTCATGGTGGAGACGATCTTCGACACGCTCAACGCCAAGGCGGCTCTGTTTGCCATCTCCGAGGTGGACCCGCAGCAGGAGCTGCCGCTGATGATTTCCGGCACCATCACCGACCTGAGCGGCCGCACCTTGTCCGGCCAGACGACCGAGGCGTTCTGGAATTCGGTGCGCCACGCCAACCCTCTGTCCATCGGCCTCAACTGCGCGCTGGGCGGCAAGGAACTGCGGCCGTACGTTGAGGAGCTTTCCCGGGTTGCCGACACCTGGGTCAGCGCCCACCCGAATGCGGGACTGCCGAACGAACTCGGCGGGTATGACGAGACACCGGCGCAGACCGCGGAGATCCTGGGAGAGTTTGCCGAGGCCGGCCTGATCAACATCGCGGGTGGGTGCTGCGGCACCCGGCCGGAGCACGTTGCTGCCATCGCCGCGGCGGTGGCGGACCACGCACCCCGCAAGCCGGCCGCCCCACCCCGGCGCTGCCGCCTGTCCGGCCTGGAGCCGGTCACCCTTTCCCCCGACTCCAACTTCGTCAACGTGGGCGAGCGGACCAACGTGACGGGATCAGCCCGGTTCAAGAAGCTGATCATGTCGGGTCAGTTTGAGACCGCGCTCGAGGTGGCCCGGCATCAGGTGGAGGGCGGTGCCCAGATCATCGACGTCAACATGGACGAGGGACTGCTCGACGCCGAAGCGGCGATGGTGGAGTTTCTCAACCGCATCGCCGGTGAGCCCGACGTGGCCCGGGTGCCGGTGATGGTGGATTCATCAAAATGGTCGGTGATCGAGGCGGGCCTTAAGTGCCTGCAGGGCAAAGGCGTGGTCAACTCCATATCCCTCAAGGAGGGCGAAGAACCGTTCCTGAAGCAGGCCCGGCTGATCCGCCGCTACGGCGCGGCGGTGGTGGTGATGGCGTTTGATGAAAAAGGTCAGGCCGATTCGCTGCAGCGCAAATTTGAGATCTGCGAGCGGAGCTACCGGCTGCTGACCGAAACGGTCAACTTCCCGCCGGAAGACATCATCTTCGACCCGAATATCTTCGCGATTGCCACCGGCATTGAGGAGCACAACGACTACGCCGTGGCGTTTATCGAGGCCACGCGGCAGATCAAAGAAAAGCTGCCCTACGCCATGGTGTCCGGCGGCGTATCCAACGTGTCCTTCTCCTTCCGCGGTAACAACCCCGTGCGGGAAGCCATCCACTCCGTATTCCTCTACCACGCGATCAATGCCGGTCTTGATATGGGCATCGTCAACGCCGGCCAGCTGGCTGTCTATGACCAGCTGCCGGAGGAGCTGCGGGAGGCGGTGGAGGACGTGGTGCTCAATCGCCGGGACGATGGTACCGAGCGACTGCTGGCCGTTGCCGAAACCTACTCCGGCCGCGGCAGCCAGGCCCGGGAGCGGGACACACTCGCCTGGCGCGAGCAGCCGGTAGCGGAGCGCCTCGGCCACGCGCTGGTGCACGGCATCACCGAGTTCATTGTTGAGGACACGGAGGAGGCCCGGCAGGATGCGAGCCGGCCGCTGGAGGTGATCGAGGGGCCGCTGATGAATGGCATGAACGTGGTCGGCGACCTGTTCGGGGAAGGCAAGATGTTCCTGCCGCAGGTGGTCAAGAGTGCCCGCGTGATGAAAAAAGCCGTGGCCCACCTGATCCCGTTTATCGAGGAAGAAAAAGCCGGCGGCGCCCGCTCGGCCGGCAAGATCCTGCTGGCCACGGTTAAAGGCGATGTGCACGACATCGGCAAAAACATCGTTGGGGTTGTGCTGGGCTGCAACAACTTCGAGGTGGTGGACCTCGGCGTCATGGTGCCGGTGCAGAAAATTATCGAGACGGCCGTGCAGGAAAAAGTCGATCTAATTGGCCTGAGCGGGCTGATCACCCCTTCGCTTGAAGAAATGAGCCACGTGGCGAGCGAGTTGGAACGGCAGGGGATGAAAACGCCGCTGCTGATCGGCGGCGCCACCACGTCCCGCACCCATACGGCCCTCAAGATTGAGCCGAAGTATATGTCCCCCACGGTCTGGGTGAAGGATGCTTCAAGGGCCGTGGGCGTGACCCAGAAACTGATCAGCGACGAAGCCCGGGATCCGTTTGTCGCCACCATCCGCGACGACTACGCGGAGGTACGCAAGCGCTATGCGGACGGCCCCAGCCGGCGGCCGCTGCGGAGTCTGAAAGAGGCGCGCAAGCGACCCGTGGCGATCGATTTTTCCGCCGAGTCGCCCGTGACCCCGGCGCGTCCCGGGGTGCACGAATTCAAAGACTTCAGCCTGGCGGAGCTGAGCCACTACATCGACTGGGGCCCCTTTTTCATGACCTGGGAGCTGGCCGGTCGCTATCCCGACATTTTGAATGACGCCATCGTCGGCGAGCAGGCAAGCGAACTGTACGCTGATGCTCAGGTCATGCTGAAACGCATCGTCAGGGAAAACTGGCTGACGGCGCACGGCGTGGTCGGACTGTTCCCCGCCGCGGCGGACGGTGACGACCTGGTCATTTTCGAAGACGAGAAGCGCTCCCGGGAACGGACTCGCATTCACTGCCTGCGCCAGCAGATCGAAAAGCCTGACGGCAAGCCAAATTTCTGCCTGGCCGACTTTGTGGCGCCGTCGGACAGTGGTTTCGGCGACTACGTTGGCGCCTTCGCGGTGACCGCGGGCCACGGTTGCGACGAGCGCGCCAAAGCCTTTGAAGCGGACCACGACGACTACAACTCCATTCTGCTCAAGGCCCTGGCAGACCGGCTGGCGGAAGCCTTTGCCGAATGTATGCACGCCAAGGTGCGGCGCGAACTCTGGGGCTACGCCAGCGACGAACACCTGGACAACCAATCGCTCATCGACGAGGACTACCAGGGCATCCGACCGGCGCCGGGTTATCCCGCCTGTCCGGAACACTCGCAGAAGCAGGTGATTTTTGACCTGCTGAACGCGACCGAAGCCACCGGCATGGAACTCACCGAGTCCTTCGCCATGACGCCGGCGGCAGCGGTCAGCGGGCTGTATTTCGGCCACCCCCGGAGCCAGTACTTTGTGCTCGGCAAAATAGATCGGGACCAGGTGAAGGACTACGCCGCCCGGCTGGGCATCACCATGGATCGGGCCGAGCGACTGCTCGCGCCCAATCTGGGCTACAACACCTGATCGGGAATCATCCCCCGCGCTGCGGTGGGCAGAACGGTGTGAGCAAACGATACTTCGTTTGCGAATCCATCCCGACCGCGGTCTTCCAGTTGCCACATCCCTTCGTTTCGACTACCTTATCGCGCCCCGTGGAGAGGTGCCGGAGTGGTTGAACGGGGCGGTCTCGAAAACCG
>JBCCVP010000099.1:0-18856 GCA_039195135.1 Pseudomonadota bacterium | reverse complement strand
GCCAAGGGCCTGAATCTCGCGGTTTCTGATGTCTACTACCTGTCAAACGCGTTGACCGGATACTTCAGAGCGCAGGACGACAGCGGGCTAAGAGACTATTCCGAAACCGCTCTGCGTCGAGTCTGGGGCGCGGTCCGTCTTTCCTGGTATCTGACGAACCTGCTGCACCGGTTTCCAGATCAAAGCGAGTTTGACCTGCGCATGCAGGAAAGCGAACTGGAATTCTTGGCGACGAACGATGTTGCCATGCGCAATCTCTGCGAGCAGTATATTGGCCTCCCGTTCTAGCTGAACTCTTCGGTATCAATCTCCGCCTGCGTGGACGCCGGATAGCGCGGTCCGCTGGCGCCGTTCGGCGGCAGCAGCGTTTCCAGCTCCGTCAGCTGCGCGTCGGACAGGGTGACCTGCGCGGCGCCGACGTTCTCTTCCAGGTGAGCGGGGGACGTGGTGCCTGGAATCACGTGAACGTGGTCACCATGGCTCAGCACCCACGCCAGGGACAGCTGGGCCGGCGTACAGCCCGCTTCGTCTGCCAGCTCCCGATACCGGGGCAGCCATTCGCAGTTGTCAGAAAAATGGGGCTCTTTGAACCGGGGCATGCCGCGGCGAATATCTTTCTCCGCGAACTCAGCCGGATTCAGGTCCACCGCGGTCAAAAATCCCCGCGCCAGCGGCGAGAACGCGACAAACGCGATACCCAGCTCGGCGCAGGCCCCCAGCGCGCCGATTTCCGCGTTGCGGCTCCAGGGCGAATACTCCGACTGCACCGCGGTGATGGGGTGGACCGCCTGGGCCCGGCGGATGGTGTCCGCCGATACCTCCGACAGGCCAATCGCCCGCACCTTGCCTTCTTCCACAAAGCGGCTCATGGCGCCGACGCTGTCCTCCACCGAGACGGGGGTGCCCTTGTCGACCCGGTGCAGGTAGTACAGATCGATCACGTCGGTTTCCAGGCGCCGAAGCGACTGCTCGAGGTCTTCCCGCAGCTTTTCCGGCCGGCCGTCGATGGTGCGCACGCCGTTTTCGCCGCGCATGCCGCATTTGCTGACCAGCACAATCTCGTTCCGGTGCGGCTTAAGAAACGGGCCCACCAGCGATTCGTTGCGGCCGAAGCCGTACAGGGCGGCGCTGTCAAAGTGGGTGATCCCGAGATCCAGCGCCCGCTGCAGAACGGCCCGGGCCTGGTCTTCCGAGGGCGGCACCCCGTAGGCGTGGGACAGGTTCATACATCCCAGGCCAATCGCCGGGGTGGAAAAGGGACCAAGCGGTCGGTGTTTCATAGCTACCTCAAGTGTCGAATTGCTGTTCCACGTCGTGCAGAACGCGATAGCAGTCCAGCACCTGGGCCACCGAGGAGTTGGGCTCCCGGCCTTCCTGGATAGCCGCAAAAAACTCCCGGTCCTGCAGCTCAATGCCGTTCATCGATACCGCCACCTGGGACACGTCGATGGGGTTTTCGTGACCATCCACCAGATCATCGTAGCGGGCGATGTAGGTGCCGTTATCGCAGATGTACCTGAAGAAGGTGCCCAGCGGCCCGTCGTTGTTAAACGACAGAGACAGGGTGCACAGGGCGCCGTTGTCGGTTTTCATCTGAATCGACATGTCCATAGCGATACCCAGCTCCGGATGGTGCGGGCCTTCGACGCCGTTCACCTGGATGACTTTGCCGCCGGCCTGGTACTGGAACAGGTCGACGGTATTCGCGGCGTGGTGCCAGAGCAGATGTTCCGTCCAGGACCTGGGTTCCCCCGCGGCATTCATGTTTTTGCGGCGGAAAAAATAGGTCTGTACGTCCATCTGCTGGATGTTCAGCTCGCCCGCCCTGATCTTGTTATGAACCCACTGGTGGGAGGGATTGAAGCGGCGGGTGTGGCCCGCCATGGCGACGAGGCCAGTCTCCTTCTGCTTTTCTACCACCGCCTGCGCGTCGGCCAGCGAATCGGCCAGCGGAATCTCCACCTGCACGTGTTTCCCGGCCTCCATGCACTGAATGGCCTGGGCCGCGTGCATCTGGGTCGGGGTGCAGAGGATGGCCGCGTCCACGTCGGGCAGCGCCAGGGCTTCCGCCAGGTCGGTGCAGGCGTGCCCGACACCATAATGCTCCGCCACAGCCTGGGTGGGTTCCAGACGTCGACCCACCACCGACACGCACTCGACGCCATCGATGTTCTGAATACCGTCCAGGTGTTTTTTGCCAAAGGCGCCGGCGCCAGCCAATACAACTTTCATAACACTATCCTCGACTTTGATTTTCTAAAATGAGGTGTCCCACCGCGGTGTTGGAGGCCGGCACGTGGTAGAAGCGGTGCCGCTCCAGCACCTGATCGTCCAGCGCGCCGCGCATGATGAGCCACATCACCAGTTCCACACCCTCCGACCCGGCCTCGCGCATGTACTCCACGTGGGGCATTTCGGCCAGGTCTTCCGGATTGCTCACCAGTCGATCCATAAAACGGTTGTCAAACTCCCGATTGATCAGGCCCGCCCGAGGCCCCTGGAGCTGGTGGCTCATGCCGCCGGTGCCCCAGATCTGCACGTTGAGGTCCTCGTCGAAGGACTCCACTGCGCGCCGAATCGCCTTGCCAATTTCCAGACACCGGCGCCCGGAGGGCGGCGGATAGAGCACGACATTTACCGCAAACGGGATAACGGCACAGGGCCAGGCGGCAGGCTGCCCAAACATCAGCGAAAGGGGCACCGTCAGGCCGTGATCTACCTCCATTTCGTTGATGATGGTGAGATCAAAATCATCCTGGATCACCGATTGGGAGATATGCCAGGCCAGGTCCGGGTGTCCGTGCACCTCGGGCACCGGCCGCGCGCCCCAGCCTTCATCTGCAATACCAAACTTCTCCCCACAGCCGATGGCAAAGGTGGGAATCATCTTCATATCAAAAGCCGTGGCGTGGTCGTTGTAGACCAGGAAGACCACATCCGGCTTTTCGCTGGCGATCCAGTCTTTTGAAAACTCGTAGCCCTTAAACAGCGGCGCCCAGTAGTCGATCTGCGTTTTACCAAGATCCAGCGCCGCGCCAATGGCGGGCACATGCGAGGTGGCCACTCCGGCGGTAATTCGGGCCATCAGTCTTCCTCCCCATCAAAGCGGTTTCCTTCCACCGACCGGCCGCCGGATACCATCATGGCGCGATATTCTTCGGTCTTCATACCCGTCATCATCGCGGCTCCCATTTCAAATGACTTTTCGTCGGTGAAAAACAGCTTGCCGAAGAAATACACGTTGCCGCCGAGGGCAATAACCCGGTTGTAGTCCCGGTCAAGCACCGCTTGTTTTTGCTCCGGCGTAATCGGCCACTCATCGAGATAGGCAGACTCGTCGGACAGAAACCGCTGCCGGTTCGCTTCCTTCATCAGCGAATAGAAAAACTGGTTCAGGTGGTAGCCCCGGCGCGCCTGCGTCGAATCGAAAATGGTCGTTCCGGGGATATTCAAATAAGGCCTGTCTAAAGCCATCAGCTCGTCTCCTCGGGCCAGTAAAGGCGCATCGGATTGGCCACCAGCAGCCGGTGCTGCAGCTCCGACGTGGTGGCGATTTTGGGGATGAAGTCGACCAGTTTGCCGTCGTCGGCCATGTGGGACTTCATGTTGGGATGAGGCCAATCGGTACCCCAGAGCACACGATCGGAAAACTGCTCCACCACGCGGCGTGCAAACGGCACCACGTCGTCGTACTCCGGCGGCCCGGAGGCACTGAGGCGATCCGGGCAGCTCACCTTGGACCAGACGTTGTCGTGCTCGGTCATGAATTTTTCGAACAGCCGGAAGCCCTCGCCGTCGAGCGGCGCCGTGACGTCGGGTCGACCCATATGGTCGACAACCAGCGTGGTCGGCAGCGAGGCAAAGAAGTTGTAGTGCTGGGGGAGATCCGCCGCTTCGAAGTAGATCACCACGTGCCAGCCCAGGGGCGCCACCCGTTCGGCAATCGACTCCAGCGCGTCGTGGGGCAGCGCGTCCACCAGCCGTTTCACAAAATTGAAGCGAACACCGCGCACACCGGCTTCGTGCAGCGCCTGGAGCTCCTCGTCCGTCACCGACTTTTTAACCGTCGCCACGCCTCGCGCCTTGCCATCGGAATGCTTAAGCGCATCCACCAGGGCGCGGTTGTCCGCCCCATGGCAGGTTGCCTGGACAATCACGTTACGACTGAAACCGAGGTGATCGCGCAGTGCCCACAGCTGGTCTTTCGACGCGTCGCAGGGCGTGTACTTGCGCTCCGGCGCAAAGGGAAACCGGTGGCCCGGGCCGAACACGTGGCAGTGGGCGTCGACGGCGCCTGGTGGCGGCTTAAAGTGGGGTTTCGACGGCGCTGGATGGAAATCCAGCCAGTCCGCGTCTTTGGTAAACACCTGATCCGCCACCTCAGCGCCCCTGAGACTTGAGCAGCGCATCGAGCCGGGGATACACGCGGCGGGCGTTGCCCTCAAACACCTGCTGCCGTTGTGCCTCGCTCAGGTCCAGCGAGTCCACATAGCGGCGCGTGTCGTCAAAGTTGAAACCGGTCTGCGGGTCGATGCCGCGCACGGCGCCAACCATCTCCGACCCGAACATGATGTTGTCGATGTCGATCACCTCGAACAGCAGGTTGATACCGGGCTGGTGGTAAACGCAGGTGTCAAAAAACACGTTCTTCATCACATGGCCGGACAGCTCCGGCTGTTTGAGCATATCCGCGAGGCCCCGGTAGCGTCCCCAGTGGTATGGCACCGCGCCGCCGCCATGAGGAATGATGATCCGCAGGTTGGGAAAGTCAGCAAACAGATCGCCCTGGATAAACTGCATAAACGCGGTGGTGTCAGCGTTGATGTAGTGAGCGCCGGTAGCGTGGAAACAGGCGTTGCAGCTGGCCGACACGTGCACCATACCCGGCACGTCGAGCTCTACCATCTTTTCAAACAGCGGATACCAGTAGTGATCGGTGAGCGGCGGCGAGGTCCAGTGGCCGCCGGATGGATCGGGATTGAAGTTGCAGCCGACAAATCCCAGCTCGTTAACGCAGCGCTCCAGCTCCGCCACCGCAGCGCCAACGGGCAGGCCAGGCACCTGGGGAAGCTGACAGACCCCGACAAAGTTCTCCGGGTACAGGCCCATGACCCGATATATCAGGTTGTTACAGGCCCGGGCCCAGTCGGTGGACGTTTCCTGGTCACCGATGTGATGCGCCATGGCGGAAGCCCGGGGCGAGAACAGCGTGAGATCCGCGCCCCGCTCCCGCAGCAGCTTGAGCTGATTGGCCTCGATGCTCTCGCGGATCTCATCATCGCTGATGTTGGCCGGCGCGGGTTTCGGAAGCGACGGGTCTTTCAGCCGGGCCAGCTGCGCCTCGCGATACTCCTGATGGGGCGCCGGAGCGGTGGTGTAGTGGCCGTGACAGTCGATAATCAACATAGGTTATTCCCTGCTATTGCCCTTGTCCGGGCCCAGCGCATCAAGCATCGCGCCCAGTGATTCAGATTCCAGCGCGGTGGCATATCCGGCCGCCCAAGCCTGTTTTTTGGCGCACGCCGCGGCCATGGTGGGTTCAACGCCGGACTGCGCTACGGTGGCGGCGGCTTCGGCCATTTCCGCCGACCGGCGAGCGCCGTGTTTGACGGTTCGGGACAGGTTGTAGGTGGCTGCGGCATCCCAATCCTGCGTCCCAGGAAAACCCTTAAGCGACGCCAGCACCGTCTGTTCCACGCCAAAGTGCCGCGCCGCGACCAGGCTTTCCGCCAGCAGCGACTCAAAACCCTTGATCAGCACGCTGCGGCAAAGCTTGGCTGCGGACGCCTGGCCCAGTTCGGTGGAGTAAAACTCCGCGGCGGTAAAGCCGAGCGCGCGGGCAATCGTGGAAAACTCCTCCGCGTACCTGCCCCCCAGCAGCAGCGGCGCGCCGAGTCGTTTCGGATTGATCGGCGACATCACCGCCACTTCAACGTAACGCCCACCGCCGCCCTCGATCAGCGCCGCCTGCGTTCGCCGCACCTGCGGCGAAGCGGAATTGAGATCCATAAACCAGGCACCGGGCTTAAGCGCCGACTGCACCGACTGCGCGGCGTCTATCGCCCGATCCACGGTGACGGCGGAAATCACCACCTGAGCCCCACCCACCGCCTCCGGCGCCGATTGTGCCGCGGTGCAGCGCGAGGTCTCAGCGCAGCGGGCCGGTTCACTCCGGGGCTTATGGAACAACGTGTCATAGACCGAAACGTCCGCGGCGGCCAGGTCGTTTCCCAGCACCTGACCCACCTCACCAAATCCAATCAGCGCGGCCTTCATGCGGCAGACGCCCAAAGCGAGGCGGGTACAAACACCTCGCCGCTCATCACCTTGCGCGCCGTACGAAGCAGCGCCGAGCGACGCACTTGGATCGCTTCGCCCACCTCAATGTCGAGCTCAACGGCGAACGACCCGGTGGGATGCTCCACCTCGACCAGGGGGTTGCCGCCGGCAACCTCTGCTATGCCGTCCGCCGTGGATCCGGGAATCAGGCAGGCCGTTGCCACGCTCACCGCGCCCAGCACTCCCACCGCTTCGTGCACCCGGTGCGGTATGAACGTGCGCGTGTTGACGGCACCGCCGCGTTCCGGCGGCGAGATGAGGCACATCTTTGGCACCGTTTTGGTGGCCACGTCGCCCAGGTTCATGCGCGGGCCAAGCTCCCGGCGAATGGCCTCAAGCTTTTCCCTGAGCGCCGCGTCCGCTTCCAGTTCCGCCGGCGACTCGCGACCGGATTGCCCGAGGTCCGCCGCCCGCAGCACCACCACCGGCATGCCGTTGTCGATGGCGGTGACCGGCACCCCCAGCACTTCGTTCTGCGCAGCCCCGGTGGGCAGCAGCGCGCCGCAGTTGGCCCCTTCCGTCTCCTCGAACGACAGCATGACAGGGGCCGCCATCCCGGGAACACCATCGATGCGCGCGTTGCCCTCATAGGTCACGACGCCGGCCGGCGTCTGCACGGTTGCGATGGAAAGACTGCCGCTGTTGACCATGTGAATGCGTACCTGCGTCTCTCCGTCGCGGGCATCCACCAGGCCCTGCTCGATAGCAAAGCCCGCCACGCCCGCCAGAATGTTGCCGCAGTTTTGTGCGTCCGAGACCAGCCCCGTGTCGGGGCTGACCTGCAGAAACAGATAGTCGACCTCCGCGTCTGGCCGGGTTGCCGGCCCGATCACCGCAACCTTGCTGGTCAGCGGATGCGCCCCGCCCACGCCGTCAATCTGCCGTTCGTCCGGTGAGCCCATAGCCCGCGCCAGTACACGGTCGCGAAGCGCCGGCTCCGGCGGCAGGTCCTGCGCCAGAAAGTAAAGCCCGCGGGAAGTTCCCCCCCGGAGCATGGTGCACGGCACGCCGCGCTGGGTCATGAATCCAGCGACTCCACGTACCTGAGCCCCTTCTCCGCCAGCCGTTCCCGCATGTTGTAGATGTCCAGCCCAAGCGCGCCAGCCTCAAACTGCCGCCGCTTGTCCTCTTCGTTGGCGAGGCGCCGATCGGCGGCGTCCGCCACCTGGGCAACTTCCGCGTGCTTCACGACAACGACGCCATCGTCGTCCGCCACAATCAGATCGCCGGGCGAAACCTGGGTGCCCCCACAGACCAGCGGGGTGTTTACATTGCCCAGCGTTTCTTTCACCGTGCCCTGGGCGAAGATGGCCCGGGACCAGACCGGGAACTGCATCTGCGTGAGGTCCGCCGTGTCGCGCACGCCGGCGTCGATAATGAGGCCCTTGACCCCCCGGGCCTTGAGCGAGGTGGCAAGCAGGTCGCCAAAGTAGCCGTCTTCGCAGGGGCTCGTCGGCGCGACCACCAGCACGTCTCCGGCCTGACACTGCTCCACGGCCACGTGAATCATCCAGTTGTCGCCCGGTGCGACCTCGCAGGTCACAGCGCTGCCGGCCACGCGGACAGGGCGGTACACCGGTCGGAGCCGAGACGCCATCAGGCCGCGACGGCCTTGCGCTTCGTGCGTTGTCGCCACCCCGGCCTGCGCTAGGCGAGTGACCAGTTCCGGCGCCACACGAGGGATTTTGGTCACGACTAGTGCCATTTGGAAACTCCTATAGAAGCTAATTCAGCGGCTGCAGCCTGAGGCCGACCATAAAACCCTGATATTTTGAGGGTTAGCGGGCCAGACTGCATACGCAAAATTCACCCTGTGTTATAAGTTTTTCCTATGATTATTGAGAAAATGCCGAACCTTCGGCACCTGCGGTCGGTGCTGCTGGCGATTCGCCGGGGCAGCATCAGCGGGGCAGCGCACAAGCTGCACCTGTCCCAGTCGGCGGTGAGTCAGGGCATCGCTGGACTCGAGCGCCTGGTGGGCTTGCCGCTGCTCTCGCGAACGCCGCGGGGTGTGTTCCCGACCCCGGAGGGAGAGCTGTTTGCCCGCCGCATTGAGCGAGCATTCCGACGCTTAAAGCCCGTCGAATCGATGCTGACGGAAGGCGGCGGCCCGGTCCTGCATCGGCGGGTCACCGCCGCCCAGCTCCGCGCCGTGGTGGCAGTCACCGAACACGACAGCTACAGCCAGGCGGCGCGGGACCTTAAGCTATCCCAGCCTTCGGTGTACCGGGCGGTGCGGGATTTTGAGCAGGCCTGCGGCCAGACGATGTTCCGCCGGTCCCAGGCCGGCGTGCAATGCAGCGCCGCGGCGCGGCGGGCGGCCCGCTGCGCGAGCCTCGCGTCGGTTGAGATTGCCTACGGCCTGGATGAGCTGGCAGAGATTGGGGGGTCCGGCGGCAGCCGGGTGCGGGTTGGATCGCTGCCGCTGGCGCGGGCAGAGCTGATCCCCACCGCGGTGACCGGATTTCTGTCGCAATATCCCCAGGCCCGGATTCAGATTGTTGACGGGCCCTACGACGAGCTCCTGCACGCGCTGGTCAGCGGCCGCAGCGAGGTGCTGGTAGGCGCCCTGCGCACACCGCATCCATCGCGCTACGTGATTCAGGAAAAGCTGTTTGAAGACGCGCTGTCGATTGTCGTGCGACCGGGGCATCCGCTGACCCGTGCCCGATCAACGCCCGACCTGGCCACGCTGGCCCGGCTGAAATGGATCGTGCCGCGGCAGAACACGCCGGCCCGGCATCATTTTCAACGCTACTTTACCGATCGGGATCTGGCCATCCCGACGGATCTGATCGAATGCAGCTCGCTGGTGGCAACCCGCAGCCTGCTGCGGAAAAGCGAGCGGGCTGCCCTGCTCTCCCAACGCCAGATCGCCGCCGACGTGCAGGCCGGCCAGTTGGAAATGCTGGTGCGGAACCTGCCCGGCACCTCCCGACCAATTGGCCTCACGGTCCGCGCCGACTGGGAACCGACGGCGGTACAGCGCGCTTTTGTTGAACATCTAAGAGGCGCAGCGCTCAGCTAGGCTCGCCATCACCTTGGATCGACTGCCTACCGACGCCTTCCTCATTTCTTCCGAGCTTCATCCTTTGTTCTTCAAGACTCGCCCGTCACCCGGGTCCAGGCTGGGTTCAGCCAAAGCAACGGAACGAACTCATGTCGTCAAAATTTCTATGCCTCACCGGCCTGGCTCTCAGCCTGGTGGCCGGCGGGGCGAGCGCCCAGACCACCGTCACCATCACCGACCCGGATCCCTCGGCCAGCGAACCGGGCGATACGGCCCGGGTTCGCTTCGAGCGCGCCGGCACGGACCTGTCCGCGCCGCTTGTGGTGCAGTACCTGCTGGAGGGAGAGGCACTGCCGTCCGGCTCCGGCCGCGACTACGAGACCGATCCGGTGGGCACCAATCTCGGTTTTGGTCGGCTCGGCATCACCATTCCCGCCAACGAAACGTTTCAGGACCTGCTCATCACACCACTGGCCGACAACCGGGCCGAGGGAGATGAGTCGATCGTCGTGCGCATCGACGCCGACGCCGCCTACCTGGTCGGTGTTCCCGACCAGGCCACGGTGACCCTCATCGATGACCCGGCGGTGATCACCATCAGCACCATCATGCCGGCGGCGGACGAAGCCGGACCGATCTCCGGCCTGGTGCGGTTTGAGCGGGCAGGTGGGGACCTTAGCGGCGATCTCGTCATCCAGTACCTCCTTGAAGGCGAGGCGACGCCTACCGGTGCCAGCACCGACTACGTGACCGATCCCGCAGGGGTGAATCTGGGTTTCGGACGGTTGGGCATCACTATCCCCGGCGGCAGTGCCGAACGGGGAATGACCCTCACCCCCCTCGCCGACAATCGGGCCGAAGGGACCGAGACCGCCGTTGTCAGACTGGACGCAGACTCAGCCTACAATTTGGGAGCCAGTGACCGCAGCTCAATCACCATTGAGGATGACGCGCCGGTGCTGACGATCCAATCTGGCGACGCCCAGGCTTCGGAACGGGGCCCAGACCCGGGATCGGTAACGCTCACCCGGAGCGGCGGTGACCCGGGCGCAGACCTGACGGCCCGAATTCGGTTTGAGGGCACGGCGACAAGCGACGACTACGAGGTGACTCCCGAGCTGCTGAGTCTGGGTTTCGGCACTTTTGGTGCCGTGCTGCCGGCCGGCAACCTGCAGCTGGAGCTTCAGCTTGTCCCGGCGGCCGATGCCCGGGAGAACGAAGGGGAAGAAACGGTGATCGTGCAGCTGCGGAGCAGCGATGCTTACATCATTGAAGGTCCCCCGGAGGCACAGATCGCCATCGAAGATTTTGTCGAGGCAGTCTTTCAAGATGGTTTTGAATCCCTGAGCCTAAAAAACTGCGATATCGGCAAACGGGCGGAGCTGGCCGACCACTTCCACAACAATCACGGGTCGCTGCTCGATTTGCTGACCGGCCTGGAATGGGCCCGCTGCGGCCTGGGTTTCTTCTTTAAGGTCGCTACGGGTGAATGCCAGGCGCAGGCCGAAGCAGCATCCGCCGGCCTGGCACCAGAGGAGATGCTTGAGCAATTTAACGCCGGCTTCCTGGGCGACAATCACGGTTTCCAGAACTGGCGCTTTGCCAGCGCGGCGGAACTCAAGCCGCTGGGGCTGGCGGACCAGCACTGCGCCGTTCGATCTGACCCCTGAGCGGGATGCCGGCCGGTACCGGGGGCCGGGCGGGGCCGGTTTTACTCGGCAAAACTTCGAGCGCTATCCTTGCGGGCAATCTGCTCCGGGGACAGTGCCATGAAGATGACCACCGAAGAGGCTTTCGTAAAGGTCCTGCAGCGTCACGGGATCGAGCATGCCTTCGGCATTATCGGCTCCGCCATGATGCCCATCTCCGACCTGTTTCCCGCCGCGGGCATCACTTTCTGGGACTGCGCCCACGAGAACAACGCTGGGATGGCGGCGGACGGCTACAGCCGCGCGTCCGGCCGGATCTCCCTGGCCATCGCGCAGAATGGGCCAGGCATCACCAACTTCGTCACCGCCATTGCCTCGGCCTATTGGAACCATACGCCGCTGCTGTTGGTGACGCCCCAGGCGGCCAACCGAACCATCGGCCAGGGCGGCTTCCAGGAGGTTCCCCAACTCAATTTTTTCAAGGACATCGTTTGTTACCAGGAGGAGGTACGGGACCCGCTGCGCATGGCCGAAGTGCTGGATCGGGTAATCGCCATGGCGCAGAAACGCTCAGCCCCGGCGCAGGTCAATGTGCCGCGGGATCTGTGGAACCACGTGATCGACATTGAGCTGCCGACGCCGGTACGGTTTGAGCCGCTTGCCGGCGGAGAGCAGGCGGTAGCCGCCGCCGCGGACCTGCTCGCCGGCGCTGAATTTCCGGTACTTCTGAACGGCGCCGGCGTTGTGATCGGCGACGCCGTCAGCGACACGGTGCTGCTGGCCGAACACCTGGAAGCGCCGGTGTGCTGCAGCTATCAGCACAATGATGCTTTTCCCGGGCGCCACCCCAACTATGTGGGCCCCCTTGGATACAACGGTTCCAAAGCGGCCATGTCGCTGATCCAAAAGGCTGACGTGGTCCTGGCCCTGGGCACCCGCCTCAATCCTTTCTCCACGCTCCCGGCCTACGGTCTGGACTACTGGCCGGAAGGCGCGAAGGTGATTCAGGTGGACAGCAACGGTGACCGGATCGGCCTGACCAAACCCGTTGCCATCGGGATCCGGGGCGACGCCGGGCGCGTTGCCCGGCAGCTGCTGGCGGCCCTGGCGAACAAGGCGGAGCAGTTCAACCGGGCTGCGCGGCGGCAGCTGATCGATGAGGCCAAGGCCCACTGGGCGGCGGAGCTGGCCACCATGGACCACGAAGCCGATGACGTGGGCACCAGCTGGAATCAGCGGGCCCGGGACAGCCAGCCCGATCGCATGTCCGCCCGCCAGGCCTGGCGCGCCGTCATGGCCGCCCTGCCTTCGTCCGCGATTATCTCCACCGACATCGGCAACAACTGCGCCATCGGCAACGCCTACCCCAGCTTTGACGGCGGCCGGCAGTACCTGGCCCCGGGCATGTTCGGCTCCTGCGGCTACGGGTTCCCAGCCATTCTTGGCGCGAAGATCGCTCGCCCGGACCGACCCGTGGTCGGTTTTGCCGGAGACGGTGCCTTTGGCATCTCCATGAACGAAATGACGGCCTGCGGACGCAACAGCTGGCCGCCGGTCACGATGGTGATTTTTCGCAACTACCAGTGGGGCGCAGAGAAGCGCAACAACACGCTGTGGTTTGACGACAATTTTGTCGGAACGGAACTCAATGAAGGTGTTGAATACGCAGCCATCGCCGAGGCCTGCGGACTGAAAGGCGTCAAGGTGACTACTCCGGACGAGTTGACCAGCGTGCTGGCCACGGCCATCGACGAACAGCTTAATAGCGGCGTGAACACATTTATCGAGGTGGTCCTCAATCAGGAACTCGGAGAACCGTTCCGGCGGGACGCGATGCAGACGCCGGTAGCCGTCGCCGGCATTACCCTCGAGGACATGAAGCGGGGGTAACCGGGGGAAGTCAGGTCACCGGCGAGACGTCCCGGCGGCGCCCCATCTCCCGGACGGCGTCAGCGACCGCCTTTTTCAGCTCCGAGACTGAGAAAGGTTTGCGTAGAAATCCGTACTCATCGCCCACCGCCTCGGAGTAGCCGGAAATCAGCACGACGGGGAGTGTCGGATCGCGTTCTCGCAGGCGCGCGGCAAGGTCCGCACCGTCCAGCTGGCCTGGCATGACGACATCGGAGATCAGCAGATCCGGCAGGCCGATCTCCTCCACCAGGGTCAGCGCCTCGTCAGCATTTTGCGCCGCCGTGACCTGCATCCCCATTTGCGCCAGCGTTCGCTGGAGCATCTGCAGCAGCAGGTCCCGGTCCTCCACCACCAGCACGTTGGTCAGCTGGGCAGCAACGTCCTCTCGCGGATCGTCTTCGCAGTCGTGGGCGGCTGTTTCCTGCGCCAGCGGCAGCTGAAGAATCACGCGGGTGCCGCGACCCGCCTCCGACTCGATCTTCAGATCGCCTCCGGATTGGCGGGCAAAACCAAACACCATGGACAACCCGAGCCCGGTCCCCTCGCCCACCTCTTTGGTGGTAAAGAAGGGGTCGCAGGCTTTGCGCAGCGTGGCCTCGTCCATCCCCGCACCCTGATCTTCCACCACAATCCGGGCGTGCCCGTCGGCCCGGTTCAGGGTCAAGGTGATTTTTCCCGACTCCTCCATCGCCTCGCGGCTGTTGAGTAGCAGATTGATCAGCGACGTGGTCAGCTGGGCCTTGTCTACCAGTACCTCGCAGGGTTCAAGGTAAGCCGTTAGCGTGAGCCGTTCGCCCAACGTATTGCGAAACAGCGGCAGGTTGTCGCGGAGAAACGCCTCCAGCGGCACCACAACGGGCCGCAGCGGCTGTTTGCGCACGTAGGCCAGCAGGCGGCCGGTGATTTTTGCTCCGGTGTCCGCCGCCGCAACGATATCGTCCAGCATGCTCACGGCCGAGTCGGCGTTTGCCGCCTGGCCGGCTATCTTGAGGTGATCAGCGGTCAGCGTGATCACGGACATCAGGTTGTTGAAGTCGTGGGCGATGCCCGCGGTGAGCTGCCCCAGGGCGCGCATCTTTTCTCCCTCGGACAGCTTTTCCATCAGTTGCCGGCGCTCTTCCTCGCCGCGCATCCGCTCGACAATTTCCGTCTCCAGCTCCTGGGTTCGGGTCTGCACCAGCTCTTCAAGCCGCTCATTGGCTTCGTGCTCTGCGGCAGCGATCTTCCTCTGCATGCGCAGGGACTGGAGCGCCAGCAGTATGCCGACAAGCATAATGCCGATGAGCCAACTCTGACGTCGGAGGGTCTTTTCCCGCTGCGCGTTCTCCCGCAGGATCAATTCCCGTTCCGCGGCCTGCGCCAGCTCGACCTTCCGCTGGTCCATTTCGAGCGAAGCGCTGAGGCGCGCCATCTTGTAGGCAAAGGTGTCATCCCAGAGCGCCGTTTCCAGGCGGGCAGCGGTTTCACTGGCGGCCTGGGCACCGGCCAGATCACCAGCTTCGGACCGGGCTCGATCCATTTCCCGGTAGGCGTCCAGCAGGAGCTGATCGGGCTGGTCCTCCGGTATCGAGGCGATGACAAGCTCAAGCTGGGTCTGCGCCTGATCGAGCCGCCCGGCCTCCCGGAGCGCTCGGGCATAGGGCACAACCACCAGTTGAATTCGCGGGTGCTCCAGATCAACAGCCGGGTCCTGGCCGATGGTTTCAAAAATCGCCTCAAAGCTCAGCAACGCCTGTTCCGGCTGTCCCTTGGCCAGCTGGACGATGCCAAGCCCCATGTTGGCGAAAGTGACGGCATCGGGCAGCACAGAATCCTCGACCTCTTTGAGGACCGCCTGCAGCGCTTCCTCAACCCCCACAACCTGGCCAAGTTCAGCGTGGGCCTGCGCAATCATGGATTGCACCGCCAGGCGACGTGTTGGATACAGGTCCACCAACGGCGTGGCCTTCACCTCCCGAAGCATCTCAAGGGCCTCACCGGCGCGGCCCAGATAGGTATAGTTGGACGCCAGATTGAGCTGCACGACGCCCTTAAACTCCGGGTTTGGCAGCCGGCCGGCCTGGTCCCAGGCCATCTCCAGGTGATGGACCGACCGCCGCGGCAGCAGCTTGGTGTTGAAGTGCAGACCTACTACGTTGTGCGCCCAGGCCAGCAGACCCGGGTCCTCCAGGTTTTCAGCGATGGTCAGGGTTCGGTAGGCTTCCTCCAGAGAGCGGGCGTGATCCCCTTCGCGATAAAACACGTAGGACAGGGTGGCGTGCACGTAGCCCTGGACAAACCGGTTGTCAGACCTGAATTCGCTGAGGAGCGGCGCGCAGGTGTTCAGGGCATCGGGAGACCCTTCCCGATGTTCCAGCTGGCAGCGAATTGCCAGCGCCCAGTCAGCGGCGTAGGTCCCGGGCTCCAGGCCCGACTCGGCCGCCTCAAGATAACGCCGGACGTCGGCGGAGGATCGATTAAACGAGCGATCGGCGAGCACCAGCTGCGCCAGCGTCTGCCCCTGCACATCTTCGTTGCGCGGCGCATAACGCTCGATCAGTTGAGCATCGGTGAGTTTCCGAAGTTCCAGGACCGACCGTCCCGATTGCGCATGACCGGTGCCTGAAAGACACAGCAAGCAGGTCAGCAAGCCATTTATGAGAGACACGCGCATGGTGCCGCACCTCTACCCCCGGAATCCCCATTGTAACGGAATTCCCTCCCGACGCGGGCCAGCTGATTGCTGGTTTCCGGACGCCTACTTTCGGCTCAAGGCGTAGCTCTCATCCAACCATTTTTTCCAGCGCTTGGCCGGCAGCGGCTTCTGCGCTGAAAAGCGAGCGGTCACCCAGACGCCGTTGCCCACCTGATAGTCGGCCGGATGCTCGTCCGACAGCTTCTGCACCTCGGCGCGGGATTTGTCGAGTTTGAACATCGCCTTGTAGCGCCCCCCCTGCTCGCCGACAAACAAAAACGCCTTGCCGCCGGTCTTGAAGGAGCTCTGGGTGCAGGACGTGCCTTCATCCACCGCGTCGTATTCGCTGGCCCGCTGGCGCAGCGGGAGGGTCGGGTCGTTTTTCTGCGTCATGGCGTTAATGATAAATCCATTGGCGGCGGTTCGGTCTCCCGCCATGATTCCCGTGCCTGCATGCGCCTGAGCCAGGCGGCAAGTTGAGGATAGCCATCCAAAGAAAACTGCGCCGCGTGGGCGTACATCAGCGCGGCGGCCACGCTCAGATCCGCGCAGGTCAGTTGGCCGGCGACCAGAAACGGTGTCTCGGTGAGCGCGTGCTCCAGCACCCGCGCCCAGCGGTCGAGCTCCACTTCCAGCGTCTTGATCCGCTCCGGGTCGGGCTCCAGACCAAACATGGGCTTGCCCATGTTTTCCGCCATAAATCCGTCCGCCGTTGGCGACAGATGGCTGGCCTGCCAGAACTGCCAGGCCAGGACCTGGCCTCGCGTCGCCGGGTCCCGCGGCAGAAGCGGGGTCTCGCCAAACAGATCGCACAGGTAGGCCATGATGGCGTTGGACTCAAACAGCACCAGCGCGTCCCCATGAGTGAGCACCGGAACTTTGCCGTTGGGATTGAGCGCCAGAAACGGAGGGGATTCGTTCTCACCGCCCATGCCGGGGGGACGTACGTCGACAACCCGGGTATCGATAGCGAGCGGCAACTCCTGCACCAGCAGCATCACGCGGCGGCAGTGCTGAGATCCAGGGCTTGTATAAAGCAACGGTTTTGCGGGCACGGTAGGTCCTCCTGTTCGTTCCGTTCTCATAGCAAAAAGTTCAGGAAGGTGACGAACAGCAAAAACCAAAGGTAACATCGGGGCATGACTTCCCGCCCCGGGCCCGACCTTGCCAGTGCCTGCGCCGCCGACGATGCCTGGCGCGCCGCTGTTCGCCGGCTCCAGTGGCACCTTTACCTGCGTGACCTTGAACCATGCCGGCCGCAGGTACTGGCCTACTGCCGCACCCTCACCCGGGACCCGGAAGAGGCCAGCGATCTGGCGCAGGAGGCGCTGCTGCGCGGCTTTCGGTTTGTGGGGCAGCTCTGCAAAAGTCTCGACCGGCCCCTTCCGTTCCTGTGCCAGACGGCCCGCCGTCTCTGGATTGACCGGAAACGCCGGGCCACCCGGGCGGAGGCGTGGCGACAGAGTCAGGTGATCGACAACCGATCAGACGCCTCGGCGGCCTGTGAGGTCCAGCAGAGCCTGGAGCTGCTGGACGGTGCGCTGCCGCCCCGGGAGCGCGAGGTGTTTCTACTGCGGGAAGTGTGGGGGTATACCGGCCCGGAAATTGCGGCACCGCTGGGGACCAGCCCGGCGGCGGCTAAGATGGCGGCTTCCCGCGCCCGGCGAAGACTCAAAAGGCGGCCGTGGAACCAACGCTGACGGTCAGCGCCGCCTCGGAGTTGGAGGACGGCGCCCTCACCCGGTCGCAGATCAACCAGCGCTACGTGGCCTGCCAGCACTGCGACACGCTGTGGCTGCGGCCGCAGCTCAACGAGGGAGACGTAGCCCGCTGCGGCCGCTGCCATTCAGTGCTGCTCACGCGTAAGACCAACAGCATTGACCGCACGCTGGCCTCCCTGGTGGGGTCCCTGATCCTGCTGATCTGCGCCGTCTCCTTTCCTTTTCTCTCCATGGAACGCTCGGGACTGGCTAATCAGATCTCGGTTGTGGATGCGATCAGCGTGCTGTGGGCCAACGGAATGGCGACCATGGCGCTGGCCGCCGGCATGCTGATTCTGATTTTGCCCTTCGTGCGCAACGTGCTCCTGATCGGCGTTTTTGCCCGGCTGCGCAGCGGACGCCCGCTCAATGCGGGCGGGGCGGTTGGGTTTCGCCTCGCACAGCAGATGGAGCCCTGGGCCATGGTGGAAATTTTCATGCTCGGCGTCGTCGTGTCGCTGGTGAAAATTGGCAAACTCGCCACCATCAGCGTCGGACCGGCGTTTTGGGCATTGGCGGTGCTGATTCTGATCATGAGCTACAACACCAATGCGCTCTGCCGGGATACCGCCTGGTCGATGGTGCGGCGAGGCAACAGCCCTTGAATACCACCGCGCTACAGCGAGGCTGGGCGGTTTGCCGCGTCTGCCGGGAGATTACCGATCAGCCGGGCTCAACGTGCGCCGTGTGCGGCGCGCAGGTGGATAGCCGCCTGCCCAGCAGTGTGCAGCGCGTGTGGGCTTTCTGGCTGGCCGGTGTCATAGCCTATGTTCCCGGCAATCTGCTGCCGATCATGCGCACCGAGGCGCTCGGGAGCGGCTCCGACGCCACCATCATTGGCGGCGTGACGGCACTCCTGCACCATGGCAGCTATGTCGTCGCCGCGGTCGTCTTCATCGCCAGCATATTGGTCCCGGTATCAAAATTTGTTGTCATCGCGTGGCTGGCCCGGTCGATCCAGCGCGGTTCCATGGAAGATGATCATCGCCGCCATCTGGCCCATCAGGCGATTGAGCTCGTCGGCCGCTGGTCCATGATCGACGTGTTTGTCGTCGCCGCGCTGGCGGCGCTGATCCAGCTCGGCTCCATCATGACGATCAAACCCGGCGCCGGCATCATCGCCTTCGCCCTGTCCGTCGGAATGACCATGCTCTCCGCGATGGCCCTGGATCCGCGCCTGATCTGGGACTCGTCCAGCCAGCACACTCAGGAAAACGCGCATGAATGAGCCCATCACGGCACCGAAGGTCAGCAAAGCCACCGGCTCGCGCTGGTCGGTGGTCTGGCTGGTACCGGTCCTGGCGGCCGTGCTGGCGCTGGCCGTCGCCTGGCAGACCTACAGCGAAAAAGGTCCGCTGGTGGAAATCCATCTCGCCGACGGCGCGGGGCTGCAGGCCCAGAAAACCCAGATCAAACACCTGGGCGTGGTGGTCGGCATCGTGGAGAGGGTGGAACTGGCCCGCGACCTGGCTTCGGTGCTGGTGTATGCCCGGATGGACCGCAGCGTTGAGCG
>JBCCVP010000098.1:0-18896 GCA_039195135.1 Pseudomonadota bacterium | reverse complement strand
GAAGGAGGGAAGGAGGGAAGGAGGGAAGGAGGGAAGGAGGGAAGGAGGGAAGGAGGGAAGGAGGGAAGGGAGGGGGGCGCCCCACCGTTTTGAAAAAAGTTTCCGTGCAAAGAAAAAACGGTGTTTCCACCATTGTCGAATAGCAGTGAAGGGGTAACCTGGATACTCTCGTAGTCTGTTCTCTGGTACGGAAGATCGCCTGTTATCCCTGCTACCACAACTCGGCCAAAAACATTTCCGGCTTCGGTGAGCGGCTGGTTGATATCCACGCCGCCGCGAACCTGGCCATAGCTATCTGCCGCAAAGAAAGCTTCGTTTCGTGATTCAGGAACCGCTGACTTTAAGATTCGATTGATCAGGCCGCCGACGGGTGCCCCACCCCCGCTGATCGCAGAGGGTCCCTTGATGACCTCGACGCGTTCGATCGAGTACGGATCCGGCCTGTAGTTAACCCCACCGCTCAGACTGTTCTCCCGAACAATCGAAGGGACTCTGCTGTCCGTTACCCCCCGAATGCCAATAATCAGATTTCTTTGAAGGGCCGAAGTGACCTGCCTTTCTTGATAGCCGGCGACGTTGTCCAGAATGTCCTGAAGGGTCAAAAGTAGCTGGTCCTGAATGACATCATTCGAAATCAGCGTGAGGCTGTTTGAGATTTCACTAAGCGATGCTGGTGATCGGGTCAGGTTGGTTATCGGCGTATAATAACGGCTGCCGGAAACGACAATTTCTTCAACGGTCGTGGGTTCAGCAGGTTGTGCTGCGTCACCCGGTTCCGGCACGACTTTTTCGATTGTTTTTTTGACCGGGCTAATGAGTATCGCGCCGCTGGAGGAGCGATTGGCTTTCAGTCCTGAGCCATCAAGAATGATCAGTAGCACCTCATCCGTGGTTAGCTGCCCTGAGACCGCGGGTGAATCCAAATTTTGTAGCACTTCACCCGGGACAATAATGGGAACCTCGTAGGTTTCCGAGATCGTATTGAGGGCACTTTTCAGCCTCTGCGGCCTAAGGTCAATTTGAATGGGTTTTGTCACTTCCGCCAGGGTTGAGATAGGCCCAGACATGGCCAAAACCGCTGCAGAGACGGCCGCTCTGAGTTTTGCGTTTCTCGGTTTGAGAGCACGTGAGATGTTGTGCCGGTTCTTTTCTGCCTTTCGGGTCACGGATGCGTCCTTAGCTGATCGTTTAGAGGCCAAAATGAGATTGATAATCAATCATGTTTGGGTCTATTACGATCTCGCCTTAGATTTGGTAACCCAGCAAAGAGAAAAATTGTGGATAGCGTGCAGCGCGGGCTCAAAGCCTGAACCTGTCCCGGTCCATCGGCCGGATCAGGTCATTCCCAGTCCACGCTTGCTGTCGCCAGAAAACCTGGCATTAGTGTGCGAAAAAGGAGCGCCGGTGGCCCGCTAGCACCGAGCATGGCTGGCGGCTTATTGAGTGGAGTACAGAACTACCGAGCCGTTGTCCGTTTGATCGATACCCAAGGGCAAAACCTCGGTGAGCGACTGCAGCACCTTGTCGACGTCCTGACTGTCAAAACTTGCTGAAAGCAGCAGGTCTGCCGCTTTGGCGTCTCGAATGTTGATGACCTTATTCTGATAGCGATTCAAATCGTGGACGATGGTTGAGAGGGGCACGTCCTCGTAATCCAGTTGGCCGCGCCGCCAGGCGGCGACCTTTGCTGGATCGATCTGAGCAATTTCACCAAAGCCCTTCGTTTCAGAACTGACCACCTTTTGCCCAGCTTCCAAGGCAACCGTGCTGTTCATTTGGAGATCAGCAAGCAAAGTGACTGGCCGCGTGACCAACACCGACCCCTCTTGTACAGAAACCTGAGCAAGAGCGCCTTTGCTCTGCACATCAAAGCGCGTGCCGGTCACCTGAACAAGCATGGAATCCATGGAAACCTGAAAAGGCCGAGAAGGGACAGAAACGACATCAAAAAACGCCTCCCCCGATGCCAGTTCTGCGTGGCGCACATCAGAGGCCAGGGAGATTTTCAATTCGCTGAGAGGCCCCAGTATCAGCAGGCTTCCGTCCTCCAGTTGGTACTCCTCAATCTCTCCTGGCTTCGTTTGGTATGTGGTTATTGAAGGAACGTCAATTTCAGGGTCGTTAAACAAGAACCAGGCGCTCACGGCAACAAAACAAATGCCTAGTACACCGCCAAAAACAGGCGCCCAGCCACGAATCCACCTAGGACGTGAGTATTCCGGGAGTGCGTCGTTTCGGGGCCGCGCTTGTCTCGCTTGTTGTGTGTGATCAAACGCTTAAAAATCGACCCGATTGAGTTTGCCAAACTCATGCCAATAGCGATCAACCTTCTCGTAGGCGCGGATATGTTGATCGTCAGTGGCCAGCCACTGGCCAAATGCGTTCAATTCGTCCGGCGTTGCCCCCTCAGGCTCAACGCGTAACAGCCATTCCATTGCTTCGTCGAGCAAGGGGTCTGGAAGCGCGTGAGCATCTCTTTCCGGCTTACTCATAATCGAACGCCTCGATAATATCTCGGGTGGCCCGGACAAGGTGTTTACTGACAGCAGGCCTGGAAATGCCGAGTCTGGATGCCGCGTCAGTCTGGCTGAGGCCATCGATCCGAACGAGCAAAAACGACTCTCTGCGCTGTTTAGGCATGGCCAGGATCACCTCATAAGCTCTGTTTAGCCTGTCCCTTGAGTCTAATACGCGTTCGGGAGCCGAAGGGTAACTATCTGTCGGGGAGAACAGCGTCCTGAGCTGGGATTTACTGCGGCTGTCAACGTCAATTCGTCGATGGGCTGAAATGGCAAGATTGGTGGCCGTTCTCCACAGGAATGCTTTTGGACTTCGCGATTCGTCCAAATCAGATACACCCAGGAGGCGCTCAAAGGCTGCCTGGGCAAGATCTTCCGGGGGCGGCGGTCCCGCACCAAACGTAGAGCGCAAAAAACCGACTAATTGCCCAAAAAACTGATCGTAAAGACACTCCACGATGCGCTTGGAATCAGCGTTCCGGACCGGCTTTCTGTCCAATTCGCTTCTGTCGCTTTTGGACTGTCTGCGGCGATTGCCCGTCATTTGGGCAGGTTGCGAATCTGGGGTGATTCTCATCTGACTAATTGGTCTTGAATGGAGCGCCGCACAAAATCACCCGGCGACGGCTTTCGCCGCAGTCCTCTCCCTGAAGATCTTGCTTTTGAAAGGTAGGAAACGCTCGAATGGTAAAGGGACGCAGGTGGCATCGCACCTTTCATATTGACTCAGCTCGAAAGGCAAGTCCACGGAGCAACCTCCCCCAGCAGGGATCCGTCACACAGACTTACACCCAAACCAACCGGTGGCCCTCATTCGCGAGATTACCCACTTTGCGGCCTGGTTGAGTCGAAAGCGGCACTGATGGGGTGGGCGGGAGAGTAACCGTGCCGGTCCCAGCCGGGCCAGCCGTTGCCGTCGTTCCTCGCAGTGACGCGTCTCCGCGGGAGGTGGGTGAGGCGAAGCGATCGCAACGGTCACTTTCTCCGGCGTTTCGGCTCAGGCCAGCGGGTGAGCGTGGCGTCCTTCGGGGCGCTGATTGCAACTCGCTATCAGAGTGACGGGGTCGCGCCTTGCGGTGGCTCAGTTTTGAGTCGACTCCGGTTGGTGACCATGCGGTCGTGAAGGTTCGTGATAATTCCGCTGCCCGTTTTTTCAAAGAGAAACGGTAATACGGCATGAATAGCGCAGCAAAATGCGGCGACCAGCATGGCGCCGGTGAATGACATCGCCGAGCCGAAGTGCTGAAGGTAGGTTTCTCCAACGCTGGCCGGGTGGTCCTTAAACAGGTTTTTTGTTCGCATCTCGCAATTCCTCGTTCGCCGATTGAGTATCCCATGGCTGGCATGGAAAATAGTTGATAATATTCTGTAAAATTAGGCAAAAACAAAACTTTCGTTAATGTAAAAATTCAATTAATAGGATGAAAACTAAAGATCGCGAAATAGTCAATCTGCTCCAGAAGGATGGGAGCCTGTCCATGGAGCAACTTGCGGAGCAGGTATCGCTTTCAAAGACGGCGGTCTGGCGTCGCGTGAAAAACCTTCAGGCGGCGGGATTGCTCGTCAAGCAGGTGGCCCTGGTCGACCGAAAGCTGGCCGGGTTTGGCATCACAGCTTTTGCGCTGGTGCGCACCAATCAGCACAGCGACGGCTGGTACAACAAGCTGAAAAGCGCCGTTGAAAGTCTGCCGGAGATTCTCGAGTTTCACCGCACCAGCGGCGATGTGGATTATGTGCTGCGCATCGTTGCCAGGGATATGGAGGACTACGATCGCGTTTACCGGGCCCTGATTCGCCAGTGCGATTTCGCCGATATCAGTTCCACCTTTGTCATGGAGACCATCAAAGAGACAGCGGCGCTCCCGCTTTAGCTTTGGCGCAGCTCGATTCGCGCGATCCGCTGTGGCCGATCTTTGCCGATGGCTTCGAGGGCCCTAGCCGGCACGAAACACAAGGCGCCGGGGTGGCGCGTTACAAGGCTCGGGACTTGAGCGGCTGGGACGCCGGTTCACCAGGTTCCGGCGTGTTGTCCGGGGCCCTGGGTGAGTTGGCCCAGACGCTATGCGGTTCCCCCGCGCCAGCGCGGCGCTGCACTGCTCTGGCCATGCGCCAAAATGCCGCGGCGCCGACAATGGCGAGACAATCGACGGTGAACAGCGGCCAGTTGCCAGCCGCCAGGCTGCGCCAGATCGGCATGTCGATCAGCACGGCGTCGACAACAGGAATGGCCGCGGTCAGCACCGCTGCTAGATACAGCAGATCACGGGCGCCGTCTGCCACCGACCGCAGGTAGGCCCACAGTATCGAGGCGAAAAATACGCCGAAGTAGGCAAGCTCCGTGACTTCCGCCCGATTAGACCAGTCCGCGACCCCGCGGCTGGCCAGAAACGCCGCCGACACGCCGGCCATGCAGCCCACGCAAACGCCGGTGTTCAGGCGCGCGAGGAAGTACCCGGTGGCCGGCTGTTTCACCCGCCGTCTTTTGCGCCGGGACTCGACCCACAGCAGATTTCCTGAATAAAACAGGTATGCGCCTGCCAGACCGAGGAAGAAATAGACCCACTTGGCGATAAAGCCGCCAAAATCAACGAAGTGAAGGGAAATGAGGCCGCTATACAGCGTGCCGCCGATGCTGGCGTCGCTGGGGTGGTCAACGCCGAGCAACTCGCCGGTGGAAGCGTTCAGGGCGACGGTGGCGTTGGATGACAGGGTGCCGGCGTCCACCTTGCCGTAAACCGTCACCATGGCGTTGCTGTCCCCCGCGTTGGAATAACGCACCTGACTCGCTGCCAGGTCGGGCGCTTCCCGGGCCACCGCCGCCATAATTTCACTAAAAGGCAGCAGCGCAGCGGGCTCCCCCGTCGCCTCCAAAGGTGCGTCAAATCCCAGTTCACTACCGATCAGTTCCAGCAGGTCCTCTTCAAATACCAGCAGCTGAAATGGCGCCAGAATAAAAATACCAATGCCCAGCAGGGCGCTGCTCCAGGCAAACATGAAATGCCAGGGCAGGGAGATCACGCCGACCACGTTGTGCGTATCCAGCCAGAACCGTTTCTTGTTCTTACCCTTGCGCACCACGAACAGATCTTTCAGGAAGTTAGGAATAAAAATAATCAGGCCGGAAACAATGGCGATGCCGTAGATCAGGCAAATGATCCCGAGGACGTAAAGGCCAAAGCTGGCCGGTAGCCCGGCGGTGTAATGCAGACGGTAGATAAAGCCGGCCAGATGAGCGTTGTCAGCCTGCGTATTGAGCTCGCCGTCTTTTGTCAGACGGTACTGGTGGGTTTCAAATGTGCCGTCCTCCATCCGCTCAAACCACCGCAGCACGTTGCCCGGGTGATCGTCGGAGGAGGGATAAACCCGAAACGACTCCGCCGCGTCCGGATCAACCGCCAGCACCCGATCAACCAGTTCCTGGGCCTGGGCATAACTTTGCGCCTGCGTTTCAACCGCGGAGAAGCTGTCCCACTCCTCCAGTTCGTGGAAAAACACGGTCATTGCGCCGGTGTAGAAAGCGATGAATAGCAGTAGGCCAGCGCCCAGGCCGGTCCAGGTATGGACGCTGGTGAAGGTCTTCATGGTGATTGCTTTCATGCGCCGACAACCGTTGTTTGTTTTAAGAGTTCAATCAAACCAAAGCCCACAAGCGAGATGCCCACCAGCACCGCCGCCGCCAGGCGCGCGGAGTGAATCAGGTAGCTTGCGCAGGCGATGCCCACCCAAACTGGAAAGACCATCAGCAGTGCGGGCAGCCGCAGCGCGCCAATAGGCGGCGTGATGGCGAGGAACAGCCCGATAACAGCGATGGTTGCCGGCGCTGACAGAAGAACCGCGACAAACGATCTACTGACCACGGCGCTCTCGCAGCCAAAAATCGATCCAGGGTGTAACTACCGTTGCCAGGAAAAAGACGGACAGCAGGGTGTAGACGCCGGGCCAGAAACCACCAAACGCCTCGCCCAGGTTGAACGCCAGGGCCAGACAAAGCAAACCCAGAGCAAACAGACCTAGACGTCTGGCCTTTGTCAGATACCGAACGCTGATGTGGATGACCGTGGCGGAGATCACGGTAAGCAAAATGCCGCTGGCGACTGCCATTGCACAGGCTGCCTTTTTTGAGCACAGCGACAAGTTTATCTGTACCGGCGACGCTAGCCCAGATGCCAGACGATGGGTATGCAAGGCATCTGGACAGCCGCCCGGGCATACCGGCCCGGCACCCCGCGTCCAACCTGCCAGATGCCGCGGTGGTCCCGCAGGCTGACCCGCGTCGACGGCTGCGGCCCGAACCGCGGTGCTTCCAGCGACCTCAGCCCGAAGCGTTGGAGAAGGCCAAAGTGTTTGGCAGACTGTACAGGTCTCTGATCAAAATACGTAAGTTCATGACTAGATTTGCCGACAACGTGCTGTTGAGGAGTTTTGACGCAGCGTCTTCGGGCCTCAGCACCCTGCTGCGGTCAGGTATGGGCATCGGTGCCCGACCGGCGCCCGTCCGGCCCGCTCAGACTCTTGAGCTTTATGAGTTTGAGAGCTGCCCGTTCTGCCGACTGGTGCGCGAGGCGCTGACGGAGCTGGATCTGGATGCCGTAATCTACCCCTGTCCAAAAGGTGGCAGTCGCTTCCGGCCGGAGGTGAAAGCGCTCGGGGGCAAGCTGCAGTTTCCCTATCTCGTGGATCCAAACACGGAAACGGCCCTGTACGAGTCGACCGCCATCGTGCGCTATCTGTTCAAAACCTATGGTCAGCGACCGCTGCCGCTCAAATGGCGCTTCGGCAGCGCGCAGAAGCTGGGGTCCACGCTGGCGGGGATGCCAAGGCCGTGGCAGGGTCGGCGCTCGCGTCCGGGCCAGCTGCCGAAGAAAATGCTCGAGCTCTACAGCTTCGAGTCCAGTCCCTTTGCCCGCCCGGTGCGGGAACTGCTTTGCGAGATGGAAATCCCCTACGTGCTCCGCAGCTGCGGCCGCACCTCGCTGCGGGACTGGGTGCCGCCGCCGGTGCGGGCGGCCCTTAATCTGCGGCCTTCCTCGGAGCTTCCCAATCGGCGCGATTTGCTGGAGCGCGCGGGAAAGATTGCCATTCCATGCCTGGTTGACCCGAATACAGATTCCCTGTTGTTTGAGTCCCGCGAGATCATCAAGTACCTTCTTGAGACCTACGGCTGACCCCGCGCACGCGGTCCAATTGAAGCCCGGCAGAGTCGGCCGTGGGCGGAGGGACCGCCCACTGCCCCAGCCTTATTGTTCGAACGAGTCCGCGAACACCAGTTCATCAATGTCGACGGTCAACGACACGGAAACCGGCTCACCCTCTTTGCCGTTTAAGTTGAGTGCGCGCACGACGTAGGTGAACTCATCGCCAAACGTGACCGTGTCATTGAACGCGGTGGTGAGGGCGCTGGGATAGGCGCCGCCGCGATACACAGGGTCGGGATTCCCGACGCCGTAGCGATAGATGACGTAGCCGGTTGCTGGCGTCGAGTCCGCGTCCCAGCTCAGGCTCACGGTCTGGCTGCCGTCCCAGTTGGCCGCCAGATTGCTTATGCCCGGGAACTGGCAGGCGTCGCCCAGACCGTCAAGGTCCCGGTCGGCCTGATCAGAATTGGAAACCGTGTCGCAGTTGTCGATGGCGTCGACCACGCCGTCCGCGTCCAGGTCGGCACAGCTCTCGTCGATCTGTCCATCGCCGTCGTTGTCCTGCCCGTCACAGAACTCAAGGCCCGGAGTTGGTCGGGTCTGTTCGTCATCGGTTACCTCAATAAACTGATCCGAATTGAAGCTTGGCAACGCGCCGGCGTGGTCATCGAAGCCCCCAAGCACCTTTTCGTTAAAGGCGGTGGTAAGGGGTGAGTCCCGGTCGATTGCGGGGCAGGTGCTGGTGCCAAAGTCGCTGTCGGGGCCGCCGCCGCAGTTACCGCCGCGGTTGGCCAGAAACACCTCCCGGCAGTCAACCGGATCGAGGCCCGTGTCGAGTGTGGGGATGGCGTTGCGGTAGGCCTGCGGCCACACGTAGCAACTCGCCGGGCGGTCATCGCAGTTGGCCCGGTAGAGCACCTGGCAGTCCACCGGATTCGGCAGGTTGTCGAACTCCGACTGGCCACGTAGGTTGTTTTCCTGGCGCCAGGCGGTTTCGTCCCAGAAGCCGTCCGCCTCGTACCAGCCCGGTCCGTTGATGTTTTCGGCCACCGTGCCGCCGTCGATCACGCCGTTGCAGTTCCAGTCGATGCCTGGGGCGTGGGTCGGGGGAGTGAAATCCCAGTCGCCGTCCCTGGGCCGGCGGGCCAGCGTGCGGTTGCCGTCACTCAGCACCTCGTACTGGGTGTCGCCAAACTTGCAGGTGTACTTCAGTACCGGGAAGGCGGTGGAGCTCGCGAAAGCACAGCTGCCGGCCCGCAGGTTGAGGGCAAAGGTGCTGGACGGCGATTCTGACAGCGCGTCCTCGTTCAGGTCTCCCAGAGACCGGGTCATGTAGTCCAGCTCACTCACCAGGGTCGGCCGGAAGCCGTCGGGAATGGTGGCCGGAAGCGGCTCCATGCAGATGTTGCCCTGGCTATAGAGGTAGTTCATGGCGCTTTGGTGATTTGGCTTGTAGTTGCGCGAATCCCAGCGGTTGTCGAGCACCACAAACCCCCGGTCCACCGTGGGGGCACGGGTGCCGGTGCGGCCGCCGTGGCCCAGGCCTACGACATGTCCAAACTCGTGAAACAGCCGATAGGGCAGATCGCCGATGGTTAGGCAGGCCGGGCCAGCGCCGCCCGGCAGGGTGGTGCACGGCGCGGAGCAGTTGGCAAAACTGCCGTCGTCGAGGGGGCAGTCCATATTGTTGCTGCAGCTCATACCCTCATTCGTACCCCCGGAGCAGCCGGCGACACACTGGGCGCCCGTACCAGCGCACTCAAAGTTGCCGCGACAGGATTTGCCAGGTTCGGTCCCGCCGCTGCAGAAGCCGGAACTGCCAAAGTTGTGATCCACGGTAAAGGACCGACCCCAGGCGCCGCTGCGGCCGGGCAGGTTGCGCTCGTAGCCGTAGTAGAACGCCCACTGGCGGGCCGGTGAGAAATAGTATTCGCCGCCATCGAGCTGGTAGATCGCCGCGGCCGCGCCGACGTGAGACTGGTCGTAGGCCGTGGGCCGGGGCCGCTCGTTCATATCCAGATATACGCTGATGCCGTTTTCCCGATATCGATTGCGCAGATTGGCGATGCCGGACGCCGGCGGTCGCGCGCCCAGTTCGTAGTCGAGCTGCAGCAGCACGTTTTTCCAGCAGGGATTCACGCCGTAGTCCACCAGTGGTTCGACGCTGCCGTCGTCAAAGCGGATGCCCTGCACTTCCCAGCCGTCGGACAGGCCGTCCCGATCCGTATCCGGGTCGTCCGGGTCTGTGCACATGAATCCTTCCGTCAGGTCCGACAGACCATCGCCGTCCCGATCTGGACCGTCATTGCCAAACAGGACCACCTGATCTGCCGCGGTACTTACAAAACCCTCTGAGTCGGTAGCCATCGCATCGAGCCGCAGGCGCAGGACCCGCACCGGCGGTGTGATGACCCAGGTGCAGACCTCCACCCCGCCGGTACCGCCGAAATCGCAGCGTTCAAACGATGGCGACAGAAACCCCAGCACGTCGCGCAGGACGATGCTTTGCACGCCGGAAACATCCCGCGCCCGGGCCGTCACCCGGACGGCTTGTCCGGGGGCCGGGTCGGTAGGCGTATACGACAGACTGAGGGTCGGCGGATTGCCGTCCACGAGTACACGGAAGGAACGCAGACGCGAGGTGTTTTCCCGCCCGGCCTGGTCAAAAACCCGCGCCTGATAGGTGTGGGTTCCGATCGCGTAGCGCGCTGTGTGGGTAAAAGACACCGTGCTGTCGCTTGCGCCCAGGGCGTTTTCACTCTGGACCACGACGCCATCCACCAGCAGCTCAACCAGTTCCACGTCCGAGTCGTCGCTGGCTTCGACCAGGATCTCGACGTCTTCAAAAAATCGGGGCTCGTCATTGCTGATGCGCGTCAGTATGCTCGGGTTGCGGTAGTCCGGTGGCCCCACGGAGCTTAAGTCAATTACCGCTTCCGCCCATTCGTCGGGGATTGTGCCGCGGGACTCGTCGGGCCAGGCTAGACTCACCTCCTGAGCCGTTGCGTCAAGGAAGTTCTCCGCTACCCGAATGCGAAAAACGCCGCTTGGGTCAGCAAACAGGCTGCGAGGAATCCGCCACTCCATGTCGGGCGTGAACTCGCCGGCGACCTCTCCCGCCAGCCCCGACGGGTTCGGGATCTCATCAAAGGTGCCGCCAAAGGGCGGCGGGAGCGCTCGCCCCTGAAACGATGTCAGCCCTCCCTGGCTGGGCCAATTGCGGAAGCGGTAGTCATTGTTTTCCGGGGTGCCGCCGTCCCCGTCCGTGTCGATTTCGACGATCCAAAGCGGGTCGTCAAACGGAACGCGGTCCGGCAGACACACGTAGATGAAGCTGGCGTCGGCACCGAGAAAAATCTCATTTGGGTTCGGAGCGGCGCCCGGCGTGCCTGCCGGGTACCAGGTGGGCATGCGAATGGACGAGCCGTATTCTCCGTTCAGGCAGGCCCCGTTAACCGTGACCGTGCCACCGACGCTGCGAATGCGCAGCGGATCGAAGGGCAGGGGAGGCGAGTCCAGGCCAGAAAATACCGCCCCCGGCGCGAGCGTGCTGACAAATCCGCCAAAGCGGTCTTCGGCGCCACCCTCAAGCGCCCAGACGCCGATCAGGCCCGGTTCTTCCCTCGTGAGCTGCTCATACATCGTGGTTCGAATCTGCGTCTGGCTGCGGACACTAGACCAGAGGCGCACTTCGGAGAGGTAGCCTGTGTAGGGAAACAGGCTACTGGGAAACGAACTGCTGCTGCCTTCCCCGCCGATACCCAGGGCTTGACCATTGACGCCGATAGGTCCCGGCGTAACCTCGGAATAGTCCAGATCGCCGTTGATGTAGTAACGCCGTTCGTTGCCGTCGAAGGTCACTGCAATGTGGGTCCAGGCACCGGTCGCCACGGTGCCGTTTCCATCCCGCGAACTGGTGGAGCCGTCGGTATAGAAACGAATCTCACCATCACAGATCCCCAGCCAGTAAGCCGTGGCGAAGCCCTTTCCGACGATGGTGCGGCATTGGGTGGTGCTGCTGGGTCTTATCCAGGCCTCAATCGAAATGGCGTCGGTCGGCTGCAGCAGTGGATCATGGGCGACGACTACGCGGCTGACGTCGTTCGCCGCGGTACCGGAAGAATTGCTGAGAAAGAGCGTTTGCGTGGCGGCGGTAGCCGCCGCAGGTGCGAGCAGGCACAGCAAGAGCAGGCAGCGAATCTGGGCTTTCATTACGTTCTCCCACAAATCCCTTTGGTCTGACAGGTAATACGCAGGATGGAAGAAAAGCGGGTCATACCGCTGCCCGGTAGACCGTAATCAAGACGGCCTGGGGAAGTTCTGACTACGCCCAGGGCGCACTCGCCGCGGCTGAATTTGCGGTGTATTCTGGACTTTCTCCCAATACATCGAGCTGGAGGTTGCCGATGAAGCAAGCAATGGCATTCACCCTGGCGCTGGCGTTTTCCCCGCTGCTGGCCGCCGAAGACAGCGATCCGCTGGGTTGTGTGGATACGCTGATCTCCGCTGCTTTTCTGACCGGCATGGGCAGCCAGAGCCGCCCCCGGATAACCCAGGACATCCCGGAGATGTTTAAGGGGCTCCAGTCGCTGGACGAGCTCAGCTTTCTCGGAAACAGAGGTGGCAAAAGCGGGAACTACCGCTCCACCAATCTGGGCTTTTTCTCCACCCTCCCCGGAGAAACGGTGAAGGGGCGCATCAGCCAATACCTTGCTGATCGGGGCTGGAAAAAGGAGGAAAACGCGGCCGTCACACGCCGGGGATTCCGAAGCTCTCGGCAGCCGGATTACCTGACGATGTGTTCCGAGAAGCATGGGCAGGCGTCCCTCCGGGTCCGGTCCCATGGTGACGGCACGGTGGTAAATCTGGTGACCTATGCGGTACCCAATCGAGGCTGCAACCAGAACGATGCCCGGGCCATGATGATGAACAGCCGGCTGAATCTGCCTGATCTGGATCTGCCCCCGGGGGCGCAGATGACGTTTAACGGGGGGCTGGGATCATCCGGGGGCTCCGACGGTGCCTCCTCGCGCGCTTCTTTCACCGTGGCGCTTACGCCGGCCGAAGTGCTGGCACATTTTGATCAGCAGATTGACGCGCAGGGATGGCAACTGGACGGTGGCTGGGAGGGCGACACCATCTCCGGTTCAAGCTGGATAAAAGGGGACGGCGATGAGCGTCATGCCGGCGTCCTGTCGCTGGTGTCAGAGAACGATAAGTATGACGTGCGATTTTCCGTCAGGCCGATCTACTGACGCGCCGTCGTTTCGCGCAAAGGCGGCAAGCTTGGCGTCGTCGCGCGTGTAGGGTTGAAAGGTGTAGACCGCTTCCGGATCCAGCTCCACGGTGAGGTCCTGCCCGTCCTCCGCCGAGCACAGGGCGAAACCCAGCGCTTCGGTGTTTGGCGTCTCCACGATGTCGTCAGCCCGGGCCGTCGCAACCGCGGCCAACGTCAGAAACAGCAGGATCTGGACTAGATATTTCATGCGTTCCCTCATCACCCTGACACCGCATTGGCCTCTGTTTCGGGCAAAACTACTCCGGTCATCATGAACCGTTTCTGAACCTTGAGGCAATCGCAAAATCGGTGGCCAATATTGAATCCGAAACCGGGCTGGATTTGGTTTATGGTAGCCGTCCGCAGCGGATCATGACTTGATGAGTGAGCTTGAAACCCTAACGCTCGACGACGGGGCCAGGATTGTTGTTTCCACAAACCCGGTGGGAATGACCCGGTTTGTCCTGCGCGAGCAGGGACAGTGGTTTGAACCGGAACTGCCCTTCCTCCAGCAGGTGGTCGCGGCCGGGGCTCGGAGCATCGACGTCGGGGCCAATCATGGTCTCTACACGGTTGCCCTCGGGCGGGCGAGTCATCCCGGCGGTGAGGTCATTGCGGTCGAACCCACCCCGGCCACCGCCGCCTGTCTGCGGGCCACCATCGAAGCCAATGAGATGGCCGCCCAGGTTAAGGAGCTGGCCCTGTCGGATGCGCCGGGAACGGCAACGCTGCATGCCTATCCCAACTCCGAGATCAACACGCTGGGGCGCGCTGGCATCAAACCCGGCGCGGTGGAGCACGAGGTCACCGTGAGCACGCTGGATCAGCTCATGGCGGATCTCGGCTGGACAAGCCTGGATTTTCTCAAGCTGGACGCCGAGGGGGAGGAGGTGCCCATCGTCGAGGGGGCTGCCGAAACGCTAGCTGGATCCGACCCCCTGGTACTGTTTGAACTGAAGCACGGCGGCGATCTCAACCTGCCGCTGATTCGAGCGTTCGAAAACGCCGGCTACGCGAGCTATCGCCTGGTTCCGGAGCTGGGTGCGCTGCTGCCGTTTGATCCGGCAGCGCGCATCGACCGATTCCAGCTCAACCTCTTCTGCTGCAAACCCTCCCGCGCGGAAGCGTTGAAGGCCGCCGGTCTCCTGGTGTCGCCGGCGGCGAGCGCAAAGCTGCCGCAGCAGGCCCCGGAGCTCCCCTGGGCGTCGGGGCTGACCGAGCCGGAAGGTGCAGACCGGGAGATCTTTCGGGCCTGCGCCGTGGATGCTGATCCCCGAGCAGGTGTCGAGGAGCGCTGGGCTGGGCTGAATGCGGTGCGGGCTGCCCTTGCCCAGAAAGCCGGCGACCAGGCGGGACCGATGGAACTGGCTGCCACCGCATCCCGCGCCGCGTTTACCGTTGGCGAACGGGGGCTGGGGGTCACGCTGCTCGGCAACCTGATTCGTCGCCTTCAGGGCGGAGAAAAGTTTTCGCCACGGCACCTTTACTACCCGCCGGCCCGGCGCTTTGACCACATACCGGCGCCGGACGATCCCCGGGACTGGTTTGTGGCGAGCGCGCTTGAGCGCTATCTCAAGGAACACGCCTTTTCGACGTACTTTTCCCGCAGCAACTCGGCCGCCATGCTCCGCTATCTGGGCGAGCTGGGCTTTGCCGATGACCACCTGAAGCGGCGGGCAGACGCCCTGGCGGCCTTGCAGCAAACGGGTTAATCGGCCGGGCCCGGAGCACACCTGGCATCAACTGAGGCGGGCCTAGAGCAACCGTCGGGCCCCGGTTATCGCCTCGCATACATTCTGATACCTTGAGCGAAATTCTGACGGGGTCCGCCGCTTTGAACCGAACACTTCCGCGCCTGCTGTTTCTATTCCTTGCTGCCCAACTAACCAGCGCCGCCGCCGTTGATGTTAGCGACACGCGCCTGCTCAAATCGCCGAGCATCAGCGCAAGACACATCGCGTTTGCCTACGACAGCGATATCTGGGTCGCCGGCCGCGACGGTGGGGCCGCCCGGCGCGTGACCTCCGCCGAGGGGGTGGAACTCAACCCGGTGCTGTCTCCGGATGGGCGCTGGCTGGCTTTTACCGGCAACTACGACGGAAACATGGATGCGTACGTGATGCCGGCGGGCGGCGGCGAGGTGCGGCGGCTGACGTGGCACCCCGGCAATGACATGGTGGTTGGCTTCTCCGGCGACAGCCAGCGCGTGCTGTTCTACACGCCGCGCAGCGTGCACACCAATCGTCATCGCCACCTCTACACCGTGTCCGTAGCGGGCGGCCCGGCGGAGCGCCTGCCGGTGCCGACGGGTATCCGCGCTGCCCTGTCGCCGGACGGAACGCGCATTGCCTACACGCCCCACGCACCGGCCTTCCTTCAGTGGAAACACTACCGGGGCGGTCGCATCAGCCGGATCTGGATCATGCATCTGGATGACTACGACGTGATCGAGGTGCCCATGCCCGACGGTGGCGCCAACAACACTGACCCGATGTGGATCGGGGACACGCTGTATTTTGTGTCCGACCGGGACGGCGAATTCAACCTCTACCGCTATGCCGACGGAGCGGTGGTCCGGCTGACGGAGTTTGACGACTTTCCCGTGATGAATGCCAAAGCCGGCGATGGCGTGATCGTCTTTGAGCGCGCCGGTCAGCTGCACACCTTCAACCCGGCTGACGGCATGGTGACCACGTTGGCGATCAGCGCGCCGTCGGACCTTAGGGAAGCTCGACCACGCTGGGTCAGCGGCGCTGAATGGGTGCGCAGTGGGCATCTCGCGCCGGATGGAAACCGTGTCGCGCTGGAGTTTCGCGGGGAGATCGTCACCGTTCCCGCGGACAAGGGAACTCCTGATGTGCTCAGCCAGTCGCCCGGCGTGCACGACCGCAGCCCGGTCTGGTCGCCGGACGGTGCGGAGATTGCCTGGTTTGCCGATGAAGGCGGTGAGTATGGCCTGCATGTGCGGCAGCTGGAAACGAGCGAAACGCGCCGTTTTGAGATCGAAGGTGCCGGCTTTTACTTTGACCCGCAGTGGTCTCCGGACAGCCGCTATCTCGCCTTTCGGGACAACGCGCTGGCGCTGTTTTTGTTTGACCGGGAGTCGGGCCGCAGCACCCGGATTGCTGCGGAGCCGGTCTACGGTCCGGTGATCACCATGACCTACCGGTTCAGCCCTGATTCCCGCTGGCTGGCCTACACGCTGAACACCGAAGGCCTGACCCAGGCTGTGCACCTGCACGACCTGAAAAGTGGGCGGTCGCGCCAGATTACGGACGGCTTCGCCGAGGTCAGCGAGCCGACGTTTGGGCCCGACGGCGATTACCTCTACATGCTGGCCTCGACGGAGGCGGGGCCGGTGAAGGATTGGTTTGCCCAGTCCAACATCGACATGATGATACAGCACCATGTGTACGTCGCCACGCTCGCGGCGGACGGGCCGGACCCGCTGCCGCCGCAGGAAGATGAGGTCGCCATCCAGTCGGAAGAGGCTGAGGACGACGCTGGCGCGGACGAAGAAGCGGAGCAGAAGCCAACCCGCGTAGATTTTGACGGACTGGATCGGCGCATTCGCGCCCTGCCGGTGCCAGCCGCCACCCGCCACAGCCTGGCGGTGGGCGAGGCCGGCGCGCTGTTCTGGATCGAAACCAAAGAACGCACCTCTTTCGATGCGTTCAACGGACCGGGAGAGCTCAAGCGCTTCACCCTCAAGGACCGGGAAGCGAAAACTGTGCTCGGCGATGTCAGCGCCTTTGAGCTTAGCGCTGACGGCAAAAAGATTCTCTACCTCAAGCAGGGTAAGTGGTTTGTCACCGACGCCGGGGAGAAGCTGGAGGAGGGCAAAGGCCAGCTCAAGCTGGACGCGGTGCGGGTGCGCATTGATCCGCGCGCCGAATGGCAGCAGATGTTTGACGAGGCCTGGCGCATCAACCGGGACTATTTTTACGCCGACAACTACCACGGCGCCGACTGGGATGCGGTAAAAGCGCGCTACGCACCGCTGGTGGCGCACGCCGCCACGTCCGCGGACGTGATGCAGCTGATCCGCTGGATGGCCAGCGAACTGGCGGTCGGGCACAGCTATCTCGGCCTGGGAGATACCATCGAAGACCCGGAAGAGGTGTCCGTAGGCCTGCTTGGTGCGGATTTTGTCCTCGACGCGGACGGCTACCGTTTTGAACGGATTTACGGCGGGCTGAACTGGGCGCCGGAGCTTCAGGCGCCGCTGGCACGGCCGGGCGTCAACGTCCAGGAGGGGGATTACCTGCTGGCGGTCGACGGCGAACCGGTGACCATCAACCGCAGCGTTTTCTCCTACTTTGAAAACACGGTCGATCGGCCCGTTACTTTGACCGTGGCCGCATCGCCTCGGGCCGCATCGCGCAGCGTAGAGGTGGTGCCTACCGGCAGCGAAACTCAGCTGCGTCTTCGGGCCTGGGTGAAAGACAACCGGCAAAAGGTGCACGAAGCCACCGACGGGCGGGTTGCCTATGTCTACGTGCCCAACACCACCGTCGCTGGCCATACCTATTTCAAGCGCGACTATTACCCCCAGTCCCATCTGCCGGGCATCATCGTGGATGAGCGCTACAACGGTGGTGGCCTGTTTGCCGACTACTACATCGATATTCTGCGTCGTCCCTTCGCCGCTTGGTGGGCCATGCGCTACGGCGCGGATCTCAAAAGCCCGCGGGCCGCCACCTTCGGCCCCAAGGTGATGATCGCGGACGAAAATGCCGGCTCCGGCGGCGACCTGCTGCCCTGGATGTTCAAGAAGTACAACCTGGGGCCGGTGGTTGGTACGCGAACCTGGGGTGGGTTGGTTGGCATTCTGGGCTTCCCGGTATTGATGGATGGAGGCACCGTCACGGCCCCCAACCTGGCCATCTGGAATGACGATGGTTGGATCGTGGAGAACGTGGGCGTGCCGCCGGACGTGGAAGTGCGCCAGTGGCCCAAGGCGGTCAACGCCGGCGGCGATCCGCAGTTGGAGAAGGCGATTGAGCTGGCGCTGGACGGCCTGAAGGCCGTCGAGGAAAACCCGCCGGCAAGGCCGCCGTTCCCAACGCGGGCGCTCGGCCCCCAGCAGTAGAAGGCGCCCCGCTCAGGCGACTCGCTGTGGGAGCGTGCTAACGCCATGTAGGTTTTTTGGCAGGTTTTCTTTGCACCGTCGATCTTTGGGTTAAGGCAACTCAATGTGGTGCGAGGTGCCGAGATGCGACTTCGTGGTCGCCACCGCTCGCGAATCGCTAAACTGAGCGCAAAACTGATGCCGGTGGTTTGTTGATGTTTATTCGAATGGTGCTGTGCTTTGTTGTTTTTTACTCGCCTAACCTGTCCGCGGCTGTTGACATCAACCAACTGTGGGTCCGCGGCGACCTTGCCGCGAGTGAGCAGCGCATGCGGTCTGCGCTCGCGGATGCCGAGGGAGATGACGCGCTGATAATTCAGACGCAGATGGCCCGCGTCTTTGTATTTCGAAGGGATTTTCGCGGCGCTCGCGATCTCCTGATTCAGGCGAAGCCAAAGCTGGGGACCGCCTCGCGGGCAGCTAAAGCCCGTTATTGGCTCGAATTTGGGCGCACCTATGCCTCTCATCAGCACCAGGATGCGGACCGGACCTCCGACACACAGGCTCGGGCTCGGGTGGCCTTCGAAACTGCGCTTGCACTAGCCAACGATGCCGGTAATGACGGACTCGCGGTCGACGCCCTGCATATGTTTGCCTTTGTTGATCGTGATCCAGCTGACCAGCTTCGATGGAATGAACGGGCCCTGGCCCGAGTTGAAAGCAGCAGCCAGAAAGAAGCCAAACGCTGGGAAGCATCTATTCGAAACAACCTCGGCGAGACGCTCTTTGAGCTTCGGCGGTTCCCCCCGGCGCTAACTCAGTTCGAACGGGCTCTCGCGCTAGGCGGTCCGAAGCGGCTCGCGCCAGCGTGATCCGCGACGCGGCCTGGCATG
>JBCCVP010000097.1:0-19005 GCA_039195135.1 Pseudomonadota bacterium | reverse complement strand
CGCTACCGTTGTCCTGCACCAGGCTGACGGTCATGGGGCCACCGTCTTCCCGCGCCGTCAGCTGATCGTCCCGCGCGATCGGGATCCGGCTCACGTCCACCGAACCGTCAACGGTGCCGCTGGCGGACACTTCCACGGCAAAGAAGTTCGTGTACTGCTCATCGGTGACCGCCACCGGATAAACGCCGCCAGCGGTGCCCGAGGCCACGTCAAAGGTGATGACGACCGCGTCGTCCACGTCGGTAAGCTCGCTGAAACTGAGGACGGCGATGCGCCCGGTGGACGCGTTGGCCGCGCAGCCGGGAATACTGCAGGTCAGATCCGTAATCGTGAACTCCGGCGGCACCACAAACTCCGCCTGAGCGGCGATCACACCGGTACCGGTGACGAGAAAGTCAAACGTGATGGTGCTGCCGATGCTGCCGGCCAGCGTATCCACCGACTCGCCGACAAGCGCCGGCTGGGCCAGCAGGTTTGGGGAATAGATGGTTAAGCCCGCAGCAAGTAGCGCGATAGTCAGGCGCCCGTGAGTCCGTCTGTACACTTGAGGTCCCTCTCTGTGGCGCGGCCTTACCCGCAGAAACGGCGTTTCCGCGGTCGGCCGCTCCACTGTAAATCGTCCCTGTTCGCAAAATCTTTAGCGACGCCGTCCGCTGTGTTTCCAGCACAGCGACAAACCGACCGGGCGCAAGCCATGGTGGGTAATTGCGCTGACCCAGTCCGTGAAGTGGTTAACAGATGAGAGCCCGGGCGGATGCCCGGCGGAATCGGTGCTAGTCCAGCGTCTTGTGCATCGGCACGATGCGCATCTCTTCCCCGTTGGGAAGCCGGTGATTCAGCGCCAGCGCGCCGCGGTAGCCACGTTCCCGGTACAAACGCACACCGGGCAGGGTTGCGCCCGTTTCGATCTCAGAAAATCCAGCGGCCCGAGCCTGCGCTTCACAATGCGTCAGCAGGCGGGAACCCAGTCCCTGGCGGGCGTGGGAGGGGCGCACAAAAAACGCGCGAAGCTTGGCCGCCTCCCGGCTGGGGTCCAGCCGCCGGGAGTCGGTTCGGACCAGTTGATCACCACCGAACACCGTCGCGCGAAAGGTCCAGCCGCCGCACGCGAGCGGCTCACCGTCGTCTTCAATCAGAAAGTAGGTCTGGTCTTCGACCAGCTGCGGGTCCACCGCGAGCAGATTTTTCAGCGCCAGGCGCAGCGTCGATTCACTGTAGTCATCGCTGGCCAGGCTCAGCGTGGCCGCTTCGATCAGCGAAGTGAGCGCCGGCACGTCGTCCATCGTAGCGAGTCGAAGGAGCTGGCTTTCGCTCATGATGCCTCCCGTTTGCTGCTTGGTTCATTCTCCAGTCTTTGCTTCACATTGGCCAGCAGAACGTGCGGTCACCTGACCTGCTGGCCGGTATCGAAGCGTCCAGGGCCGAGGCCAGCAGCTCGTGGCCGAAGCGCCTTGAGCTGATCTCAAGCGCCGGCTACAGTGTGGGATTCGACGCCCACGCTGTCCCTGCCGATCACCGAAGTGATGGGCCTCAATTGTGAGGAAAGGCAGGGCACCCGAAAGGAGAACCTGATGCCAACGTATGACTACGCATGCCCGGCAAACGGGCAGGTATTTGAGGTGATGCACCGCATGAGCGACTCGATTTCCACCTGGGCGGAGCTGTGCGCACTCACCGGCGAGCAGGTTGGCGATACGCCGCCGGATTCGCCGGTGCAGAAAAAGCTGGGGGCGGTGGCGGTGGCGACACCGAAGATCGGCGAGCGGAAGAAAAATCCCGGCAAGGCAAAGGCAGCGCCGGCGAAAAAACACGGGGCCGGGTGCGGTTGCTGCTAGTCGGTAATGCTCGGTTTAGTCGGTAACCTGGGCCTTGCTCACCCGATGCCCGTCCTCGGTCATGCCGATCTGCCAGTAGCTGCTTGCATACATCTGGTTGCGCTCAAACTGCCGCTCAGCCTTTAAAAACTTGCGGATGGCCAGAGACTGGGAAAATTCACCGGCAACCCAGATCGACGGTCTGCCCGGCAGCCAGGGCAGCGCCTTGACCGCATCGAGCAGCACCGAGTTTTCTACATCGGGATGAGGATTCACAATCCACTGCACGTTCAGCGCTTCGGGGATCTCAATGTCCTGCCGGTCGTCCGGGTGAATAATCTCGATCAGCGCGGTACCTCGGGCGTCGCGCGGAAGCCGTTCGATATTGGCGCCGATGGCGGGCAGCGCACTCATGTCGCCAACCAGCAGAAACCAGTCCGCCGTAAAGTCCACCAACTTCGTTGGTCCCGGGCCGCCAAACTGAATCGTGTCTCCCGCGGCGCAGCCGCGCGCCCAGTCGGCCGCCGGCCCGGACACGTCGTGCAGCACAAAATCCACGTCCAGCTCTTTGGCTGCCGAATCGAAATGGCGCACGGTGTAAGTGCGCACCACCGGCTGATCGTCGCTGTTGGGCGTTGGCTCACCCACCCGCAGCTTGATATAGCCGCTCTCCCGCTCGGTGGGAAAATCGGCAAGTTCATCGCCGCCCAGGGTGATGCGCAGCATGTGAGGAGAGACCTTCTTTTTGCGAATCACCTGAACGCGTCGCGGAGCGGGTCGCTTTTTTTCCATCAGACTTCTCGGTCAATCAGTAGATAGATTAAATGAAAAGGCCGCAATAAACACCGCGTCGCTTTCTGAATCGTGAACGCCAACCTCTATCAACTATTTGCCGACGTATTCTCCGCAAACCGGGACGCCGTTGCCCTGGAGCTGCCGGAAGGCGACAGCTGTACCTTCGGCGACCTGGATGAACTCGCGGGACGCTTTGCCGCCTACCTGATCGATCACGGCGTGAAGCCCGGCGACCGCGTCATGGCCCAGGTGGACAAGTCCATAGGCGCCGTGGGCCTGTATCTGGGCACTCTGCGGTCGGGCGCCGCCTTTGTGCCGCTCAATATCAGCTACACGCCGAGCGAAGTGGCGTTTTTTCTTGGCGACGCCGAACCCCGCGTTTTTGCGTGTCGCCCGGGAGAGCTCGGCGAGTTTCCCGCAACCGATGACTGCTCCCACGTTGAGATGGGAACGAGCCCGGAGGCGGGGCTATGGCGCAAGGTCCTTGCGACTGACCCGACGACCAGCGTGGCCGCGGTGGGCGACGAAGACCTCGCGGCGATCCTTTATACCTCCGGCACCACCGGCCGATCCAAAGGCGCCACGCTGAGCCACCGGGCCCTTGCTTCCAATGCCCTGGCCCTGCACCGGATCTGGGGGTTTGAGCCGAGCGACGTGCTGATTCACGCGCTGCCCATTTTTCACGTGCATGGCCTGTTCGTGGCCCTTCACACGGCGTTTCTCAACGCCTCAAAACAGATTTTTCTGCCGGCCTTTGACGCGGCAAAGGTGCGCGCGGAGCTTCCGCGGGCCACCATTTTGATGGGCGTACCCACCTTCTACACCCGACTGCTTGCCGAACCCGGTTTCGGCGCCGACGACTGCCGGGCGATGCGGCTGTTTATCTCCGGTTCCGCCCCCATGACCGAGCATGTTCACGGCGAGTGGACCGCGGCCACGGGCCACGCCATCCTTGAGCGCTACGGCATGACCGAGGCCGGCATGATCACGTCCAACCCCCTGGATGGGGAACGGGTCCCAGGCACCGTCGGCTACGCCCTTCCCGACGTTGAGGTCCGGGTTTGCACTGAATCCGGTGAGCCCCTGCCCGCCGGCGAGGTGGGCCAGATCGAAATCCGCGGCCCAAACCTCTTCAGCGGCTACTGGAATCTGCCGGAAAAAACCGCCGAGGAGATGCGCGACGACGGTTTTTTTCTGACGGGTGATCTCGGATCCCTCAGCGAAGACAGCCGGCTGCAGATTGTCGGCCGGTCGAAAGACCTGATCATCTCCGGCGGCTACAACATCTATCCCAAAGAGATCGAAACAGTGCTGGACGATGTCGACGGCGTGGCAGAGTCAGCGGTGGTGGGCGTTCCCCACGCGGATATGGGTGAGGGGGTGGTGGCGGTGCTGGTGGCCGATGGCGAGCGCCCGGACGATGAGCGCCTTAAAGCCGCGCTCACCGACAAACTGGCGCGCTTCAAACATCCCCGCCGGGTCTACTGGGTTGAGCAGCTACCCCGCAACGCGATGGGCAAGGTGCAGAAAAAGGCGCTGCGGGAAACGTACGTCAGCGCCTTCGATTAAACCCGCTTAGCGACTCCCCGGCGGCACGCCGTCATACGCGTCCTGCAGCAGCGCTCGAACGCGGTCCGTGGCCCGACCCAGGTCGGCTTTTCGGCGATTCCAATTGCCTCGGTCGCCCTCATCGTTGTACGAACGTCCCGGCGTGCTCAGCACGGCAAATCGCCCGGGAAACATGTGGGGCGAGTCTTTTTGCGCGACCGACGGCGCTAAGCCAGGGATTGCAGGTGCGCCGCCATCCGCTGCCGGGTGGCTTCATCGGGTAACCGGCCAAACCCGGCGCCGATATTGTCCCGCGCGTGCCGGGGGTTCGCCGTTTCCGTCAGAACGCAGGTCACCGCCGGGTGAGAAAGAATGTACTTGAGGGAAAACTGGGCCCAGCTGTCGCAGTCAAACTCCGCCGCCCAGGCCGGCAACTCATGGCCGCGCACAAGCTGAAAATAGTTGCCGTTAATAAACGGCCGGGAGATCGCAACGCTGACGCCTTTGTCCTGCGCAAGCGGCAACAGCCGCTCCGCGGCGCCCGGCTCCAGCATCGAATAGTTGACCTGAATAAAGTCAACCCGGCCGGCTTCCACCAGCCCGGCAATAAACGCCTGCACCTCCGCGTTTCCCGTCCGCGCCACGCCGATGTGGCGAACCAGTCCCTTTTCCTTCAGTGCGAGGTAGTCGGCGTGATTGGCTGCGTAGGCCTGAATTTCCCGCGTATGCACCAGATCAAGCGCCGACTTGCCCTGCGCCTCGGCGAGGGAAGCAGCCGCCTGCTGCATGGATTCCCGGCCTTCGGGGTTGATGTAGTTGGCGATGAAAGCCTGCTCCTGGACACCCATGTCCTGCGCGATACCGCCGACAAAAGTGGCGCTGGAGCCGGAAGCATCGATGTAGTTGCCGCCGTGGCGGAAGTAAAGATCAAGCAGATTGGTGGCAACCGGCAGATCACCGTTTCGAAACGCGTTTGAGTTGCCCAGCCCGATGATGGCCAGCGTGTCATCGGTGCCCCGGACCGGCCGTCGGGGCAGAGGCTGATCGGCCGCTTCCGCCGCTGAACCCAGCGATGGCGCCAGCAGCGACGCAGCGGACATTTTCAGAAAAGATCGGCGGTTGGTCACGGATAGGTCTCCTGAGGTTGGCCGACCTAGGGAGGCCGGCACCTATTCAACGGTTTAACGAGCTTCTCGAGCAGTGGCAATCCTATCAGGCTGAAAGCGGAGTACTGGTGTCTCCGCCGACGCCCCAGGGCCCCTAAAGTACCGCGGATCCCGGTTAGGCGTTACCATCAAGGCATTTGGCGGGCTCGTGCCCATGAAACGACGCCGATTTTTGCACACCGCTCCAGGCCTTGCCGGCGGCAGCGCGCTGGGTCTGACTGCCTCCGGCAGCACTTCGGCTCCACTCCTCCACCCGCCCAAGCTAGGTCCCCGCATGAATCTCGAACAGGCGGATCGGGTGATGGCCGAGCTGGGTCTCGATGCTCTGGTACTCGCCCGGGGGGTCAATTTTCAGCACGCTCTCGGGGCCCGGCCGGTGATCACGCGCATGGGGCGGGCGCCGTCCGCTTTCGCCATCGTGACGCGGCGCGAAAAGGGCCGGCTGGCGGTGGTGGGGGCCGCCTTCAGCTACTACTTCACGCTGGCCGAGCGGCTGGATGATCTAGGGGCTCCCACTTTCCTTTACACCTGGCCTGTCGAGGACGATGAGGGCGACACCACGGCCGCTGCGCCACCGGTGTTTCATGATCGGGGCGAGACGCCCGTAGACAGCGTCGAGACGCGCCGCGTTGACGCGACCCGGTCAGCGATCCGCGCGCAGGGGCTGCATGCCCGTCTCTCAGATGCTCTGGCGAAGGCGCTGAAGGACCTTGGCCTTGCCCAGGGTCGCCTGGCCTCTGACCATCCGCTGGTGGATGCCACCGTCGAAACTGCTGCCCCGAAGGCTACCGTGGTTGACGCGGAGGACGCGCTGCGTCGCATTCGCCCGGTCAAGTCGGAGGTGGAAATTGCACTGATGCGCCAGGCGGCCGCCGGCAATGTAGATGCAGCTCTTGAAGCGCTCAAGACCGTGCGGGCCGGCGGAACCCACCGCGACCTGCGCGCGGAGTTTTTTGCCGCCGCCGCCCGACGCGGCCACCGCGGCGTGTTCATGGTGGTGGATCGCATCTGTGATGACCTGGTGGACGAAAAGCTAACCGACGGCCAGGCGCTGATGATCGACTGCGTGAGCGAGTATGCGGGTTACCACGGCGACTACGGCCGCACCGTGTTCATTGGTGAACCCAATCGAGCCATGACGGCAGCGACGCGGGCCATGGGGGATGCCTGGGACAAACTTCGTGAACAGCTGCGGCCCGGCCTCACTTTTTCGGAGGTCTCAAAGCTGGGGCTGGACGCGATGAAAGCATCCGGCCGCACCTACCGCGTACCCTTCGGGCCCCACAGCGTGGGCCTCTATCACAGCGACCACGCCGCGTGGTCCGGCCTGCTGCCCGAGATCGACGTGGTGCTGCAGCCGGGCATGGTCTTGAGCGTCGACTGTCCGCTTCTGGAGACCGGCGTCGGCGGCTCGGCCCACCTGGAAGACCTGATGCTGATCACGGCGGACGGCGCCGAGCCGCTGCACCCAACGGATCAACAGACGATCACGGTGTGACGCTCAACGCCGGCCCTGGCGGACCGGCGGAGCTAAGACTTGAGCTCGCTGATAAGGGTTTCCATCACGATATCCACCGCCTCCTTGAGGCCCTCTTTGGCCCGCGGGACGTCGTCCAGCAGGTCCCCGACGTTGGAATAGGCAAAGTCCGCGTTGGCCTCCAGATTCACCGAGCCCTCTACGTCGCTCACCGGGTTGTACTGGATCAACGACTCGTAGATCGGATCCAGTGAAGCCCCGTCGACCACGCGCACTGCCACATGTGCAGTGGGCAGATAATCGGCACCGACTGATCCGGCGGCATAGCCGAAGTACTCGACGTAGATGTCCAGCAGATAGTCATAGCCTGCATCTTTCGGGTAGCGCTTTTCAAAGCGCCGTGGCGGCACCTCACCAAGCACGTTGTCAATCGATCGGCGGAATTCGATGAACTCCGCCTTGATGCCATCATCGTTGAGCCGGGCAATCAGTTCCCGGTTGATCTCCTGCCGGTAGAAATACTGCGCGGCCTCCAGCCCTTCTGTCATCTTGCGGCGCGTCGAGTCGTCCGCTTTGGCTACCGCGACACGCCCGGCGGTGCCGGCAAATCTCAGCGCATTGTTGTAAACCTGCGCCGAGACCTTGGGCAGAAAATTGATTGGCAGCACGCCGACCCGCTGCGAAGGCTGCACCCCGGTAAGCTCATCGAACCGCTTGATCTTCGAGTTGCACCCGGCCAGGAGCACGGCGAGCCCCAGCAACAGGCTGATTCGTAGCGAGAGTCTAGGCATGGCTGTTCCTTTCATCTTATTTCCCTCCGGCCTTCAGTCGCGCCCAGGCGAAAGCAGGTTGAAACCGTTACGCATCTGCTGCGACCAGCGAGCAAAGACCTCACTGATTTCGAGATTGAGATCGCTGCGCGCCTGACCGCCGCCGGCGATCACGTAGGTATCGCGACCGCGGACCAGCGGCTCCCCGGTGAGCGAGTCGGATACCTCAACGACCAGCGTCATTTCCCCCGCCTTGTCGACGGTAATAATCTCACTGGTGTCTGCGCCTGCTTCGGGAATGTTCACTTCAAGGCGCGCCAGCGCCAGTTGCACGCGCATGGCGCCAACGGTGGGCTCCGTCACCAGTGCATAGCGCCCATCGCTGGTCATGGCCTCCGTAAATGCACTGGCGAACGCGCGGCTCACCTGCGTGCGCTGCCCCTGATTCAGCTCAAAATTCCGCGCCGGGCGGAGGAGCATCGGGCCTTTGCTGGGGTTGTTTTTGTAGCCAAGGCCAATCGGGCGGATCTGAATCTTCGTGAACTCGGAGAGATCGAGCTCCGGCCGCACGTAGACCAGCTCAAAGACGGGGCTTTCGAACCGCTCCAGTCCATCCGGCGTTGCATCCGGCGGGGTGCTGTAGCTGGGCGGCGTCGGGGCGCCGGCGCAGGCGGCGAGCAGCAGAAAAGGCACAATCAGCAGTAGTCGCATGGGGAAGCCTTAGAGCGGAGTCTCAGCCTACTTTGCCACAGACCGCGCGCGACGGGCGAACGCTTCGCGAGTTTCAGCGCACCGAGAGGCTTCGCAGCAAAGCCTGAACGTTGGGATTAGCGGGATAGGTTTGCGCCAGCACCTGCGCATAGTGGCGGGCGGCGGCTCGGTCTCCGGAGTCGCGCAGCATCGTGGCGAGCGCCCAGCCGATCTCGAGGTCCTGCGGCCAGCGCTCGAAGGCCCGGCCCAGGAGTCGGAGCGCCTCCTGCGGCTGACCGAGGGAATTAAGCGCAACGCCCAGCACATAGGTCAGTCGCGGGTCGTCCGGCGCGTAATTGACCGCCGCCTGAAGCGCCGGTAACGCCTCCCGACCGCGACCTTGCCGCACCAGAAACAGGCCGTACGCGTGATGCGCAAGGGCCATTTTCGGCGCGAGCCGAAGCGCATGCAGGAAGGCCTGCTCGGCTTCTTCCGCCCGACCTGTGCGGGACTCAAAATCGGCGAGATTCATGGCGTTCAGCGGCTGCCAGAGACTGGCCCGCAGACCCTGCCGGGTCTCGGCGGCGGCTTTTTCAAACGCGTCCCGAGCCGCGGCAGAAACCAGCTGCTGATTTCCGGCAAAGGTCCGGGCGGCGGTAACTCGCACGGCCAGATTGGGATCCCTCAACAGGCCAACACCGGTGCCGCCACGGCTTTCCGGAGCCATGTAATTCAGAACACCCAGCGCAGCAATGCGCAGCAGCGGACTGGAGCTTTTCAGCGAGTCGAACACCACCTGGCGCTGCTGGCTCGAAAACGGGGGACGCAGCAGGGACAGCGCGGTGGCGCGGGCAATGTTGGGATAGTGCGTATTCTCCACCGCAGCCGCGAGCGCGGGATTGGCAGGGCCGGCGCGCCCGGCCGCCAGGGCCTTACCGTAGTGACCGGGTCGGTCCCCAGCATCGGGGATTCGGAAGCTGTGGTCGCGCCGCGGATCTACCCCCATGTAGGTGCGGGCCGGCATATGGCAGTCCACACACTGGTCCGGTGAAATATTCGGATCCGGCGCGTGATCGGCGGCCGCAAACACCGAAGGTATGTGGCACTGGCTGCAAACGCCGCTCGGGTTGTCGTTGCCGGACTTGAGTTGGCCGCTGTGGGGGTTGTGGCAGTTGCTGCAGGTGACGCCGGCGGCGTACATGGCGCTTTGCTTAAACGATCCATAAACGTAAACCTCGTCCAGGATGCGCCCGTCGGCGAAGTACAGCCCCTCTTCCAGCAGCGATGGCAGATGGGTGTCCGTCAGATGTTTCCCATGGCGGTAGTCTTCCGTCAGCACGCCGCGCCGCGCGTGGCAGCGGCCGCAGGATTCGGTCTGCTGGCGGCCGGTAACCGGCGTGCTGCGCTGCGCCATGCCGGATACGGCATCGATCACCCAGCTGGCTCCAGCCTGATCATCAAGATCTACCGCCAGACCGTAGGAGGGTTCAAACTGCCCCCGCCTTGCCTGGGCGATGTGCTCCGAACCCGGTCCGTGACAAGCCTCGCATCCGACGGAAATCTCCGAGAACGTGGTAGCAAAGCTGTCGGTTTCGGCCGCATAACCCATCTTCAGATTGGTGGAATGGCATTCGGCGCACATGCCGTTCCAGTTGAACAGCGGGCTGTTCCAATGCAGTTCGTCGCCCGGCGGCGTCGCCTCTTCCGGGTAGAGGTGATACCAGCGCTGCCCACCCTCAGCGCTGGTTCGGCTGTCCCAGGCCACCGTCAGCGCCTGTTTCCGGCCGCGGGTGGTTTCCAGCAGGTATTGCTGCAGCGGGTAGACGCCGAAGGTATGGGTGACCTCAAAGCGCTGCTCCATACCGGCTTCGTTTTTGGCAAAAACCAGATACGTATCGCCATCTCGCTCAAACCGGGTGAGGTCGCCGAAATGGTTGAAGGACTGGCCGGAAAAGTCTCCGAGCACGGTGTCGGGGCCGGCCGGCTGCATCGCGGCAAAGTGGTGGGACTGCTGCCATTGTTTATAGGGCTGCTCGTGGCAGATCTTGCAGCTGGTGCTGCCGGTAAACTCAGCCGCCGACGCGCCGCCGAAGATTAACAGGAGTTGAAGCAGGCAAGCCGGCAGCCGGCTGGATGCGGGTGTTCTGATTTCGATTGCCTGCTGGGGAACAGAGACGATCATCAGATGCTACCGCAATGAACCGCTGCAGTAGAGTGTTGCGGACATGGCTCAGACGGCCAGATCCGTCGGAAACCTGGCGCCTCAGCCTGTTCACCATGGCGGCACTTTCGGGGGTCTGACCTCCGAAAGTGCCGCGGTATCAGACAAGCGTCGGGGTGGGGTTTCCGACGGATCTCGTTTGCGCTTCCGCAGCTTTTCTTCACGCCCACTTGGCGCCGCCGTCGGCAATCTCTCGCGCTCTTCAAGTCGTTTGATTGCCTACTATGCGTCTGCTGTCACCTACCCGCTGGGCTGTTGCCACCTTGCTCGTGGCGGCCACCTTCCAATGTCTCTCCCAGGCGGAGCTACAGCTCGAGGCCGCGCCCCAGGCGGAGGCAGGCTGGCGGTCAGAATTTGGGCTGGGCGTTATCGTGAACCCGGAGTTTCAGGGGGCCGACGACTACCGCGTGTTGCCGGTGCCCTACTTTGACCTGCGCTACGTCGACAGCCAGGGGGAAAAATATTTCGTCAACGTGCCTCAAGGCATCGGCGCCTGGCTGCTGCGGCAGCGCAGCGACGATGGCGCGCGCTCGCTGGACGTAGGCGTGGCGCTAGCGCCGGGATTTGCCAACCGCGATGACGACGATTTGCCCGGCCTGGAGGACTTTGGGCCGGCCGTTGAGGCCCGCGCTTACGTACGCTACGGGGCGGGCCCGTGGGGACTCCAGGCGTCATTTTCCCAGGCGGTCGCCAGCGGCCATGAAGGATTCTACGCTGACCTCTCCGCGGCCCGCCGGGGCCGCATTGGCCGCACCGGGTTCTGGAGCATAGGTCCCACCGTGCGGATCGGAGACGGCACCTATAACGACGCGCTCTACGGCGTCAGCGCAGCGGAGACGCTCACGTCCAGCCTGCCGGCTTATGACGCCGGTTCAGGTATTGAGAGTGTCGGGTTGCAGGGCCTGCTGAGCGTTCCGGTCTCGAAGAACTGGCGCTGGACCGGGTTGATTCGCGGCGGACGTCTCCTCGGGGATCCGGCGGATAGCCCCGTGGTGGAGGACGAAACTCAGCTCTTTTTCATCACCGCTTTCACTCGGCGCTTTTAAGACCAAGACTTTTCGCCAATAGAAATAGCGAGGTCCGGGAGACCTTCCACAACGGCAGTAAGCTGATCGCCCGGCAGCACCGGCCCAACGCCGGAGGGTGTGCCGGTGTAGATCAGGTCCCCCGGCGCCAGCGCGTAGTGGGTGGAAAGAATGGAGATCACCTCGGCACAGTTCCAGATCATCTCCGACAGATCACCGCGCTGACGCACCTCGTCATTGACGCTTAAGCTGATACGGCCTTGCTCCGGCAACGCGGCCCCGTTCAGCGGCGTGATTGCCGTAATTGGCGCGGAGTGATCAAACGCCTTGCCAATTTCCCAGGGCCGCCCGGTTTTCTTCGCCTCTCCCTGCACATCCCGGCGGGTGAGATCGATGCCCACGGCCAGTCCAAACACGTGCTGTGCCGCGTCCGCCGCGACAATGTTCGCCCCCCCCAGGCCCACCGCCAGCACCAGCTCAACTTCGTGCTGCAGATCTTCGGTGAGTGGCGGGTACGGCACCGTCCCACCGTTGAGCACGATGGCGTCTCTGGGCTTTTGAAAAAAGAAGGGAAGGTCCCGCTCGTCGCCGCCCATCTCTCGCACGTGAGCCGCGTAGTTGCGGCCCACGCAGTAGATGCGGCGCACCGGAAACGCGCCATCGGAGCCCAGCACCGGCACGGTGATGACCTCCGGAGCCGAGATAACGTAATCGATCATGACGCACTCCTGCGGCGCATCGAGCTCCATGCCTGTCAGCCTGTTCGATGAGCCGTTCTAGCGTTCCTTTCCGCGTTGTCACAAGAGTAAACAGGCTTTGTCAGACCACAAGTGGTATCACCCACCAATTACCCCGCATGGCGTGCTCGAATGCTAGCAAATTGGCAAAATGCTATCATTGAACTCAGGTGACTGCGTTACAGGAGTTTCGCGCTGTGGCCAACCTGAGTATTCGCAAACTCGACGAAGATACCGCCAAACGTCTGCGCATCCGGGCAGCTCAAAATGGTGTGTCCATGGAAGAGGAGGTCCGGCGGATCCTGCAGCGTGCCGTCGCCTCCCCCAGCCGGCTGGGAGATCTGGCTCTGCAGATCTTCAGCCCGGCCTACAGCGACGAAGCCTTCCGGCTGCCTGACCGTACGGTGGCAGAACCCATCTCATTCGAGTGATCATTCTCGACACCAACGTTGTGTCTGAGTTTATGGGATCGCCACCCGCTTCGGCTGTGCTCGATTGGCTGAACGCGCAGGAGTCAGAATCATTGCACTTCACAGCAGTCTCGGTGGCGGAAATCACTTTCGGACTGCGGGTACTCCCTGCCGGAAAACGCCGGGATCTGCTGAGCGAGCAGTTTGAGCGCTTTCTCGCTCGTGCCTTTGCCACGCGCATCCTGCCGTTCGACCTTCCCGCGGCGAAATACTACGGTGAACTCTGTGCCCGGCGTCGGCGGCTTGGGCGTCCCATCAGTGTGGCGGACGCCCAGATTGCATCTATCGCCGCCGCCAGCGGTTTCTCCGTTGCCACTCGGAATATCGACGACTTTGAAGCTTGCGACGTCTCCTTGATCGACCCGTTTACATCAGCCCAGTGACGCCGCGCGACGGCTTTGGCTTTCGGGCGTCAGGCGGCCGCCCGCTCCTTCAGGAAAAACAGGAAAAACGCGCCGAGCAAAGAAGCCCCCGCCATCACCACCGCGACAAACTGCAGGCTGAACCCGGCCTGGAAAAGATAGCCCGCAATAATCGGCGCCAGTACCGCGCCGCCGCGGCCAACCCCGATCGCAAAGCCCGTGCCCGTTGCTCTCACGTGGGTGGGGAACACCTTGGCAAACAGCGAGTACATTCCGCAGATGGCGGCGTTCGTGAAAAATCCTGCGCAGGCCAAAGCCACGGTCAGAGCGGTCAGGTTGTCATGGCCCCGCCCGTACCAGACGATGATGGCGGCGGCGCCGAACAGGACCGCAATGGTCAAGGGCCGCAGATTGATTCGGGTAGCAAGAAATCCAAACACGGCGCCGCCGGTGGCACCCCCGACATTCAGCCAGGCCAGCACGCCAGCCGCCGCGCTGGGCTCAAAGCCCATATCGACGATGATCTTTGGCGTCCACTTGACCAGAAAGTAGAAGCTTGTAATCAACGAAAAATAGGCGGCGGTCACCAATACCGTGGATCGGATAAGCCCAGGCTTAAAGATGTCAGCCAGCGATGATTTGGCCGCTCCAGCTACCGCAGGCGTCAGCGATTCCGCCGCCGGATGGCCAAAGCGAGCCAGCGACCGGTTGATCTTTTCAAGGGCCCCGGGACCGCCCCGGCGGTCCAGAAAGACGGGCGACTCGGGAATCAGAAGCCACACGATGGGGATAAACGCCGCGGAGGCCCAGGCGCCAAAAATGAAAATGTCCTGCCAGACGCCGTCCACCAGCAGGTTACTCACGATAAAGCCCCCGGTCAGGCCGCCGATGGGATAGCCAATGACCATCAGCGCCAGGGCCAGACTCCGCCACCGACCATTGGAAAACTCGGCCGCTGCCGCGGTGGTTACCGCCAGCATGCCGCCAATGCCAAGACCAGTGAGCAGGCGCCAGGCCAGCAGTTCGTTGACGCCAGCAGAATGACCCGCGCCAAACATGCCGATCGTCATCAGCACCAGACAAACAAGCATCGTGGTGCGCCGCCCCAGCTTGTCCCCAACCATCCCCAGCGTGATGGACCCAACGGCCATGCCAAGCAGCTCCATGGCCAGAATCCAGCCAAGTACCGACTGGCTGAGCTGCCAGTCGGCGGCAATCCCGGGCCCGGCGAAGCTGATGGACAGCACGTCAAAGCCATCCAGTGCATTGAGACCGATGGTCACGATGACGGCAGCCCACTGGGCGGCACTCATGGGCCGAGTCTCCATAATGGCTGTTGGCGTATTGCGCATTGCGATCCTTTGATTGAAGCCGCGACGGGATTCTCTCAGATTACGGACGGCCTGGCCCGACATTCACCCGACGAATAAACCGCAATAACCACAATTCATTTCCGCAGAAATCGCGAAGATCTTAAGCTTTTGTCGATGGACGCCAGCACAATTGATGAACTCGGGAACCGGCTTTTTTGCGCACTAAACGACCGGCAGCCCATCTCACCGCTTACGGAACGCTTTCCAACGCTGAGGATTGAGGATGCCTACGCCATCTCTCGAGCAATCCTGAAGCGCCGGCTGGCAACCGGCGAGAAGGTCATCGGGAAAAAGGTCGGTGTTACATCACAAGCCGTGATGGACCTGCTCAAGGTAGATCAACCCGATTTTGGCTACCTGACTGACGCCATGGCCTATTCCAGCGGGGCTGACATTCCCGTAAGCAGCACCATGATTCAGCCCAAGGCGGAGGGCGAAATCGCCTTTATCCTCAGCCACGACCTCAGCGGTCCCGGTGTGACGGCGGACGACGTACTGGCGGCAACGCAGGCCGTCTGCGCATGCTTTGAGATTGTCGATTCGCGCATCCGCGACTGGAAGATCACCATCGCGGACACCGTTGCCGACAATGCCTCGAGCGGCGCGCTGGTGCTGGGCGACGATCGCGTTTCGCCCCGGGAGGTGGACCTCGTGAACTGCGAAATGGTGATCGAGACCAACGGCGAGGTGAGCGCCACGGGCACCGGCGCCGCCGCCATGGGACATCCCGCCAACTGCGTGGCCTGGCTGGCAAATACACTGGGCGCCCTGGGCACACCGCTGCTGGCGGGAGAGGTGATTCTTTCAGGCTCCCTGGGCACCATGCTGCCGGCCACTCCCGGCGATGAAATGACGATACGAATCGACGGGATCGGCACCGCTTCGGCCCGCTTTGTTTAGGCGCGCAGGTAACCAGGCACAGCTATGAAAACCAACGCAGTGATTGTCGGCTCCGGCAATATCGGTACTGATCTTCTGGTCAAGATGCAGCGCAGTGATACGCTGAACCCCGCCTGGCTTGTTGGCATCGACCCGGAGTCGGAAGGCCTGGCGCGAGCGCGGGAGATGGGCATCAAAACCACTCACGACGGAATCGACGGGTTTCTGCCGCACGCCGCGCAGGACCAGGTAAAAATCGCCTTTGACGCCACGTCCGCCTACGTCCACGCCGACAACAATCGCAAACTTCAGGACTGCGGCATCACGGTGATCGATCTCACGCCAGCCGCGATTGGCCCCTACTGTGTGCCGGTCACCAATCTCAACGATCACCTCGGATCCGGCGAAGCCAACGTCAATATGGTGACCTGCGGCGGACAGGCCACGATTCCTATCGTCACCGCGGTCAGTCAGGTGCAGTCGGTTTCCTATGCCGAAATCGTGGCTACCATCGCCTCAAAGTCGGCGGGGCCTGGCACCCGCAAAAATATCGACGAATTCACCCGCACCACGGCGTCGGCGATCGAACAGGTAGGCGGAGCCGCCGAGGGCAAGGCCATCATTATTCTGAATCCCGCTGAACCGCCCCTAATCATGCGCGATACGGTGCACTGCCTGACGGAATCGCCGCCGGATCCGGAAGCCATTACGCAATCGGTTCACCAGATGATCGAGCAGGTGCAGGAATATGTGCCGGGTTACCGACTGATGAACGGTCCGGTTTTCGACGGCAACCGGGTCTCCGTGTTTCTGGAAGTGGAAGGCCTCGGCGACTACCTGCCCCGGTATGCGGGAAATCTCGACATCATGACCGCAGCGGCGCTGCGCACCGGCGAACTGATGGCCAGAGAAATGCGTGCGGCGGAGGCGGTCTGATGGACCTCAAAGGCATTCAGGTAGACCTGCACGACATGTGCCTGCGCGACGGCATGCATTCCAAACGGCACCAGATTTCGCTTGAAGAAATGATTGCGCTGGCCACCGCCCTCGACGAGGCGGGCGTACCTCGCATCGAGGTCACTCATGGTGACGGCCTCGGCGGAGCCTCGGTCAATTACGGTTTTCCGGCCCATACAGATCGAGAGTACCTGGAAGCCGTGGTGCCACGGATGAAAAACGCCAAAGTGTCGGCGCTGCTGATTCCTGGCATCGGCACGGTTGACCACCTGAAGATGGCCAATCAGATCGGCGTGCACACCATACGCGTCGCTACCCACTGCACCGAAGCGGACGTGGGGGAGCAGCACATTACGCTGGGACGGTCCCTGGAAATGGACACGGTGGGGTTTTTGATGATGGCCCACATGATTGAGCCGCAGCAGCTGCTGGCCCAGGCACAGCTGATGGAAAGCTACGGCGCTAACTGCGTCTACTGCACTGATTCGGCCGGCTTTATGCTGCCGGAAGATGTCAGCGTTCGTATCGCCTGCCTGCGCGACGGGCTCCGGCCGGAGACCGAGATCGGCTTCCACGGCCATCACAATATGGCCATGGGCGTGGCCAATTCCCTCGCCGCCATTGAGGCCGGCGCGCGTCGTATCGACGGCTCCTGCGCCGGGCTGGGAGCCGGCGCCGGCAACACACCGCTGGAGGTATTTCAGGCCGTACTTGACCGCATGGGGGTGGAAACCGGCGTGGATACGTTCCGCCTGATGGACGTGGCTGAGGACATTGTCGTGCCGATGATGGATCAGCCGGTGCGGCTGGACCGGGATGCCCTCGTTCTCGGCTACGCCGGCGTATACTCCTCGTTTCTGCTGCATGCGCAGCGGGCCGCAAAAAAGCACGGCGTGCGTTCCGCAGATATTCTGGTTGAGCTGGGTAAACAGAAAACCGTTGGGGGACAGGAAGACATGATCGAGGACGTAGCGCTTAACCTGAAAAAACAAGCCGGCCTGTGACGATGCTGCGTCTGCCCGCGGCGTCGGAATAGCGTCTTGATTTGGGCAAACGCGGTAAGAAAAACCCACGGCCAGAAGCCAATCAGGCGAGGCGTTTGAAGGACCCGGCTCGGGTTGCGGGGGACTCCGGCGTGGGCTGGATCTATCCCGCCGTTTGCCTGTGTTTCTTCCTGTCTGGTTTTGCCGCGCTGCTGTACCAGACCGCGTGGATGCGGCAGTTTGCGGTCACCTTTGGGACCTCCGAACTGGCGGTCGCCATGGTCCTTTCCTCCTACATGGCCGGCCTGGCGCTGGGTGCAGCCGTCGCCGGTCGGTTTATTCACGGCATCGCGCGTCCGGTGCTGGTCTACGGCATTCTGGAAGCTGCCATCGCCATCAGTGCGCTTTGTGTGCCGCTGCTGCTGAAGCTGGCGGGCGACCTCTACGCCGGCGTGCTGGGCGGACAGGCCGGCCTGCCCGACGCCAGCGGCCCGGGGCAGTCGCTGTTCTACCTGGCGGTGGCATTCGGGGTGCTGGCGCTGCCCACCGCCTGCATGGGCGCCACCCTGCCCCTGCTGACGCGCTATGCGGTGCGGTCGAATGCGCAGATAGGTTCGCGGGTTGGCACGCTCTATGCGATCAATACAGCCGGGGCCATCGGCGGCACGGTGTTTACCGCCTTTGTGCTGCTGCCCGCGCTGAGCCTGTTTCAAACGGTGTTTGTCGGCGCCGCCATCAACGCGCTGGTATTCCTGATCGCCGCCGGACTGACCCGCGGCACCGCGGCTGTTTCCTTTCCAAGCCCCCCACCAGAGAAAAGCGGTAAGCCAAAACCGGCATGGACCCGCAGCGGCTGGATTCTCCCCATCATGCTGCTGTCCGGGGCCAACAGCTTTGCCTACGAGGTACTCTGGACCCGGCTGCTCAGCCACGTGCTCGGCGGCAGCGTAAACGCCTTCGCCACGATGCTTGCCGCCTTCCTCGGCGGTATTGCCCTGGGCAGCGCAGCTGCCGCGCGATTCGCCGGCGTCCGAAACACCGCTTTTTATGGCCTGGTGGTTTGCCAGCTGCTGATTGCGCTGAGCTCGATCGCCATCTATCAGGCGCTCCCCGCGCTGCTGCCTGAGCAGGCAGGCCTGGCCGGCAACGTACCGCTCGCCATCATGATTCTGCTGCCCGCGACGCTGTTTATCGGCGCCACGTTTCCCCTCGCGGTTCGTCTGCTGGCGTCCAGCGAAGCGGACGCCGCCGCCTCGTCTGCCAGGGTTTATGCCTGGAATACCGCGGGTGCAATTTTGGGCGCTTTGCTGGCCGGCTTCGTGTTGATTCCGATGCTCAAGTACGAAGGTACCATCCGCGTCGCGGTGCTGGTGAACGCCAGCCTCGCGCTGCTGATGGTACTGCTGATCGCCCGGCGGCACGCGCCGCTGCTGGCCGTCTCCAGCGCAGTCACCGCTGCTGTTGCGCTTCTGTATTTCCCAACCTGGCCAGAACCGATCCTGCGCGTGTCGCCCATCGATCCCTACCGGGCGGGCACGGTGCGCTACTACGACGTGGGACGCACATCGACCGTGCTGATGCTGGAACGCGACGGTTACTTTCTCCTGCGCAACAATGGCCTGCCGGAAGCCTCGGTGGATCCGCACGGCGCACCGCCTTCGCGCCATAGCCAGCGGATGCTCACCACCCTGCCCGTTCTCGCCCGGCCCGACACCTACGACATGCTCGTGATCGGCCT